>DUBW01000070.1:8299-43098 GCA_012960135.1 Methyloprofundus sp.
ACGCCCCTACGCCTTCTGGGGACTACCAGCCCTCGCGTTCGCTCTCCATAGCTGGCAGCGATGGTTTCAGCTAATCTTATCAATCGCGAGGGTCATTACTTTTAAGGGAAACTAGAGAAGTTCACTTAATCAGCCCTGAATAAGGTTTAAGATGGTCAGTATTATGTTGTCTGCAGGCAGTTAATAGGTAGGTTATGCCGTCAATCGTAACTGAAGCATCTTCCAATGTGGTTTGACGTTTACACCTTGTCCCCTTGGCAGTACCTACCTGGCACTGTTCACTATCATCTTTTAAATCAATGATGGTCTCGTTTGTTGCTGGTGCAATTGCTGGGGGTGTATCTTCCGTTGTCGTTGTCGTTGTTGTTGTATCTGTATCCTGAAGGATTGTTGGGTTCGGTTCTTCGGGTTCTGCGGGGGTAGTTATGACTTGTTCTTGCAGCTCAGGGGTAGGCGACTCCGCATCTAAATTAATGGGGGGAACGCAATTGAGTTGTTTTCTGAAAATAAAGATAAAAGCAGCAATCGCTAAAAAAGGCCAGACCGGGACAAGGCTGGTAAAAGATTCGTCGGCTGCGAATGCACTTCCAGAACCAAGAATAATAATAGTTGCAAGGAGTGGTGTTGAGATACTTTTTTGAGTGAGCATTATTGTCTTCCCGTTTGGATGAACTATTGCATTCATCTTGTTTCAAAGGTTCTAAAAATAACACAGTCGGAGTGATTTATAAAATATTTCCTGATTATCTTCCAGTTATAGTTTCTCTGCAAAGTGGTTAAATTAATCAGAATAATATACAAAAGCTTAAATCAGTAAAAAGCGAGGGAAAGCGAATGGCAAATGATAATTGCAAAATAATTCACAGCAATCATCCCATTACATTTTATGTGCCAATGATTTTTAGGGGTTTATTCGTGCTTTTGGTGTCTGTGATAATTTTTCATTGTAATGGGCGACAATCATAGCCTTTGCTTTACTTTTTATTGAAGGTATTTCAAGCGATAACTTTGTCCCGGGAATCGGTTGTTGGGTATTTATATTAAGCTATATGATTTTTGGTTTCTGGGGGGCTACCAGATTTATAGCGGCGTAAGTCTAATAAACTATACAAAATCTATATTGATTAACGCTACAGAAAGCACAGAGAAAAGACCCTCTGCCTTTCTGTAAGGAAAAATGATTACAGCTTATTATGCTCGCGCTTGAAGGTATCAATATCAGTAATCAATTCGGGATCAGAAAAATCATCATTTATAAATTGATTCCCAAGTGCATAGCTGCGGAGCTGTCGAGGGTTGTCTATTAGCCAGTCTTTGTATACTGCAATTAACCGCTCTTTATCAATTTGGCCAACGGCTTCGGCTAAGCGTTCCCGGGTATCAAAGTCAATGTTTTCGCGATCGATTTCTAGCCAGTTCTGGTAGCTTCTTTTGTGCAGGCTTTTGTTTTTTTCCATTAATCGGGTGATTAATCCGGCCTTATAGCTTTCCAGATCATCCTCTGAAATAGCTTGTAACTCTTCAAGGTAGGAGGTAATAAAGGCATGGTAACGAGCCTCTATTTCTGGAGCAGAAATAACCGGGGATTGCATGATAAAAATGATTCCCGGCATGTCTTTCATAGGCAGGGCCGCGGCGCCTAGGTTGTAGGCCAGTTGCTGACGGGTACGCAGGTCGGCAAAGAATGCAGGTCCTATAATCCGGCCTAATAATTGTGCCTCAGCTTGTGCAGCGGCGCTTTTATTAACACCCTGGAAATAGAGCGCTAAGGCGGCGTCATGGTTATCGATAGTCAATCTACGCGCCTGCAAAGAGTCGCCTGCTAACTGAATAATACCCGCAGCAGGGACTCGCGGTGCATCTGCTGGTAAAGCAAATTCCTGGCTTAGCATGGCTGCAATAGTTTCAGCTTCGCTGGCAGTGTTATTTCCCTGTAGCAGCATGGTGACGTGCAGTTGTTTTAAAAATGCTTCTGCAAATAGCGTTAGATCTTCGCGTGTTAGGCTGGATAAAGCGCTTAACTTTTGTTCATTAGTCCAGCGCCTCTCAATCAGCGTACGTTTAAGTTCGGCGAGTACTTGTTTAAAAGGTTGCTGTTTTTTTGCGTTGGTTAATTTCTGCTGGTAGCGCGCTTTTAGAATATTAAAACGTTTTACGGTGATTTCCGGTGCTTTGATGTCCGCTATAATCTGTTCTAGTAATACCGGTTGCTTTTGATCGTAGCCAGAAAGCGCAATGCTCATACCTCGCTCTGTCGCATAAATAGAATAACTTAGCCCCGCTAGGCGCGCAGGGTAGGCATAGCTATTGAGTTGCTTCTTGATAATTCCGGTTAATAGCGCGGTTAATAAACTATCCTTTGGAGTTTTATTGGCAATAGGCGACTGTAGTGCGATATACAGGTTGCTACGCGGTACATTAAAGCTGGTGTCTAATTGATGCCAAAGATCTAGACTGGAGTTTTGAAGGATTAACTCGGGATGTGCGGGAGTCGCCTGTTCTGGCGCTGGTTGTGCTGTCTTCAGGTTTAATTCATTGGGAATAAAGGGATTGGCAGCAGGCAATGACAGCGCTGGATCGATGGGTGACTCGTTCCATGTTTGAATCGTCTCCGCTGCAATGGGAGTAATTTGATATTCAACTTGATAGTTTTTTTCCGTGCTATCGGTTTTGATGTCTTGTGAATTCAGCGCTACGAGTACGCGCTCAGGTGTTAACTGGGCTATTAGTTGCGCGCTGAGTTCAGGTTTAAATTGCTCAATAATATAAGGGCCGCGCAATATATCCTCTGGGGCGTAATACTGTAAATTACGAGCTAGCCCGGTCACTGTGCTACTGGCATCGTGTTGTTCTTGATAGCGAAATTGCAGTGCCGCCATCTGGCTTTGTTCCTGAAATAGCCATTCTTGAATTTCATTATTTTGTAACAGCCTGATGTATTGAAAAACAATACCAATAATTTCATCGGTATGCTGTAAGCCAAGGAGGGTTAGATTAATGCCAAGGTGGAGGCTTGATTCCTGGGCATTATTACTAATACCAATGGATGCGCTAAGTTCATCTGCCCAGCCTTTTTCTTTTAACAACGCAAGGATACTGCCTTTGCCCTCATGCCCAAGTAAAGACTGAAAATAAGCGCTGGGCTTAGCTAGATAATGAGATTGCACTTCAGGTAATGGAAAAATAAGATTGAGTTCACGCTTTTCCTGTAGCGATTTAATATTAATTTGTTGCGCCATTTGCGCTTGAGTCAATAAGGGCTGGCTAAATACTTTTTTCTCGGCGTTATGGTCAGGAATGGCAGAAAATTTATCGGTGACCCATTTTTTTAAAACGGGTAATGGCTCATTAGCAAGCACGACCAAAGTCATTAAATTAGCTGAATAATGGGTGTTATAAAATGTCAGCAGGTCATCTCGAACTAGGTCGCTTTCTCTATCAGCTAGTGTTTCCAGGCTGCCGACGCTGAATTTTGCATAAGGACTTTTAGGGTTAAGCGCTTGTTGTATGCCGGCATAAAAACGTCGGTTTTCGGTTTTTATTTTGCCTAGGTATTCAGAGTTGACGGCATTTTTTTCGCGCTCTACAAATTCAGCATTAAATAGCGGCGCGGTAAAAAACTGACTGAAACGGTCTAATGTAGGTTCCAGTGAGGAATTTTCTATGTCAAAAAAATAGTTGGTATGCTCTTTGGCCGTAAAGGCATTTCTAGAGCCGCCGTGCTGAGCAATAAAAGTTTGATATTCGTCTGCATCCGGATATTTCTCAGTCCCTAAGAAAAGCATATGTTCCAGGAAATGTGCCAGACCAGCCCGGTCTTCAGGATCGCTGGCGCTACCAACAAAAACATCTAATGACGCCGCTGCTTTTTTCGTCTCTGGGTCGGATATAATCAGTACTTTCAAGCCATTATTGAGGGTAAAGGCTTGATAGTGACGGCTATCGTTCTGGCTTTGGATTATGTTTTTTGATTCCATTGTTGGTGGTATTGAAGTGCAAGCGCTAGTTAATAGTAAAACTAAAAGAAGAGGAAGTTTAAAATAAGCAAACATAGATGGGGGATATTTTGTTAACAAGTATTGTCGGTTATAACTAATGGTGGGTTTTGTTTGGTAGTTTTACAAGTCCTTTGTAAGCAAAATTAATTTAAATTCAAAGATTAACAGTAGTTCGCTAGAAACTTGCGAACAATGAGGGAAGGCGGAAGTGCTGATGTTCCGAAAGCTTCATACAGACTACGTTAACTTGATTTTACTAAAGCCGCCATTCGCGGTACGTAAATTTGTCACCTGACCTTGGTATAGCCTAGCGCTGACCGCAAGAATAGTCTTGCGATAGACAAATAGCCGAAAATCGGTTTTGAATTTTTCGCCATCTGGCGCATGGGTAATGCTCGGCTTGATACGATGCTGAACTAAAGTGGCATGAGGCTCCAGGCTAATAAATTTTTTTTTAGTTAGCTTATCACCTACATAAACACCTTGACTGGCATAGCCGGTTGTCGGTTTAAATACTTTGTGTTTGCGCTCAGCCCATAAAGTCTCTTTAGGGAGTGCATGAAGTAGCTGGGTGTGCGGGATTGCCTGTTGTAAACGAGCGATAGTGGCGGGTGCTAGGAAATCATCAAAGAACTCAGCATAGGACCAGTCCGCCATGCGTTGCTTATCTGCTAATAACCCATAAACGCGGGGGTTAGGCGTTAAGCAGACCATCTGCTGCTGCCATGCTATCGCGATATGCTGCATTTCTGGCGTGTTTAAATAAAAATCACAATGGCGATTGTAAATCAGGTCGATAGTTTGACCTTGATAACACAGGCGGTTGTCTTTTATTTCTAGCTGGGCAGGGTCGACAATAACGGTATTAATGCCAACTTGCTGAAATAATTTGGCATATATCTGCATTTCAGGATAAAGAAATTGCTCTTCGGGTTGGTGATCAATAATGGCAATTAATTGCGGCTGGGCCTGTTTGTCTTGACGAAATAACCGATATTCTTGCAGGAAGGTGCTTAATAACTTGTCGCCAAGCTTGCTGGGAAAGAACTGTGCGTCGGGGGCATAACTGCGCGCTGGATACCATAAGCCACCTGCATTGGTATTGACTTCAATCAGCTTGACCTGTTGCGTTTCATCGATATGAAAGTCATAGCCCATTAATACCGAGAAATAGCCAGGTTCAATCTGAGCATTCCTGGGTAGTTTGGCTAATAGTGGTGGGTATGCCGGATTTTCGCTAAGGTTTTGTAAGTCCCGCACTAGCTGTATCATTTGCTTTAAGCAGTGGAGTGGTAGCTGGGCTGTGTGAGGGCTGATGCCGTGTTGTTGATTTTCCATATTGCGGCGTATTCTTGCATGGAATGGAGATAAACTAAATATATGATTATATTGAGTGTGGTTTTCGTATTAGCGATGCCTTAAATGCTATATAATACTAAGGAAATTCAAACAACTGAACCCTTAGATATGACTGAATTGGATCAGAAAAGTTCAAAAAAACGTAGACGCGGTATTTATTTATTACCTAACCTGTTTACCACAGGTGGCTTATTTTCAGGTTTTTACGCGATAGCTTCGGCGATTTCAGGGCACTATGAAACAGCGGCAATTTTAATTTTTGTGTCTTTGATATTAGATGGGCTGGATGGGCGTGTTGCACGTATGACAAATACCCAAAGTGATTTCGGTGCCGAATACGACAGTATGGCGGATATGGTTTCTTTTGGTGTTGCACCTGCTATCGTTATGTATTTATGGGCTTTATCTTCATTAGGCCAAGCAGGTTTAATTGGTGCTTTCGTGCATTTGGCGGGTGGCGCATTACGTCTGGCGCGATTTAATACCCAGTTGGCAACACAGGATAAACGCTATTTTCAAGGCTTGCCCAGTCCTGCGGCGGCAGCGATATTAGCTGGGCTGGTATGGATTAGTGAGAAATATGCATATGGTATCGATGGCTGGCCATGGTTAGTCTTAATTATGACGGTGGCAACGGGTTTATTAATGGTCAGTAACTTTCGATATTATAGTTTTAAGGACATCAACCTGCACGGTAAAGTGCCTTTCGTGGTGTTGATTGGCGTTATGTTGGGTTTTGCGATTACCTTGTCAAACCCGGCGACGATTTTATTTTTATTTTTCTTTGGTTATGCCTTGTCAGGTCCTGTTATGACTATGTTATTATTACGTCGTAAGCGACAAGATCGCATGAATTAACAAATCAAGTAGATATTACAATCAATTTAAGACTATGATCACCAAGCAAAAGGCAATACCTTTTTTCCTTTCAGCAAGTTGCCTAGGCCGCCATCTGCCCTACTGGGCATCTCTCTAATATTCTCTAATAAACATCGATACGGGTTCAGCGCGACAATTTCCCGGCAAACACAAACAGCCGGGAATAACGCATAGAAGCTCGAATTCAGAGCTGTAAACATAAATAGATCCGTATCATATTTCACAAGCTGGCGAAATACAGCCACTATGAATGGAATTTCCCATGAAAGATAAATTAATAATATTTGATACGACTTTGCGTGATGGCGAGCAAAGTCCTGGTGCGTCTATGACGCGTGATGAAAAAGTACGCATTGCCCGTGCCTTGGAAAGATTAAAAGTTGATGTGATTGAAGCTGGCTTTCCAGCAGCAAGCGCCGGAGACTTTGAAGCGGTGCAAGCCGTTGCTGAAGCGGTCAAAGATAGTACCGTCTGTGGTTTGGCGCGGGCTTTGGATAGAGATATAGACAGGGCGGGCGAAGCCTTGAAACACGCGAAGAGCTCGCGTATTCATACCTTTATTGCAACGTCACCGATTCATATGCAAATGAAGTTGAAAATGTCGCCTGAGCAGGTGATTGAACATGCGGTAAAAGCAGTAAAACGCGCCAGGCAATATACCGATAATGTCGAATTTTCTCCCGAAGATGCAGGGCGCTCTGAAGAAGATTTTTTGTGCCGAATATTAGAAGCGGTTATTGATGCGGGTGCAACGACCTTAAATATTCCGGATACTGTGGGCTATAGCATTCCGGCTGATTTTGGTGCGATGATTGCCAGCTTAAGGACGCGTATTCCGAATGCTGATAAAGCCGTTTTTTCAGTACATTGCCATAATGATTTAGGTTTGGCTGTGGCAAATTCCTTGTCTGCGGTGATGAATGGCGCAAGGCAGGTGGAATGTACCATTAATGGCTTAGGCGAGCGCGCGGGAAATGCGGCTTTAGAAGAGATTGTGATGGCTATTAAGACGCGGCACGATGTGTTTACCTGTGATACCCGCTTGGATACGCGGGAAATTGTCACTTGCTCTAAATTAATATCCAGCATCACTGGCTTTCCAGTACAGCCGAATAAAGCCATCGTAGGCGCGAATGCCTTTGCGCATGAATCCGGTATTCATCAGGATGGCGTATTAAAACATCGTGAGACCTATGAGATTATGCGTGCCGAAGATGTCGGCTGGTCAGAAAACCGTATGGTCTTGGGCAAGCATTCGGGACGTAATGCCTTTAAAAGCCGCATGACTGAATTAGGCTTTGAGTTTCATAGTGAGTCGGAATTAAATGATGCCTTTTATCGCTTTAAGCAATTAGCAGATAAAAAACATGAAATTTTTGATGAAGACTTACAAGCCTTAATTACCGAGGTTAATACCGATAGCGAAGAAGAACATTTTAAATTAATCGCCTTAAAAGTGTGCTCTGAAACGGGAGAAACACCCAGCGCTACGGTGACTGTTAAAGTCGGTGAGCAAGAGTTTAGCGCTGATTCGGAAGGTAGTGGAGCAGTCGATGCTGGCTTAAAGGCAATCGATTCGATTGTTAAGTCAGGTGCTTCTTTAGAACTTTATTCTGTCAACAGTCTCACTAATGGTACGGATGCCCAGGGTGAAGTGACTGTGCGCTTGGAAAAAGGTGGACGTGTTGTAAATGGCTTAGGTGCCGACACCGATATTGTGATCGCGTCTGCAAAAGCCTATATTAATGCCTTGAACAAGTTGGAAAATAAAGGTGTAAAACAACACCCACAGGTGTAGTTAGTTTTCTGTTATAAAAGATGTAAATGTAGGGTGTGGCTTGAGCCTGAATTCTTATAGAGTATGATAAAGGCGGGCTAAAGTAGTGCCCTACAACGTTTTTATTGAAATAATAACGTTAGCTGATTAATCTATAGATATTAACCCGTAGAGTAAAGCTTGGTCATGGATAATACAACACGTTTACAGTATTTATCAGCGATGGGCATAGATGTCTGGGTGCCTCGAGTTGTTGAAAATACCGCAACGGATGTCCTGCCCGCTGAGATTGAACAGGACAACTGGGATACTCTGCACGCCGAAATGCTCGCTTGTCAGCAATGTGAACTCAGCCAGTCACGCCAGCAAGTGCTTATTGGCTCAGGTAATCAACAAGCAGATTATATGTGGATAACAGAAGCGCCGAGCATGATCGATGACCAGCTTGGACAGCCATTTGCTGATACTACAGCAGAGTTATTTACAGAAATGCTGCGAGCTATGCAACTCAGCAGGGAGCAGGTTTATATTACACATATTGTTAAATGCCGCCCCGCTGACGATCGTGCCCCCAGATCTCAGGAGTTAGCAGCCTGTAACGCGTTTTTGCAGCGCCAGATTGCTTTGGTGCAGCCTAAGATATTGATTGCTGTAGGGCGGGTTGCGGCACACGCGTTATTACAAAGCAAAGCCCCCTTGGCTGAATTAATGGGAGTCGTGCATCAGCATGCAGGTGTTCCTCTAATTGCCATGTATCATCCTGCGTATTTATTACGCTCATTAACCGATAAGCCTAAAGTGTGGCAAGATATGCAACGGGCTTTAACTCTTTTTGAAAAGTAAAATAAACATGTTTAAACAAGTATTGAATCAAATTAAAGGCTTGGTCACCTATGATGCTGACCGGGAATTTTACGCTAAAGTATTTCCTGATACTTTAAATCAAGTGGAACTGATGCGTTTTCGTAAAATGAGCAAGGCAGATTTACCGCGCATTCTGGAGATCGAAGGACAGGGTTACAATTACCCGTGGAAAGAGCCCATTTTTCACGATTGCTTAAATGCGGCTCACTATGACTGTTGGGTGAGTGAGGATACCGAAGATAAAATCACTGCCTATTGTATTGTTTCAACAGCCGTGGGTGAGGCAACGGTACTCAATCTATGTATAGATCCTGTTGTACGTAAGCAAGGTCTGGGGCGTAAATTTATGCAGCATGTTATTGATAAGGCAAAAGCAAAAAAGGCGGAGAGTGTCTTCCTGGAAGTGCGTCCATCGAATACAGCAGGAATTGCCTTATATGAAAGCATGGGCTTTAATGAAATTGGGGTCAGACCAGGTTATTACAAAGCAGAAAGTGGTGAGCGCGAAGATGCTATTATGATGGCGTATACGATCGTTTAACTCACTTAAAGCGCAGTAGTATTGAAGATGCTGAATTTTAGACAGATTTGTGTTTTATTTTTTTTAATTGAAGGAGTGATATATTTTCTCCTTCGTGGTTCAGATGTATTATTTCCTGTACTTTTTCTAGTACTGTTTGCTTATCTTATATTGTTTTTTTTCTCTATGAGGTTGACTTCTAATTTCTATTTAAAGGCAAAAAATAGTGCAAAAAAAGGCTGTGTGGTTCTGGGGTTTGATGATGGTCCAAGCCCTGAAACAACCCTGAAAATACTGGATATTTTAGCAGAGCATCGTGCCAAAGCAGTTTTCTTTCTTATTGGAAAAAATGCCATTCAATACCCTAATATTGTTAGAGAGATAATAAACAGAGGTCATTTGGTGGGAGGGCATACCCTGAATCATTCAGCAAACTTTGGAACCCTGAATTTAACTCGCGCTGAAGAGGAAATTATGGGAGGTATTAATGTTGTAGAAGGGATTATTAGTCAGAAAATTACACTTTTCAGACCGCCGTTTGGTGTGAGTAATCCGGTCATTGCAGCCATCATTAAAAAGAATGATTTAGAGGTGGTTGGCTGGAATATAAGGTCTTACGACACTATAAATAAAGATACGAAAAAGATGTTGAAGCGAATTACAGATAAAATTAAGGATGGTTCGAGTATTCTTTTACACGACCGGGTTCAAAATACAGTAGAAATACTCCCAGATATTCTAAAAGATATACAAAATAAAAAATTACATATTTGCCCTGAAATAGATTGGTGATTTCATCAGTACGATTTACTATTTTTGTGAGAAATTAAAATTCACTTACCACTGCATTTTACATCGAGCCATCTTTTTGTGTAATGGTCAAGTAAAACAGGCCACATTCTTAGACTGTTTTTCTATCCAAGTCACGCCCAAACTCTCAAGATGATTGATAGCCCAATTTAGAGTGCGTTCGCTTACCATTAATAAAAAGCTAGGTAATCAATCATACTCAGCTTTACTGAATTTTCATGATATCCAGATGATTGCGGTACTCTTTACTCACATATTGGCTGCCACGATCCGAATGATCTCAATGTCCAGGCTTGGGGTTGCTGCACCAAAAAGTAATATGCATTGCATCTAAGTATAGCGAGGTACGCATATGACCATTAATTGCCCAATCCACCACTTGGCGTAAAAACAAGTCGATAACGACAGCAACATAAAACCATCCTTCAAGTGTCCAAATGTAGGTAATATTCGTAGTCCACACTTTAATTGTCAACTAACGGTCAAGCTTGTTTGGCAAGGTCGCATCATTGTGATCGCTGTCAGTCACCACTTTATATTTCTTGGGGTAACGTACCTTTACTCCAAGTTCAGCCATTAATCGCGTTACTTGATAACGCCCTGCCTTAATGCCTATTTTTCTGAGTGCATCTGTCATGCGACGACTTCCATGCACTTGTTTATTTTCATAAAAAATCTGCTCAACTTTCTCTTTAAGTTCAGCTTCTTCTTTAGTTTTATTCTGCCTGTCAGAATTATTTGTGCAGGCATTATAAGCACGGGTACTGACTCTCATAGCGCAACATAGTACGGTCACAGGGTATGCCTTCTGTTGCTCACGAATAAATGCGACTTTTATTCGGCTTCTTGCACAAAGAAGATTGCGGCCTTTTTTAATAGCTCACGCTTCCTACGCAATGGTTCGTTTTCTTTGCGTAAGTGCGTTAATTCATCATGCGCACTTAGATTTAATGCAGAATAATTTTTAATTGTTTTCTCTTCAGGACCTTTCTCAGCCTTAACCCAGCGACTAAAAGCGATTAATGAAATCCCTAAATGATCTGCGGCTCGTTGTCGCGTATATCTATTTTTAAGCACTCATTTTACCGCATCCAGTTTAAGTTCTAGTGCGTATCTAGGTTTTGGCTATTTGTTTTCGATACTTATATTCACCTCTAATGACTTAATAAATCAGCCTTTAAATGTGTCCTCCTTTATTAAACCATGACAGGATGGGCGTGGTCGCGCTTTAGACAATATTTTTGTAGAGCGTTTATGGTGAACTGTAAAATATGAGAATATTTAGATGAATGACTACCAGACAGTAATTTAGTTACGATCTGGATTAACACGGTATTTCGAGTTTTATAATCATGATGCGCTTGCATCAAAGCCTAGGATATCAAACACCAAATGAAGTATTTTTTTATGAGAATGTTAGATATTTCTCCTTATTATTTGGAGAATATGGTCTTGACAATGGGGTCCACTTTAATTAATGCTGGGTTTTACTGTCTGCGTGTACTAAGGCTTTGGAAAATACGCGGGCTATATCGATTTTATCAAAATGATATTTGCTACTACAAAATTCACAATCTGCAATAATCTCACCTTGCTCGGCGAGGATTTTATCCACGGTTTCGCGGCCAAGCGATACTATAGTCGTGGCGACCTTGTCGGCGGAGCAGCGACATTTAAAGCTAATCGGTTCGGCGCTAAACAAGCGCACTTGTTCTTCATTAAATAAACGATGTAAAACTTCTTCGCAGGAAAGTGATAGCAGTTCCTGCTCGCTAATGGTGTTTGCTAATGCTTCAATGCGTTGCCAATCTTCCCGAGTTTTTTCATTTTGCTGTGCAGGCAGTTCCTGGATAAATAAAGCGGTCGCCTGAGTCTGATTGGCAAATATCCACAGCCGTGTTTTTAGTTGTTCCGACTGCGAAAAGTAGGTTTCTACTGCCTGAGAAAGATTGGATCCTGTTAAGGGTACGATGCCCTGGTAAGGCTTGCCAATAGCCGGTTCTATGGTTAATGCGAGCCGCCCGGAACCTAGTAATTCAGCCAGGCTCTCGCCAGTAACAGCATCATCGCAGCGCGCCCAACCACGTATTTCAAGCTTGTTCGTGCTTTGTGCAACCAGAGACTTTAGGCTGCCGTTACCTTGTGCCTGGAGAATTAAATTGCCATCAAATTTTATTATAGCGGATAGTAATGTGGTAGCAGCCAGGGCTTCACCGAGTAATTGCATAACTGCTTCCGGGTATGGGTGATGTTGTTTTGCCGCCTGCCAGCTAGCGGTAATATTTAACCATTCACCGCGAACAGCCAGTCCATCAAATAAAAAACGGCGTAAAACATCTTTTTCTTGCATAGCGAGTTGTCATCTATAGTGTTGAGATCAGCGATTATTATAACTTTACTGAGTAACGCATATGAAAAAACTTAGGAAACTTGGAGATGGGGTCTTAAACCCCGCAAGCTGTAATGCAGAGCTGAAGCCCCCGCTTTCAGTTTGGTTTATTCCGAGTGCGCTACCTAGTCACACAAGTCAGCATTATTCCATTGATTATTTTACGCAGTATAATAGTCAGTAACGCGTACGCAATAAATAAACGATTTAAGTAAAATGACAAAAAAAGCAATTATTTTATTATCAGGTGGGCTCGATTCGGTCACTGTTCTAGCGCTGGCAAAGCAGCAAGGCTATATGATCTATGCCTTAAGCTTTGATTATGGGCAAAAGCATAATGCGGAACTTATTTCAGCCAGACAAATTGCCCGGGATTATCAGGTCGCTGAGCATAAGGTTATCCAGCTGGGACTAGGTGAAATTGGTGGTTCTGCTTTAACAGACGAAGCGATACAGGTACCTGTAACACATCAGGATGGAATTCCGGTGACTTATGTGCCTGCCAGAAATACCGTATTTCTTTCGTTTGCCTTGGGTTGGGCGGAGGTTCTGGATGCGCATGATATTTTTATTGGGGTTAATGCGGTGGATTATTCAGGCTATCCTGATTGTCGTCCGCAATTTATTGAAGCTTTTCAGGCGCTGGCAAATGTCGCTACCAAAGCAGGAGTGGAAGGACATAAAATCAATATACATGCGCCCCTTATTGATATGAGTAAGGGTGAAATCATTCTGCAGGGCACCCGGTTGCAGGTAGATTATGCCCAGACAGTTTCCTGCTATGTCGCTAGTCCAGAAGGTTTGGCCTGTGGTGAATGTGATGCCTGCCGCTTAAGACAAGAAGGGTTCGCCGAAGCCGGTGTGCCTGATCCCACAGCCTATAAAGTTGGGGTGAGTTTGTAACGTGGGTAAAATGTTTTTACGCCAGGTAACAAGAGAGCATGCTTGTAGGAACTTTCTTAGGATTTGTTCTGCGTCATACCGAGATAATCGCTCTCAGTGTTATAATTATTCGCTTAGTTTGTTTACTGGAAAGATGGCATGAATGAAGAATATGATGTTTTAATTGTTGGCGGGGGTATGGTCGGCGCTACAGTTGCCTGTGCACTAGGCGATAGTGATCTAAGAGTTGCCCTGATTGAGCAAAGCATGCCAGAAGAATTTTCGCCGGAGCAAGCACATGACTTGCGCGTTTCTGCTTTAAGTATTGCCTCACAACAAATTCTGCAAACAGTAGGTGCGTGGGATGCGGTACTAGCTGCGCGTGTCTGTCCTTTTAAGCGGATGCGGGTTTGGGAAACAGCTGGCGATACCGAGTTTAATAGCGATACAATCGACTATGATGCATTGGGATATATCGTAGAAAACCGGGTTACTCAGCTGGCTTTATTGCATAGAGCAGAGGCGTTTTCCAATGTTGAGTTTCTCTGCCCTGCCACTATAAAACAAATAAATTATGTTGCTGGCAAAGCCAGCGTAGAGCTTGAAGATGGAGCGGTCCTGTCAGCTAAGGTCGTAGTTGGTGCGGACGGTGGGCAGTCGCGCTTGAGGCGCACTGTGGGGCTAGGGGTCACTAGCTGGGATTATCAGCAGCATGCTATGGTTATTTATGTGGAAACTGACTACGGGCAACAGGATATTACCTGGCAGCGCTTTGTGCCGACCGGGCCGCAGGCTTTTTTACCTCTTACCGGGAATTATGGCTCTATCGTCTGGTATAACACGCCCGATGAAGTGAGGCGTTTAAAGGCTTTATCTGCGCCAGAATTGCTCGTTGAGTTAACAGAAACTTTCCCCGATTGCCTGGGTAAGATTAATACAATTCTGGGTGTCGCAAGCTTTCCTTTAAAACGCCAGCACGCTCAGGAATATGTGAAACAAGGAGTCGCGTTAGTAGGCGATGCTGCACATATGATTAACCCGCTGGCAGGGCAGGGTGTCAATATAGGTTTGTTAGATGCGGCTATGCTGGCAGAGGTGTTAATTGACGCCAGTAATAAAGGCAAGAATATAGCTGACCTTGAGGTGCTCAAACGATACGAGCGCTTACGCCGTAATGAGAATCTAAAAATGATGACAGTGATGGATCTGTTTTATCGTACCTTTAGTAATTCAGTGATGCCGGTCAGGTTTTTCAGGAATTTAGGGCTGGGTCTGGCAGAACGTATCACTCCGCTGAAAAATAAAGTGATGCGTGGAGCGATGGGTCTGGAAGGCCGTCTGCCGAAATTAGCTAAGGGTGAAACGCTTATTTCATGAATAATTCGATAGCTTTTAGAACGATTTTCTTTAAAGAAATTCGTCGTTTTACCCGCATCTGGCCGCAAACCTTATTACCGCCGGCGATCACGACTTCATTATATTTTCTGATTTTTGGCAAGCTGATTGGTGAGCGAATCGGTTATATTAATGGCGTAAGCTATATGGATTATATCGTGCCAGGGGTGATTTTAATGTCGGTCATCAGCCACTCCTATTCCAATGTCGTGTCTTCTTTTTATTCCACTAAATTTCAGCGTCATATCGAAGAACTACTAGTCGCTCCGGTACCCAATTGGATTATTTTAGCAGGCTATATTGGCGGTGGGGTGGTGCGCGGGATATTGGTTGGCTGTGTGGTTGCAGGTATTTCTATGATGTTTACTGAAATATCGGTCACTAACTGGTGGATTACGGTGAGTGTCTTTGTGTTAACCGCGACCCTGTTTTCCTTAGCCGGTTTTGTCAATGCTGTTTTTGCCGATAGTTTTGATGATATTTCTATTATTCCCAATTTTATTTTAACGCCGCTTAGTTATTTGGGAGGGGTGTTTTATTCCGTCTCTATGCTGCCTGAAATCTGGCAGAAAATCGCTTTGGGTAATCCTATCCTGTACATGATTAATACCTTTCGTTATGGCTTAATTGGTGTTTCAGATATTAATGTCATGACTGCCATGTTGATCATAGTCAGTTTTATTCTGATATTAATTGTTTTTTGCCTATTTTTACTGGCTAAGGGAACAGGCATTAAAAATTAAAAAAATAGATGCGGAATATGTTTAACAGGCGTTTTTCTAGTTTGCAAACAGTAATTTTTGCTGTGTTCTAGCTTACATCCTGCGCGGTTATTCATCCGGTTTCTGATAGCTCTGAAGAGGTAAAGCAAGCACAGGAAGTTCAGGTGCAAGACTTTATTAATAACAATTTTAGTGAGTTGCGCTCTGATATGGCGGTCGGTAATGGCAAGAAATTGACTGGATTGGCAGAGCTTCTGGCTATTAACGAAGAGGATAAGCAGCATTTTTACGCATTGACAGAAGCTGATTTTAATCGCTTGTTTGTTTCGCCGGAGACGACAGGTGAACAATTATTAATTAATTTACGCAGAGAAATGCTGATGGGAAACTTTTCAAATTAACTTTAAGTCTGCTTAAAGCATTAAAAATGCTAGGGAAATGTTTTGTGATTAGGCTGAACTCATATAAAATTGTTGAGCGAAATCTTATTAGCATACTATTTCATTAATTTAAATGGAGAATGAGTTCATGTTTACAAAAAAAAATACTGCATTATTAATTAAAGCAACTGCTTTAGGTGCTGCTGTTTCAATTTTAATCGGGTGTGGCATTGCTGCGCCAAAAGCAGATATAGCCTACGCAGAAGCAACACTTCAATCGGCGCGCAATGTTGGTGCTAATGAATATGCCGCAGTGGAGCTGGAAAGATCGAAAAATAAGTTACAGCAAGCAAAAATGGAAATGAAAGAAGGAAATAATGAAAGTGCTTTACGCTTAGCTAAAGAATCTACTGCAGAGGGTAACCTTGCACAAGCGAAATCAGAAGCAGGTAAGGCTCAGGCATCTGAAAAGCAAATGCAGCAAAGTTATAAAATGTTGAAATCACAGCTTAAATAATGTTGTAACTCACCAACTAATATTTTTTGGATATATTTATGAATACATTGACAGTAAAAAAACTGCTTATCCCTGCTGTAATCGCAACATTGGCTGTAGGCTGTGCGGAAATACAATCACCAAAATCTTTACTAGCTGCTCAACAAGCTTATAAAGCTGCGGCCAGCAATCCAGCTATCCAGCGATATGCATCAGATGAATTAACGACAGCTAATAAAACGCTATTGGATGCGGCAGCCGCTGAGTCGGTAGAAGACAAAGTGTCTTTAGCCTATATTGCTGATGTTCAAGTGAAGACTGCAGTAAGTATTGCTGCGGCAGGACAGGCCAGTCAGAATAGCGCCGATTTGATGAGCAAAAAAGAGCAGCTGATTTCAGATTCTCTTAACTTGAAGAAAGATACCGCTCAGGATAAATTGCTGAAATTGCAATTATCCGAAGCAGAGCGTGAAATTATATTGGCTTTCGGAAATATTGAATTTGTAACAGGTAAAGTCGATTTAGTGCCAGGCGCTTCAATGGGAATTGATTTGCTAGCGAATTATATGGGCAAGTATCCTGATAAAAAAGTGACACTGGAAGGACATACTGATAACACTGGTAGTGCCGAGCTTAACAAAAAATTATCACAGCAACGAGCTGATTTTATTCGTGGTGTGCTAATTAGCAAAGGTGTTGCTGCCGACCGTATTACTGCGATTGGCTATGGTCAAAGCCAGCCGGTTGCATCAAATAGCTCTGCATCGGGTCGTCAGAAAAATCGGCGTATTGATATTAAATTCAACTAAGCCAGCAGGCTTTATACTCCGACTGGCACACAGCCCAGTGATGAGTGACACCTGCTAAAACACATTGGTACAAACTATTCCTGCTTTTCTTTCTGGGCAGGAATAGCCATTCACATCTCCTAAGTCACAAATTCTTTTGTTCTTCCTGAGCACTCTAAGCATATCTGGTATAAATCACAGGGAAAGCCTAATTTTTTAGATAGGCAGCCATAAAAACCCCAAAAAAGTTCTTGACAGGTTTTGTTTAAAAAAGGCATTTTTTACAGGGAGCATCTATCGTACTATTTCGACCTTTGCTTAGCCCTCTCTGATGCAATATGAGCTTTTTCTCAAGTAACAAACAAACAGACAGTCGTTGAATACAAAATAAAATGGCATATAACTCAATGTGAGGGCGAAATCCGCATCAAAAATGCCATGATAAAATAGCTCTATCTTATATAGACTATTGGGATTGGGACGGTTGAGCAGAAATGATATTCAGGAAACGCTTATTGAGTTATAAGGTGAAACAGTCCACCTGTCCGACCCCAAGACAAAAGACCTGTTCTATAGCCTGTTCAATTTTATTGATCAACGGTATAGTAAAAATGAAGCCTTCAGGGAAGAGAATTAACAACTTAAAGATGGAGTCTATAGGCGGGGAGCACCTACTTCTCGAAAGCTCATTTTGGGCATCCAAGCCCACAACGCGGCAAAAGATAACGGGACTGATTAAAATCTAGGATGCCCTGATTTGCCCTGCGGCCACTAAATAAAAATCCTAGAGGGGTTTTTATTTAGTGCCTCAAATGGCTTGACGCGATGTCGGCATCCCTTGTATTTTCTCTACGCAAAAAAGATGCTTCGAGAAAACACCTGGCCCGATCGTTATCAGGGACTAAAAATTTTCACTTTGCTTAAGCTCCGTTTCTAGGATTTTCAGCGGATACGTTATTTTCAACCCAGACGGGCTATCAGCAGTTGGATGAGCGCATTGCTAAAGCCTATGCCAAAAGAAAATAATTACTTCTTGTTCTGAAATATCCAAAGTTGCCTTTACATAATAATGCCTCTGAGTTATCAGCACGTGTTCAGGCTAGAGCATGCGATATGAGCTTGCATACTATGTTAGAAAATGGCACTAAACTAAAAGACACCTTCATGACGATCAGTCAAACAGCTAAAAAACTGAAGGAGAGAACTTATAATTATATTCGAGACAGAGTCAGCGGGGAATTCAAACTACCTTTTCTTGCACAGCTGATTAAAGAAATATCTCATGGAAATTTCGTGTCCCCCTAGAAGTTATAGTGGGTACCTCTAATCTCTGTATAATCGATCTTTTTGCGGAAAGTATAAAACATAATGAAACACACGATTTTAAGGGTATTAGTCAGTTTATTGCTATTGATGCCGATATCATCCTGGGCTGAAAATGAAAGTTGCTCCATAAAATATAATTTAACAGGCTGGTCTTTTATTTACCAAGGCTATAAAGGGACTGGGATTGTTAGTTGCACGAATGGACAGAGTGCCGGGGTAAAATTAACGGTACATGGTGGAGGATTAACTTTAGGTGTGATCGATATACAAGATGCCAAAGGTAAATTTACCGGGATCAAGAGTATCAAGGACATCTATGGCACCTATTTCTCCATAGGCGTACATGCTGGTTTTGCTCGCTCAGCAGAGGCGCGTAGCTTGTTTAAAGGAGATATCGCAGGCGGTGGGGCTGGAGTTGGTGGTGGTTATAATCTGGGCTTTACCTTTAGTGGCTTAACTATTAAACCTTAGGTATAATCAAGTTTTAACATTTCAAGGGAATAATTATGCGCACAAAAATTTTAGGCTTGGCTGTTAGTTCACTTTTCTTTATGTCATTTTCTGCTGCACAAGCTGAAGATTGTAACCTGAGATATACCATGAAAGGCTGGGCAGCTTTTTATAAGACTTTCAACGGAACAGGTACCGTCACTTGCCCTAGTGGCAAAAGTGCAAAAGTAAAAATAAGCCTGAAAGGGGGGGGAGTTACTTTTGGCGCGTATGATGTAACTGATGGCAAAGGAAAGATTCGCGGAGTCACAAAAATAGATGATATTTATGGTAGTTCTTTTATGATGGATGGCGATGCCGGGTTTATAAAATCTGTGGAAGGACGCTGGGCACCAAAGGGCGTTCAAACCATAACGTTTTCCGGAAAAGGAAATGGTTATGATTTAGGCGTGGCATTGGGTGTTTTGCGTTTAGAAAAGCCTTAATTAGCTAGTAATTATAGGTAAGAATGTCGTCCTGGAATCTCTTTGCGATAGGGGGATTCCAGCATCACACCTGATTGAAGGCTTGCTAACAGGTGTCAAGTCTGAGCCTTAGCTGAAAAATTCATCCAATCTGTTCATGATATAGCAATTAAATCCATCATGAATCTTAAAGCATTAAAAAATACTGAAGAATTACAAACGTTCCTGGACGGTACACAAGCGTTTTTTTAGTGTTCCGGGTCACAAAAAAATCACGTTATGATTTTATCCAGTCGAGCTTAAAATAGTTTCACTACAGGGCGTTAACAAAACGACAAAAGGGTATCGGCATACGTTTTCTATTACTAGTAACAGTATACTCACGACAGCAGTTCCCCTGTCTTATTCAGCAGTCCTAAATACAGGTGTCGTGTAACTACGTGACACTAGCAAACCATCTGACTTCAAACAAACCTATACAGCGACTGGCATTGCTTTGCTGGCTGAAATGGACGAGTGTTACGACACGCCTAGCGGTGCTGTTGTTAAAAATCTCTGTGAGCGCGCCTATTCAATATTTAATGAAGTTCAGTATAAAAATATTGGTCATATTTCAGTGTCACACCTCTATCATTTGCGGGGCTCAACAGGGTATCAAAACCAGCGAAGATACTTTGAAAAAACCAAATCCAAAAAAGTTGCCATTAGTGACAGGCGCAAACCTATCTCAGCCGGAAAGCCAGATTACATAAGGGTAGATATGGTTCACTCAGACGATCAAGATGGTAGAAAATGGGTTTATTGTATTAATGCTGTTGATGAGGTCACTCAATATCAGATATCTTGATTCAGTCGAAATTGAACTGAGATTATTTCCTAATTAGTGTTTGAACGAAAAAGCCGTTTTTTTAAAAAAATATCACACCCAATCGAGTGAAATAATTTTCAAATTGGCTCAGTTGGCTTAACATAAAGGCACTAATAGATACAGGTGATTTTAGAGAGGACTTGTATTATCGTGTCAGTGAAATGGTGATCGATATTCCACCTCTAAGAGAACGTGCTGATGATGCTATCGTTATCGCAAAAGTATTGCTAACCATTATGCAAAACTGGAAAATAAGCCTATCAAAGGCCTTACTGCAGAAGCGAAAATGGCAATAGAGGCTTTTTTCAGTGGCCTGGGAATATTTGCCAGCTGGAAAATAAGATTAAGCGCGTTGTAGTTATGACAGATGATGTCGATGTAGGTTTGCATGATCTAGCAATGCAGGCAGATTTTAATGCCGAAGATGCGGCTATGCAATTGAACCTAAAACAGGTAAGAGTAAAAGCCGAGACCATTGCAATTAAAAGAGCCCTGGTTTGCGCAGATAATAATTCACAAGCAGCCAAGTGACTCGGTGTAACAAGACTTACTCTGTATACCTTATTTGCAAAATACGAGATTGAAGGACATCATTAACTGACATGTTTATAATAAACTCGTTCAAAGTTATAAAAGGTTCGTTACTAAATATAACCTGGCGTTGTACTCAGGATAATAGCGCATATTTAGTGCTTGTTAAACATAAACTATTGAATATAAATCAAGGAATATCATGATACCTGTAATACTTTCTGGTGGATCTGGAACCCGTTTATGGCCTTTGTCTCGAGGTATATACCCGAAGCAGTTTTTGCCTCTGGTTTCAGAAAGTACTATGGTTCAGGAGACAGTTCTCCGTTTGGCTGGTTTAGAACGCCTGCAAGCACCTATCGCTATTTGTAATGAAGATCATCGTTTTATGATGGCTGAGCAATTACGAGAAATTAATGCACAGGCGGAAGCAATTATTTTAGAACCTGTGGGGAAAAACACCGCACCTGCAGTCGCGCTGGCGGCATTAGCAGCTAAGAACCTCGATGATATTTTGCTGGTACTGCCAGCTGATCATGTGATAGAAAATATTCCGGCTTTTCAGCGCGCTGTTGTTAATGCGGGGCAATTGGCAGAGCAGAACTATCTGGTAACCTTCGGTATTGTGCCAACCGCTGCTGAAACAGGCTATGGATATATTAAACGCTCCAGTGAAAAAATTGACCATGCTTTTAAAGTAGCTGAATTTGTTGAAAAACCAGATGTCGAGGTTGCCGAAGCCTATGTAAGCAGCGGGGAATATTACTGGAATAGTGGTATGTTTGCTTTTAAAGCAGGGCGTTACCTGGAGGAACTGGAAAAATTCTCGCCTGAAATTCTGGAAGCTTGTCGCTTGTCTTTTGCCGGGGCTCAGTCTGATGTTGATTTTGTGCGTTTGAATAAAGATGCGTTCAGTCAATGTCCATCAGACTCGATAGACTATGCGGTGATGGAAAAGACAGATAAAGCGGTAGTCATCCCCCTGGATGCTGACTGGAGTGATGTAGGTTCATGGTCTGCACTGTGGGAAGTGAGAAAAAAGGATTCCTTCGGCAATGCCTTGACAGGAGATGTGGTAGCGATAGATACTAAAAACTCCTTTATACATTCAGGCAACAAACTCGTGGCAGCAGTGGGTGTTCAGGATATGATCATTATTGAAACCGATGATGCTGTGATGATCGCTCCTAAAGATAGAGTGCAGGAAGTTAAAAAAATTGTTGCCGTATTAAAAAATGATCAACGTGCCGAAGCTGATTTGCATCGTAAAGTTTATCGCCCTTGGGGGTACTATGATTCGGTGGATAATGGTGACCGGCATACTACCAAGCGCATAGTGGTCAATCCAGGCGCTAAATTATCGGTACAAAAACATCACCATCGTTCAGAGCACTGGGTGATAGTCAAGGGATCGGCCATCGTCATTAAGGGGGATGAAACTATGCTGCTTTCGGAAAATGAATCTACCTATATTCCTTTAGGTGTAATACATAGCCTGGAAAATCCGGGGGTGATTCCTTTGGAAATTATTGAAGTGCAGACAGGCAGTTACCTTGGCGAAGATGATATTGTTCGCTTTGAGGATAAATATGGTAGAACTTAACGTTATTTTTACAGGATTGATTATGGTTTTCTTGCGCTCAATTAGATTAACCTAAACACATCAATTGAACGTAGCTATAAGCGTATATTGTTGAAAAGATTGTCTTTCGCTAAGTTATCGTTCTCACCGATAGGGTGACGTTGTTCGAGATATAATCAGAGATATGTCGTCAAAGTAGGTCGAAGGTTGGGCTCAAAAAGTCGTCGCATGTTTTGCTAAAGACAATTGTTTTTTAAGATCAACTGTTATACTTGATGTAGGCATTGTTAGTGAAGAAAATGTCCTTGTGCTACGCACAATGGAGGCATGAGAAAGGCAAGTTCTGTTCGATGCAAACATTGAGCACCGTGACTGACGAGTGCAGTGAATCGCTTATAAATACCAGTTTCTCAAATTGAGCTTTGAGAGCTGTCACTATCGTATAGCCTATACCATCAATAGTGGCCACTGGCTTGTCCGTGCAGTTGAAAATCTCTGCTAATTCAAGGCAGATGATGTCGCCAGTGACTTTGTTGGATACCGTAAGGCTAAGGCGCTCATAGTCTTCCTGTCGAATGGCAGATCCCCTCGTTGTGATAAAGCATCCACTTCGCCCCCCCTTGCGCGACTATGGCTTTTTTAGTCCCTATATCAATAGGGTGATCAATAATGGTAATCCAGGGTTTGGTGACTGCCTGTACTAGAACTCCTAATCCTCGGCGTAAACTCCAGTTGATCACGGTAGCGTAATATTTTTGATAGTTGAGGCATGGGTTGGAGCCTTTTCGCTCTCTATTTTCGAGGATTTTTTAACTCTATAAAAATTATTTCAAGTTGGGTTATGGCAAAGTTAATTTTTTTAGATTTTTGTAAGTGGTTGATTATTTAACAAATAGGAGGAATTAGTGAGCTAAATCGGCACTATATTTTGACAGCCTGCTAGGGCTGCGCCCCATCTACCATCGAAAAGAAGCGCGGGCTAATGGGCATATCTTTATCAACTCAAGGCAGAGAAAATAACGCGTGAATATGCCTAAATTGTAATAACTAGTCGTTTAAGCGGTTATCTCCATTAATAAAAAATTTGATTGACTGTTCTGGATCGAAAGCAACTATTCAACATTAAAACTCTGATTACAGAGTGTTTTCATATTTAGGCTGTAGCTAAGTTGATAAGCTGCATATCGCAAACTTTCCATAGAGTTTGCAACACAGTATTTAGTATAGAACTATGCAAGTTATAATAAATTATGATTTACCCTTGAACTACAGTCGTAAATAACGCATAATAGCCGCTCTTCAACGCTAGTGGTTGTCGACATTATGGTTACTGTGTCGGTCCTCTCGCAACGATATTCTGTAAACTCCGCCAGGCCTGGAAGGGAGCAACGGTAGCAGAAGATTCGTGTGCCGAGATGTGGCTGGCATGGTAACCGCCCAATCTCTACATTCTAGCACTCTGTCATGAATCATCAGGTTCTCGCCAGAAAATGGCGTCCGCACAATTTCACTGAAATAGTTGGTCAGGAGCATGTTAGCCAAGCGCTAATCAATGCATTGCAACATGACCGTTTACACCATGCTTATTTATTTACCGGCACGCGCGGTGTAGGAAAAACTACAATCGCCAGAATCCTGGCAAAAGCAATTAACTGCGAAAATCTTCAAGATTACAACCCTTGTGGGGAATGCGCTGTATGCAAGGCTCTGGATGAAGGGCGATTTCTGGATTTAATCGAAGTGGATGCGGCTTCCCGTACCAAGGTCGAAGATACCCGTGATTTACTGGATAATGCCCAATATGCCCCGAATAGTGGTCAATATAAAGTTTATCTGATTGATGAAGTGCATATGCTTTCTGGGCATAGTTTTAATGCTTTGCTTAAAACGCTGGAAGAGCCCCCCGAGCATGTTAAGTTTTTATTAGCCACGACAGATCCGCAAAAAATCCCCGTTACCGTTTTATCTCGCTGCTTACAGTTTAATTTAAAACGCCTGACACCTAGCCAGATTAGTGGGCAAATGGCTTACATCCTGGCTGAAGAAAAAATTGAATTTGAACAGAATGCATTGCGCTTAATTGCACGTGCTGCTGATGGCAGTATGCGTGATGGCTTGAGTTTACTGGATCAGGCGATTGTTTTTGGTAATGACGTAGTCAGTACGGAAATGGTCAGCCAGATGCTCGGCACCATTGCTCAGCAACCGGTAGAAGATATACTGCGTTGTTTAGCTCAAAAAGATGCTCAGAAGCTACTGCAAACTATTCAGGAGATTGCAGAGTTATCACCTGACTTCTCCGATGTATTACAGAAAATATTACAGGTCTTGCATCGGCTAGCTTTAGTTCAGCTTGTGCCTGCCGTTGCAGAAACTGAAGATGATGCAGAGATGTTGCATGAGCTAAGTCCATTATTTTTGGCTGAAGAATTGCAATTGTATTATCAGATTGCACTTATGGGGCAAAAAGACCTTAGTCTAGCTCCTGAGCCGCGATCCGGGTTTGAAATGATTATGCTTAGACTGCTGGCTTTTAACCCTCAGTCCAGTAGCACTAAAGCACCGGTTCAGGTCAGAGTTGCTCCAAAAATTGCTCCAATTGAAATTAAAAAACCTAAGCCGCAGGTTAGAGCTAGCTTAGCATCAGACAGGATAGCTAAACCTCTGGTATCTAGCCAGGTGATGCCAGGGCCAGTGAGAGCGCCCGTTGCAGAAAGTCAGGTTATAGAATCAGGCGCTAGCTTACCTTGGTACGATATGGTTATTGCGATGAATTTGCAAAGTTTGACGCGTGAATTAGCGAATAACTGCATTTTTGAAGCGGTAGATGAGCATGAGTGCCGCTTAATTTTAGATCCTAAGCATGCTCATATGAACGGCTCGCGTGCGGAGGAAAAGCTGCAGCTAGCATTGCAGAAATATTATGGTAAGGCTCTCAGGTTAGTGATTAAAAGGGAAGCTAGTGCCACTGATACACCGGCTATAAAAATCCAGCAAGAAAAGTTAAATCGACAACAAGACGCGGTTAATTCAATAGAGAATGATGAGAATATACAGGCATTAAAAACAAATTTTGATGCACGCGTAATTCCTGGTTCAATCGAACCGGTAGAAAATATTATTGAGGAGAAATAAAGATGAAGGGTGCGCTTGGAAATATCATGCAGCAGGCTCAGAAAATGCAGGAAGACATGCAAAAGGCACAGGCCGAACTAGAAGCTCTGGAAGTCACAGGAGAGTCAGGCGGCGGCATGGTCAGTATTCTGATGACGGGAAAAAGAGAAGTCCGTAAAGTGTCTATTGATGATACTTTGGTGGGCGATGATAAGGAAATGCTGGAAGACTTAGTTGCGGCTGCAATCAATGATGCGGTACATAAAGTGGCGAAACTTAAAAAAGAAAAAATGGGTGATGTGACCTCAGGTATTCCTCTGCCTCCCGGGTTTAAAATGCCATTCTAAGCATGCCAAAACAAGAACTGCTTAACGATGTTATTGATGCCTTATGCTGTATGCCTGGAGTGGGCCCAAAGTCTGCACAACGTATTGCATTACATCTATTTCAACGTGATAGAGGTGGTGCCGAAAACCTGGCCAAAGTCTTGCAAAAGGCGGTAAATAAACTGGGTTTGTGTAAAAAATGCCGTACGCTGAGTGAGCATGAATTATGTGCAATCTGTGCAAATTCAGAGCGTGATTTGCAAACACTGTGTGTCGTAGAAAGCCCGGCGGATGTCTGGTTGGTCAATCAGGCAACTGATTTTAAGGGCATATTCTTTGTTTTAAACGGACGGTTGTCGCCTTTAGATGGCATAGGCCCAGATGAAATTGGCCTGGATCAGTTAGAGCAGCAATTAGAAAATAGTCCGATAACAGAACTTATACTGGCGACTAATTCGACAGTTGAAGGTGAGGCAACAGCGCAC
The DNA here is from genome assembly GCA_012960135.1 of Methyloprofundus sp. GTDB lineage: Bacteria > Pseudomonadota > Gammaproteobacteria > Methylococcales > Methylomonadaceae > Methyloprofundus. Next base: position 34,705 of record DUBW01000070.1, read on the forward strand.
TATATTGCTCAACTGGCTTTGCCCTATAAGATTAGAGTAAGCCGTATTGCACATGGCGTACCGGTAGGTGGTGAGTTGGAGTTTATTGATAGTAATACCCTGGCGCACGCTTTTAGTGGGCGACGTGATATAGCATAGGAGAATGTAGTGACTGATTGTCTGTTTTGTAAAATGGTGGCAAAAGAAATTGAACCGGATGTCGTCTATGAAGATGAGCAGGTACTTGCGTTTAGAGATATACACCCGAAAGCGCCGACGCATATTTTAATCATACCCAAACAGCACGTGGCTACTTTAAATGATTTGCAGGGTGAGCAACTGGCAGGGCATTTATTACAAACAGTCGCACAGATTGCAAAATCGGAAGGTATTGCCGAAACTGGCTACCGCACGGTGATTAATTGCAATAATGCGGGCGGTCAGGAAGTGTACCATTTGCATCTACATTTACTTGGTGGCAGACAAATGAGCTGGCCAGCAGGTTAGACAGATCGCTATCCACTTGCAAGGATGAGGCAGTTAACTTTATTTTTTATCATGAAGTGTCTGAAGGTTAGGTGGAGGCACATAATCTAATTCTTTGAATTTAACAAGACAGATAAAAAATCCATACTTATTTTCGCAATCTATTTTGTGCATTTTTACCTTTATCAGCTGCATGCGCTTAATGCTAAAATAATAAAGAACAGCAATAATTTCACCCTCAATCAGTAGGCATTTTTTCACGCAATTTTAAGTATCGCTGATAGCGTGTTTTCGAGATTGTTCCTGCTTCTACTGCATCACGCACTGCACAACCCTTGTCTTTAACATGCCGGCAATTATTAAATTTACATTGTTCGATAAAAGGCTGAAATTCCCTGTATCCATTGGCTAATTGCTGTTCAGACATACCTGCTAAGCCAAAAATCGCTACTCCTGGGCTGTCGATTAAATCTCCACTGTCAGGTAAATGGTAAAGGGTTGCAGCTGTGGTTGTGTGTCTGCCGTGCTTGGTTATTGCTGAGACGGTATTGGTTTTTAAATCTTTGTCCGGAATAAGGGTATTGGTTAAAGACGATTTCCCCACCCCAGATTGTCCGGTAAAAATACTGATTTTATCTTGCAATGCCTGTTTGAGATTTTCAATTCCTGCATTTTCTTTTGCACTGACGCGAAATAGGCTGTAGCCAAGAGACAGGTAGTCCTTCAGTTCTTGCTCTATATTTTTCACTAAGTCTAAATCGGATTTATTATAAATTAATAGTGCATCAATATTGCGATTTTCACAAATCGCCAGGTATTGATCTATCAATAAAAAATCGCAATAAGGCTCGTTGGCAAAGACCACAAAAATCTGGTCGATATTTGCCGCAACAGGCCGTGTTCGCTTACCTTTGTTGGGACGTTCAAGGAGTGAGTGGCGGGGCAATAGCTCTTCAATTCGCCCTTGATCCTTAGCGACGATGGATATTCTAACTCGGTCTCCAGTTGCCACGGTTGCTACTTTACGCAGCGTCTGACAGAGAATAGTTGTGCCGTCCACTTCAACGGCGATCCCTTGACCCAGATGCGAAATAACCAGTCCTGAATGCAGGTCAGACATAATAATTATTTTTATTTAATGGAAGCGGGACTTTTAGCCTCACCCAGTCTGCGGGACTAAAGGTCCCGTTTACGAATGTTAGAATAATTATAGTCTTTACCTATTGCAGTGAGAGTACATAGCAAATGAATAAGTCCTTGTGGGCCTCATGATTGCAAACTATTGCTATAGCTTCGGTTCCAGATGCGCTATGCGGATAGCTGCGGGAGGGTGGCTATAATGGAAGGCTGAAAATAAAGGGTCAGGGGTTAAGGTGCTGGCATTTTCTTTGTATAGCTTGACCAGTCCACTAATTAATTTACTCGCCTGTGCATGTTCAGCAGCAAAATCGTCGGCTTCAAATTCAAACTTGCGCTGAAAATAAGCACTGATAGGTGTCATAAACGTAGTGAACGCGGGGGAGACTAGCATAAACAGTAATAAAGCGGCTGCGTTTGAAGGTACTCCAACGCCTAAACCAGTAAAGAACCAGTTTTCAGTAATCAGCCAGCCTAAGACGCCCAGGCTGATTAGGCTCATGATTGAACTGGCGACTAACATTTTAATCACATGCTTGCGCTTAAAATGGCCTAATTCGTGCGCTAGTACCGCTTCCATTTCATCATCATCTAGAGATTCTGCTAATGTGTCAAAGAATACGATACGTTTATTATTGCCCATACCGGTAAAATAAGCGTTACCGTGACCGGAGCGCTTGGAGCCATCCATAATAAAAATACCATTACTACTAAAGCCGCAGCGTTCCAGTAACTGGTTGATGCGCTCTTTTAACGTACCATCTTCCAGTGGTGTAAATTTATTGAATAAAGGTGCGATAAGCGTCGGGTAGAGCCAGCTCATCAGCAAGGAAAAACTGATTAAAATAGCCCAGGTCCAGATCCACCAGGTATTTCCTAGTGCCTGCATAACCCAGAGTATAAGCGCTAACAAAGGGAGTCCAATAACAGCCACCAGCGCTAGTTGCAGGAACTGGTCTTTGATAAACTGGCCGACAGTGCTTTTGTTAAAGCCAAATTTTTCTTCAATAACAAAGGTTTGATACAGGCTGGTAGGCAATTCAAATAAAGACATGATGAAAAAGACCGAGCCTAATGCGGTAATTCCGGTCATGATTGTCGACCACCCGAAGCCCGTCCAGAATTCAAACACCAAGCTGATGCCTCCCCCCAGTGTTAATAATAATAAAAAGATCAAGCCGACAACGCTGTCGATATCCCCTAGTTTGCCTTTTGCTATGGTGTAATCTGCGGCTTTCTGGTGCGCTTCCAGAGTTATGGACTCGGTAAAGGCAGCGGGTACTTGTCCGCGGTGCTTAAACACATAGGCTGATTGACGTCTGGATAACCAGAATTGCACGGAATAAGACAACGCCAATGCGATTAAGAAAATATAAGTAAAAGTATTCATTGCTAGTATGCTCGTTCCTAAGGTGGATTAATAAAAATAGTCACCTGTTTATCAAGATAGGGATCTATTTTAAATTAATATTGAGATTTTTGTTAAAATTGCTGCTATTAATTACTGATTGGAAAATTTTAGCTACCTAACTCGCTTATCGCGGAGTGGGAAATCACTAAAACAAATTATCCTCAGCAAAATCATATGGCCTTGTGTTAGCGCTATGGTCATACAGTTTAGCCAGTGCTACAATTCAGCGCAACATATAACGACCTTATGGATAAATCAATGGCGCAACAACAAGATAATCTGGTCTGGCTCGACCTGGAGATGACCGGCCTGGACTCGGATAATGACCTGATCATTGAGATTGCAACGGTAGTCACAGATAAGTATTTAAATGTTTTGGCAACAGGTCCTGTCATCGCAGTGCATCAAAGTGACCAGGCACTTGCCGCAATGGACGCGTGGAACCAGGAGCATCATGGTAAATCCGGACTAATTGAACGTGTGAAAGCTTCAACGATAGATGATAGCGATGCGATGCGGCAAACACTGGATTTTTTAAAAGAGTGGGTAGCGCCAGGTGAGTCGCCGATGTGTGGTAATAGTATTGGTCAGGACAGACGTTTTTTATATCGCTATATGCCTGAGCTGGAAAGCTATTTTCATTATCGTAATATTGATGTTTCTACCGTCAAAGAGCTGGCACGTCGTTGGGCGCCAGTCGTTTTCGCAAGCGTACAGAAAAAGGAAACGCATCAGGCACTGGACGATGTGCTGGAATCTATAGAAGAATTAAAACATTATCGTGAGCATTTTATTAAAACCTAGAGCTGGTCAACTATGAATCCATTAATTGCAATAGCTTTTGGAGGCGCATGCGGCGCAGTTTTGCGTTTTTTAGTTTCCAGTGGTATTTATCAGTGGCTGGGACGTGGCTTTCCTTATGGAACGTTAACCGTTAATGTATTGGGCTCGTTTCTAATCGGCTTGTTAACCGAGGTGTTAGTGTTGCAACGTATTGCTATTACCATGGAATATCGGTCTGCTATTTTAGTCGGATTATTTGGCTCATTTACTACTTTTTCTACCTTTTCATTGGAAACCTTATTTCTAATTGAGCAAGGTAATTTGCTAAAGGCTGCGCTGAATATATTAATTAGCGTTTGTGCTTGTGTATTTGCAGTCTGGATCGGTCTGTTAGCAGGGCGCGGCTTATTTTCTTATTCAGGCGGCGTGATACGCTGGATGGGCTGGATCTTTCCTTATGCACTGGTAGTCGTTAATGCGCTGGTTGCATTTTTAATCGGCTTGGTTGCCGCATTGTTAATTTATAAATCCTCATTATCAGAAGAGTACCGGGCGGCGTTGTTAATTGTCATCGTTGGCATGTTTGCAACTTTATCAAGCTTATATGTGGTGTTGTATTTGATAGAAGAAGGACATCAATTTGAAAAAGAGCTAAATATGATGCTTAGCGTATTTTTAGGTAATACTTTGTTATGTGGGGCAGCCATCTGGGGCGGGTTGCTTTTAGGTAAGCAGATTTAACAAATTCTAGAGTGGGCTTCAGCTCACTAACCTCTAGCGTATTTCTGGTTATGCTAAAATGACTATAGAATCATAGGGGGTAAAGCAGTGACAGATCAAAATTTAACATTAAGAATTAAACAAAATATAGACACAGCAGCAACAATGGCATGACGAGTTTGAATTAAAGCAATCAGAGTTTGCACGGCGTGAAAAGTATTGGTGGCGGCAAAGAGAATTTTGGTTGGTTGTCGCCAGCATTTTATTGGCCGCCTTGCCGATGAAGTTATTGATGTCATTGCGCGCGTAACCCCAGATAAATTCTATTATCAATTCTTAAAAAGGACTCTTCGTAGTCCTTTTTAATTATCTGCTGTAGGTAATGCTATCGAGGCTACGGGAATTATAAGTAATGGTATAGCCACTGGTGGATTTACTCTATAATTATTGTCATTAATAGTATTCATATTTTAGAAGGTAGTAAAGAACCATGTTAGATCCACATTTATTTAGATCAGATCTTGAATTTGTACAAACACAATTAAAAAGACGTGGTTGTGATTTTGATGCAGATTTTTATACTGATATAGAGAATAGGCGTAAAGCAATTCAAGTCAAAACGCAGGAATTACAAAATGAGCGGAATTTAAGTTCCAAAGCTATAGGTCAGGCGAAAGCAAAAGGTGAGGATGTACAGCCGCTTCTGGATCAGGTGCAAGGCTTAGGCGAGCAGTTAAAAGCAGCAGCAACAGAGCTTGGTGACATTCAGGCGCAAATGCAGAGTTTGATGGAAGGCTTACCTAATCTACTGGATGCGACTGTGCCAGAGGGTAATGATGAAGACGATAATATAGAGATTAGCCGTTGGGGAGAGGTGCCTGAATTTGACTTTGAAATTAAGGATCATGTCGATCTTGGCGCTATGCATAAAGGCATGGATTTTGAAACAGGTGCGAAAATTACCGGTGCCCGCTTTGTTGTATTAAGAAGCAATATTGCCCGCCTGCAGCGTGCTATTATTCAGTTTATGCTGGATACTCATACTGATGAGCATGGTTATTCAGAAACCTATGTGCCGTATATCGTCAATGCAGATAGTTTGTATGGCACGGGGCAATTGCCAAAATTTGCTGATGATTTATTTAAGGTCAGTGAAGACCCTGATTTATATTTAATCCCCACAGCCGAAGTTCCGGTCACTAATATCGTGCGTAATGAAATCGTTGCTGCAGATGAGATGCCGCTTAGAATGGTTAGTCATACCCCTTGTTTTCGTAGCGAGGCCGGGGCGTATGGTAAAGATGTGCGGGGTTTGATACGCCAGCATCAATTTGAAAAAGTCGAGCTGGTACAGGTCGTTAAAGCCAGCGAATCAGAGCAGGCACATGAAGACTTAACTGAGCATGCTGAAAACATTCTCAAGAAATTAAAATTATCTTATCGTAAAGTTCTACTGTGTTCAGGCGACACTGGTTTTTCATCGACTAAAACCTATGATCTGGAAGTTTGGTTGCCGGGGCAGGAGGCCTATAGAGAAATTTCATCCTGTAGTAATTTTAAAGATTTTCAGGCGCGTCGCTTAAAAGCTCGCTGGCGTAATCCTGAGACCGGGAAACCCGAGTTAGTACATACTATCAACGGTTCAGGCCTGGCAGCTGGGCGTGCTCTGGTCGCTATTATGGAAAATTATCAGACAGCGGCAGGGGATATTGTTATTCCTGAAGTATTGCAGCCTTATATGGGCGGTATGAAGGTTATTAAGGCAACTTAAAAATGAGGGTTACTACTTATGAAGATAGCAAGCTTAATAAGTAGTAGCTTAATCTTTTTCAGTGCGCTATGGCTGAGTAGTTGTGATGATGGTCTGGAGTCAGGCCTGGGTAAAGACCTAGAGAAAAGTAAGGAACCTGTTCTTAGTCCTATAGAGCAACCGCCTGCAGATTTAGTGGTTAATAGGCAGGAGCAGAGTAGAGTTGTAGAGTCGGATGTCAGGAAACAGCTAGCTGATAAGCAAGTGGATTTGGCTAACGAGCGATCAGACATTCAAGTGAGAGAGGATAGTCAGCAGCAAGACCCTGTCGTTCTGGATTTCTCACTGAATTTCAAGCAGATGGAGCTTTCAGATGTATCAAATATTCCTGGCAGCAATAGTCAAGGGGTATTGCGTGGAATTTTTGAGTCAGAAGGCGTGGCTTCTAATGTTGAAATGGAACCTCATTTTTCCTGGCCCCACAATGAAAATAAAGAAAAGGAAGTGACACCTGATGGCGCCGGGGTTAAATTTAAAATAGAATTTTAAGTAGGTAGGGTGATTGAATCGATAGAATAACTCAATCACCCTGAACTATCTCCCAACAATCATCTGAATGCTGGGGTAGTGGTTTTATCTAGCTGTTATGGTAAAACCTACACGACGGTTCTCTGCGCGACCTTTAGCAGTATCGTTAGGTGCGATAGGGTTTGATTCACCAAAGCCTTTGGTAGTTAAACGGCTAGTATCGATGCCATTTTCAACCAGATGGTTTTTAACCGCTTCTGCTCTGCGCTCTGAAAGGCCCATATTGTAAGCTTCAGGGCCAGTGCTATCTGTATGACCTTCAAGTTGTACAGTCATGCGAGGGTTTTTGTTTAAAGTTGCAATTGCATTCTCAAATAAAGGTGCGAAAGCAGGTGTGATTTTTGTTGAATCGAATCCAAAATCCACACTGTTAAAAGACCAGCAACCTTGTGAATTAACTTTTGCACCAGAAGGTGTGTTTTTGCATTTGTCATGTGAATCATCAATTCCATCAGCATCACTGTCTCTTGATGTTACGCCTGATTTTGAATATAGCATGCTTTCAACAAAACCTGCCATAGCCGCGCTAGATGATATGTCAGCAGAATTTACGCTCTTTCCACAATTAGAGATGTTAGATAATTCCTGTAATACAACTTGTCCAGAAGTGTCGTAGTTATTGCCTACCCAGATTGAGTAGATACATAGACGCTGGCCAAATTTATCTTCCAGAGCTTGTGCTTCTGCAAGCGTCCCACTTGGGACTTGCTGGCCATCACTAACGATTAGCAAGGCAGTGTTGCCGCGAACTTTTTCTAGTTCAGTAGCTGACTCTGCGAGTGCTTTATTTAATGGAGAGCCACCGCTAGCACATTGTGTCATATCTAGGCCGGCCTGGAAATTTTTAGCAGAATGCCTGGTGACATTCTGATCAACTTTTGTAGAACTCCAGTTTAGACAGCGGCCAGAACCAAAGCTTGTAATTCCGGTAGCAAGGTTAATATTAGTCGGGATAGTTTTGTTTAAACGGTACAATGTTTGTTTTTCAACATCCAGTTTTGATGATCCTGAGTCATTACCATCATAAGTGACGTTGGTGGATGAAGAGGCATCTAAAATAACAAAAATTGCATCAGTTTTTTGTTTAAATGCAGATGTTGAAGTGCCCTGTGCAACGGGAGCAGCGGTGAAGTTTGGATAGGTTGTTGGTTCAGTGGCGCACCCTGATAGCAGAGCAAGACCTGAAATTGCAACGACAGGAATGATTATCTTCTTTAGCATTTTTTCTCTCCGGAAACAGTAGGAAAAGTATGAGTGAATAGTATTTTAATACTTTCAATTTATAAGTTAAGCATGAAATAATAGATATGCAAGAAAATTTACTAAAAGAGGCGTAAATGAGACTAATACAAACAATGATTATGGGCTGTTTTATGATGTTTAGTAATTTTTCAGCACATAGAAACGGCTTGCCTGTTCTGAAAGAACTTGCAGATTCAGCCTGTTATAAGGCTACCAATTGACGGTTTGATCAAACTCATAATCTGTTATCGGCTTAACTGTATTATCATCCCAATACTGCGTTTGATCTATCTCTGCA
>DUBW01000070.1:43271-68191 GCA_012960135.1 Methyloprofundus sp.
CATGGCAGGAAACTCTTTGCTGAAACTAGAAAATTTACCGTGCTGATTAACATTCGGAATGCCTTTTATTTTGTCTCCACCTACGCTAACGCTCCGATTCCGACAAAACAACGGCCCTACGCCTTCTGGGGACTACCAGCCCTCGCGTTCGCTCTCCATGGCTGGCAGCGATCGAAGGCTGGTGGACATCGCTGGATCACACAAATCATAGTGATGCAGAAATCATTACGCTATATAAAGACCATGCAACATCCGAACAGTTTCACAGCGAATTTAAAACAGACCTTGATATAGAACGTCTACCATCGGGCAAGTTTGCCACTAATGATTTGATTATGACTTTAAGTGCATACAGTTACAACATACTGCGTTGGATTGGTTTAATAGGGTTGGTCGGCAATATCAGCCCAGTGAGACACCCTGCCAAAAGAAGACGCATTAAAACAGTGATACAAGAACTCATGTATCTGGCAGCACGCGTTATAACAACAGGCCACCGCATGAAACTGCGGTTTTCTAAACAGTGTTCTGGATTTAACGCATTTGAAGCAATCTACCATAAGTTGGCAGCGGGATAGGTTGTTTTGTTTTAAGCTGCTGCTATGGAAGTGCGTGGAACATACTGCGGTAACATCGCTTTGTCCCAAGAAAATAATAGCTTACAAAAAACCTATATTCTTTTAAAATGGGAAAAATTGATATAGTTTGATGCTTTTTTTAATAAAGTGAGTAAAGCTTTGGGGATATTTCTATATTAAAAGATGGAATATCTCTGATGGCTTTAAAGTCACTGATTCAGGGTCTATTTAAAACAGCATGACAACGTACAGAGCTTGTTAATTGGGTTAACTGACTACTTTGTATTTTATAATCAAGAACGACGCCATCAATCTTTAGGCTATGAAACACCCGATGTGGTCTACCAAACTGCCACAGGTGGCGGTGCAAAAATTGTGGATAAATATAAAAGTACAGAAACAGTCGGTACCGTATGAAAAATGGGGTGGCATCTATATTTAACGAGTAATATTATTTTGAGTGCTTTATTTTGACTTCTTAGCTCATAAAACACAACTTTTGCATTTTAGGTAAAAGCATTAATTTATAAAGAATAACCCCTATATATATAATTATATATATTATAATAATTGCAAATTAAGCATTTATAATGGAAAGCATTGATGAAGAAAACGAGCATTTCTGTTCTACTTTTATTTTCTAGTGCAGTATCAGCACAAAACCTACTGGAAACCTATAATCTTGCCCTGCAAAATGACCCTATTTTACGCCGTTCACTGGCTAAAAAAATGGCAGTAGGCGAAAGCAAAGATCAAAGCATAGCCAGACTTTTACCCTCCGTTAATGCAGGTATTGGTAGTGCTTACAATTGGTCTTATCAGGATTCATTTTTTAATGATGCATTCCCGGGACAAACTCCCAGAAATGACTTTCTGGATAGCCAATTTGGTATTAATTTAGTACAACCTATATTTCATTATGATATGTGGGTGCAACTCTCCCAGTCAGAAAAGCAGATTGCTCAAGCCAATGCCAGTTATCTTGCCGAACAACAAAACTTAATGCTGAAGACAGCTAATGCTTATTTCAATGTTCTGGCTGCTCAGGATGATCTCACTTTTGCTATTTCAGAAAAGAAAACCATTGCCAGGCAGTTAGAACAAGCACAGCAGCGGTTCGAAGTAGGGCTTATTGCGATTACCGATGTCTATGAGGCACAAGCAGGTTATGATCAAAGCAGGTCAGATGTTATTGCTGCAGAAAATAATGTGCAAAATACTAAAGAAGCCCTAAAGGAAATTATTGGACCATATTCTGGCGAGCTAAGTAAATTAGGCGAAATATTACCCTTGCCCGAGCCAGTCCCTAATAATATCGATGAATGGAATACCACGGCATTAAATCAAAACCTGCAAATTCTTGTTGCCCGAAATGAATCCGAAATTATTCAGGAGAATATTGATATACAACGCAGTGGCCATTATCCGACTTTAGATGTCGTTGGTTCATTTGGTCTTAATGACATCTCAGGAAACCTTAATGCGCGTGGTAATACTGAAAGCATCGGAGTGCAGTTAAATATTCCACTGTTCGAAGGCGGCGCAGTCAACTCAAGAACACGCGAAGCTGAATACCAGTTTACCGAGGCCAAAGAAAATCTAATTGCCACACAAAGAGCGGTTACTAAAGAAGTCAAAGATTCTTACCGGGGTGTTATATCCGCTATTAGCCAAGTAGGCGCATTAAAATCTGCGGTTAAATCGGGTAAAAGTTCACTGAATGCTACAGAAGCAGGCTTTGACGTAGGAACCAGAACCATGGTGGACGTGCTTTCGACCACACGTAATTACACTAATGCACAAAGCAAGTATTCAAAATCTCGCTATGCTTACATTCTAAATGGCGTGCGCTTAAAAAATGCATCCAGTATTTTAAGCGTTACCGATCTGGAAGCGATTAACCGGTACTTAAAGTAAAATAATTTATATGCGAACTGTCCTAAATAGTGTAACCCCATCAGTTACCAGTACAAGCCTTTAATTAAAGTATTTAGCCGTACTATTGCCAAGCATAAGTATAGAGAGAAAATAAACCATTGGATAACAGCGTGAGGCGTGTATTGAACTATCCACAAAATCACAGTTTCGACCAATGGTAGAATACTGCTGCTTGTCCATAATAAAGACCTTGTGCATCAACAATATTCCACACAGTTGCCTCTCTAATCATAAAATGTTTTCCAGTAGACGAGATTCTGACTCCTTGGTAGTCATCTATAAAACCATACTTACTAACACGCGCCATTAGCTGGTCTCGCTCAGCCCGATCTACTGGCTGTGCTGATTTTCGCGAAGGCAGATTAGTAAATGTTGCCCAGTCCATTTCAAAGACACTAAGTGCTGCCAGGTTGGCATAATTGAAAATAGGGTCAGCGGCAGTGTTATGGGAAACAATTGCATAAGGTGCATTATAAAGCGCGCGATAACGATCCAGATCAGCTTCTTGCGGTAACAAATGCTTACCCGTCCAATGTAGGTAACTGGCTATCAACAACTCTGCGTGTTTCGCTAAATAAGCATTGTCAGGGCCAGGCTGATTGAACGCGTGCATTTCGATAGTGTTGCTATTTGAAATAACGGGTAAAGGTGCTCACTTCTTCCCGGGGCGTTCGATAGGAATTCACCAATGCGCTCTTGTCTTCATAGCCTAAGGACAGTCCGCATAATAATATTGAGTCTTGTGGATAGTTTAATGTTGTTTTAATGAGTGCTGGATAATCTGCAAGTGACGCTTGCGGACAGCTTGCCAACCCTTGTTCTACTGCTGCTAACATAAGCGATTGTAAAAACATGCCATAATCCATATATGAGCCGGTTTGCATACAGCCATCCATAAAAAATAACAACATCACAGGTGCATCAAAAGCGCGGTAATTAGCTGCCCATAAGTCTAAGCGGCGTTGCTTATCTTCTCGCTCAACGCTTAATGTCGAATACATTTGCAGACCACAGGCAACGCGCCGTGATTTGTATGGCTCTAGCCATTTTTCAGGATAATAGTGATAATCCGGCTCGGCTTTATCACCTCTGCGAAATTTGCTTTCAATTTCTGCCTGTAGGTTTTTCTTGGCATCATCCGTGACTACTGCCACTTGCCAGGGTTGGGTGTTAGTACCCGAAGGGGCATGCCGGGCAGCCGTTAAAATAGCATTGATTTTGTCTTGTTCAACGTCTTTATTGAGAAAAGCACGAATTGATTTTCTTTGTTGCAAAGCGGCGATTACATTCATAAACAGATGTTGTTTTAAAAGGTTATTTAGATAAGCCGGATGAAATATACTCCCTTTATGATGACTTTAATGATAACTAAATTCAGCAAAATCATGTGATGCAATTGGCGGGGATAAAGTTAACAAAAAGGGCGCTGGTAAAAAAAGCATCTGTATTAATGTGTAAACCTCTTTGCAGTACACAAGGCTTAATTAGTAGCTTGCTAGAGTTTTTTGGGGGGGGGATTACTGACCTAAAAACCCCTGTTAACAGGGGCTTAAATTAATTACGTTACAGTTCTAGCCTAGATGTCCGTCAGAACGGAATATCATCGTCAAAATCTTCATAGGCCGCTGGTGGTGGTGAGTTAGAAGCAGGGGGTTGTTGCGCAGGCGCAGCGCTATTTGGTGATTTTGTGTTATTGTTACTAGCTGGAGCATTAGCTAATGGTGCCGTTCCACCTGAGCGACTACCCAGCATATTCATTTCTGTGGCAACAATTTCAGTTGTATATCTGTCCTGGCCGCTTTGATCTTGCCATTTGCGTGTTTGTAAGCGGCCTTCTATGTAAACCTGGCTGCCTTTTCTTAAGTATTCACCGACAATCTCTGCCAAACGATTAAAGAAAACCACACGGTGCCATTCTGTTTTTTCTTTACGTTCACCTGACTGCTTATCTTTCCAGCGAAAAGTTGTCGCTACAGTAATATTAGCCACTGCTCCTCCAGCAGGCATATATCGCACCTCTGGGTCAGCACCTAAATTTCCTATTAAAGTTACTTTATTGAGCATTGCTTACTCCCTATGTTGTGTTGTTCGCTTAGTTTACCATTGATAAACTGCGTTCTGTTTAAAAGTATTTGCCTAGCTGAAATATCTGTGCATTATCGGCGGGATAAAGCGGTACTTTGCTAGAAGAAGTCTTTCCAATGGCTGACTAATGGCTGATAAAATCACCAAATGCGCGACTGCCATCGCCTGTTTCTATGGTATCGACAATGCTCAGTGTTTGTGCATCGATCACAGAAACGGTACCATCAAACCAATTTGCTACATAGACATGGCGATCATCGATATGTGTGCTAATGCCTTCAGGCTTCTCGCCTACTTCGATTTGTTTGATTTCTTTTAATGTCTGCGTATCAATAACAGAAACACTGTTGTCATCCTGGTTAGTAACAAATAATAATTTTTCATTTAAAGCCAAGGCTAAAGCGTAAGGTCGCCCCCCCACTTTTATCCGTGCGATGCGTTGTAAATTTTGTGCGCTTAAGACAGAAACATCATTACTTTCAACATTTGCGCTATATATCCGCTCGCCTTTTTTATCCAGGCTAATGCCAAACGGATGAGCGCCAACTTTAGTGGTATTTCTAATTTTAAAGGTGCGTAAATCTATTTGAGATAATGTGTTATCCATGCGATTGGCAACGTAGAGCCAGCGACTATCCGGACTGACAACAAGTCCAGAAGGTGATTTACCAACGGTTATTTTTTTAATTAACTCTAGTTTAGCGGCATCAAATATCGATACACTGTTCTCATACCAATCGGCAACAGCAATTCGCTTTCCATCAGGGCTGACAGCGATACCCACCGATGCACCACCGACGCTTACCCGCCCTGTTTGCTGCAAACTATCAGCATCAAGTACTACAAAACCATTACCTTCAGGGGTACTAATATAAACCTGAGCCAATTTATGATTAACTGCCACACCCACAGGTTTACCCTGTACAGGTATCGCTTTAATCACTTGATTGTTAGTTACATCAATAACCGCCACATTATTATCTAACTGGTTGGTGATAAAGGCGTAAGGTTGTGCTAAAAGATTAGAGCTATTAGCAAGGAGTAGGAACAGCGTAATGACTTTAGATAACATATTTATTGCTGACTATAGTTGAGTGAGGGACTCTATAGCGAGGGTTTGCCAGACTATTAAGTCAGCCATTTAAATAGGATGTGCTGAAGAATGAAGCGCATCTTTTTCGATTGATGCGCGCCCTATGTACTTACCTAATTGGTTAAGTGAATACATAGAACGCAAACATCAGAGAAAAGAATTATCTTTTCATTTTAAATTCAATGTCAGCTTGTGCGCCTGGCTCAAATTTATTTAATAAACTTGCTAGACCCGCTTCTAATACGGCAGTTACTTGCTCATCTGCTGTTTCTTCGTTCAATTCTACCGGTGGATTATTATTCATATAGCCACGGTAATAAGTAGCCACCCAGATAACTTCTGATCCACTGCCTTTTTTCTTAACCGTTAGTTTGCCTTGATAGTTATCAACAGCAAGGACTGGAACATCTTCATCCTGACCTGAGTGCTGAATAGTTTTCACGACACTCATATCAGTAATTTTGTAGGTATATGACATTTTCGCAGCATCATACTTTTTCAAAAATTCTGTGATTGAGCCACCGTCCGCTAATGTTAAAACACGAGTCGCACCTTTTTCATTACCACCTGTTCCATCAGTACTTTTAATACCAGGATGCCATGACATATCATCAAAATTTTTGATAACTTCCCAAACGTCAGCTGCAGATGCATCAATAGCCACTGTTGCTGTCATTTTTCCTCTAACAGGGCCATGAGCATAAGACACTGCACTAAATAAAAACAAGAAAAATGCGAGTAAAGAGATTTTTTTCATATTCAATCCTAATAGTTATGACACAAAAACAAGAGCAATATTATAAGGTAATTTGTTAAATGCTAATATCAAAAAATAATTTCAGCCTATTATAATTATATTTAAGCTGCTTTATATTTCATATAAGTCGCCTATAAATTTACAGATTTCAAACAATCAAAGTATTATATTTCTTTATAATACAGTATAATAGAAGATAATTGTAAATTAAAGTCTAATGCCAATATCATGCTGCTAAAATTTAATAGACGTTTCACGATCTTGTTATTTCTAACTCTATTTTTTGCTCAGGGTTGTAGTCTTAAAAACTCAAATAACGTAGAAAATCTAGAGAAAGATAAATCAATTAGCGAACTTGCATACGAATCCGGCATTGATTTAAGCCCTTCATCAATAAGAAATAATAGGCAATTTGACCATTCAGACAGCTGGCAGCACCTGATTTCATTATTTGCCATTCCTGAGGTTGATGATGCGCTAATCCAGAAACAACTAGACTGGTATCTGGCACACCCTAAATATGTAGCAACCATCCAGACCCGGGCAGAACCTTACCTATACAATATTATCAAACAGGTAGAAGAGAAAGGTCTACCTGGCGAACTTGCCTTATTACCTGCCGTTGAAAGTGGTTTTAAAGCACATGCTTATTCCCGCGCACGGGCATCAGGTTTATGGCAGTTCATACCGTCCACAGGCCGGCTCTATGGGCTGGATCAAAACTGGTGGTATGATGGTCGCCGTGATGTTTATGCCTCTACTGCTGCGGCAACCAGTTATCTAAAAAAACTAGGCGGTGTTTTTGATAATGACTGGCTACTCGCCCTCGCCTCATATAATGCCGGCATGGGAACTGTTGGCAGAGCAGTAAAGCACAATGCAGCCAACAATAAAGCTACCGACTTCTGGTCTTTGAAATTACCACAAGAAACCAGAAACTACGTTCCGCGTCTGCTCGCCCTGGCAAAAATATTTGCCAATGCTGAACATTATGGTATCAACTTAAAATCTCAGGCACATAAACCCACATTTATGGCCGTCGATATTGGTTCACAACTCGAGCTATCAAAAGCAGCCCAGCTTTCTAACACTAATATTAAAGAGCTAATTCATTTAAACCCGGGGCTTAGTCGAGGTTACACCCCTCCGAAAGGCCCTCACCGCTTGTTAATTCCCATTAACAAGGCTGAGCTATTTAAAAAGAACCTTGCCGCTCTGCCGTTTGACCAGCGAGTGCAATGGCAAAGACACAAGATTAAATCCGGTGAAAATCTGGGCATGATTGCACGTCAATATAAAACCCGGATAAAAGGCATCCGTGAAGTCAATAATTTAGCAAATAATAATATCCGTGCGGGCGCCTACCTGCTTATTCCTGTTTCTCGCGGCCAAGCCACGGCAAACTCGCCTACACAAGTCACTGCAAAAAATCCTGTTTATAATAAACCCATCTACAAAGTAAAAGCAGGCGATAACTTGTGGGGCATTTCCAAAAAGCTAGGTTTAAGCAGTAAAGAAATTGCGCAATGGAACCAGATCGAACTAAACAGCACTTTATCTTTAGGTCAGACTTTAGTCATCAAACAACCCACTAATAGCCTGCAACCGTCTAAAAATAAACAATCTATTCAATACACCGTGCGTAGAGGTGATTCCTTATATGCTATCTCGGAGAAATTTAATGTACGGGTAGCTGATTTACGCAAATGGAATTCAAGTACACTGGGTAAATTTTTAAAGCCAGGGCAAACAATTATTGTTAGAAACAACCCGCCATCGACATAAAACACTGTATTATCGATGATCAACAAAGAATTCACCACGAAGAACATGAAAGACACGAAGTAAAAATCAGTTTTAACCATAGTCGCATTCAGGTCTTTCATGGTTTAATATAAATATTTTTCAACTAGATATTTGTTTTAATATTTTCAGCCGAATAAAGATGTAAGCAGCCACTTAGGAACGTGCACAAAATAACTTAGCTAACTTGGAAGCGATGTCTTTAGCCCAGCCTTTTAATATGCCGGGCTAAAGACACCGCTTCCAATTATTAGTTGTACAGCTTATTCCGCACGCACTCCTTATTAACATTCTACCCATATCTAGTGCAACTATTTATAAATCAGGACGATCAGTAATTTGCCAATGAATATTAAATTCTTACTGCCATGGTTGGTAATAATTCTTATTCAGGCCTGTGCCGTACCGATTGTAGAAATCCCAACCCCGACTGCTGTCCCTGAAAAATTCACTCAATCAGGCACTTCACCCGTACAAGAACACTGGTGGCTGGCATTTAATGACCCACAGCTCAACCAGCTTATTGATCAGGCACTAAACAATAATTTCAGCCTACTTTCTACATTTAATCGACTGCAACAAGCCGAAGCGATTGCAATTAAACAGAGTGCCGACCTTATTCCCAGCATAAGCGCAGCTTTCGGTGGCGAGCAAAGCTATTCTAACCTAGGCGATAGTAGTCGTTTTGCATTTGGACTCAATGCCAGCTATGAAGTCGACTTATGGGGGCGCTTACGTGCGCAGAAACATGCGGCCGAACTGGATGTACGAGTTGCCGAAGAAAACCTAAATACCGCAGCAATTTCGCTGTCGTCAGAAGTTGCTATTGCCTGGTATCGATTAATCGGCCAACGAAGTCAATTACACCTGCTTAAGCAGCAAATTAAAACCAACCAGGATAATGTAGAAATCACTCTATCTCGATTTGCTGGTTCACAAGCAAGCGCAGCCGATTTATTTCAGCAACAACAAACTTTACAAGCGACTATCGGCGATCAAAATGATGTCCTGGCAACCATACAAGTACTGCAAAACCAACTCGCCATCTTAACCGGTAATACGCCTGGCATGTTTGATATCTCCAGTGATAAGCGACTACCTGAGTTACCACCACTCCCAAAAACCGGACTAGGCAGTGAGCTTATTCAGCGCCGTCCCGACCTACGTCTCGCCTATTTCCGTGTCCAGGCTGCAGACCAACGAACGGCATCTGCAATAGCTGACCGTTTTCCAAAATTAAGCCTGTCTGCTAATATTGATGCTACCGCACCCAACTTACAATCCTTGTTCAACAACTGGATAGCCACATTAGCTGGCAACCTGATTTTACCCATTGTAGATGGCGGGCGACGTGTCGCAGAAGTAGAAAGAAACAGAGCGGTCGCAGCAGAATCACTGAATGATTATGCCAGCACTATTCAACAGGCTATTAAGGAAGTTGAAGATGCACTGGCTCAAGAATATCAGCAGCATGAACTGATAAATAGTCTGAATATACAATACAGTTTTTCGCAAAAAGCCAACACCCAAATCCGTTTACGTTATATGTATGGAGCTATTGATTTTCTTCGGGTTTTAACCACGCAAATTAATCAGCAAACATTAGAGCGCAGCCGTATTTCAGCACAACGTCAACTTATAGAATACCGAATTCAGTTATACCGGTCTTTGGCTGGGAGTTGGCCATTACCCGATTATCAGGATAAAACAGCCAAAAATAAGGAACAACAAGATGGTTAAATACCTGCAACGCTGGATGCCTGCGCTATTAATTCTAAGTCTGTCACTGGGTTTGTCTTATTACTGGCTTAGCCATAAGCCCAAAGCAAAACGTAGTACAACACAACAAGTCGTACCGTTGGTTAATATTATACAACTCAATGCGATTGACTATTCCACGACTGTCTCGGCAATGGGAACAATTATTCCCGCGCAACTAGTGAATTTAACCTCACGCATTAATGGCATGATCATCTCGGTCAGCCCGAATTTTATTCCGGGTGGTTTTTTAAAAACAGGCGAGAAAATTGTTCAATTAGACCCAACCGACTATCAATTAATCATTAAGGATAAAGAAAATGCACTGGCTAAAGAAAAATTTGATTTAACTCTGGAACTTGGGCGGCAGGCCATCGCCAAACGCGAATATAAGCTATTAAATGCCGATCTGGACCAGCAAAGTCAAGACCTAGTCTTGCGTAAACCCCATCTAGCCCTTGCTAAAACAGCTATTGCAGCCGCAGAGGCTGCCTTGAAGCAGGCGCGCCTGGATTTACAGCGCACCAAGACCAGCAGTCCTTTTAACGCCATTGTACTAGAAACCAATGCCCATATTGGCTCTTGGGTCTCTACCTTTTCTACTGGCACACCTTTAATCAAACTCGCGGGGACTGATAGTTTCTGGATTTTAGCAACACTGTCTGTAGATAAACTGAATAAAATCGACATTCCCGATATGCATAGCAACAAAGGATCAGAAGTGAAAATTTACTTTGCTAGTGCCTGGGGCGATCAAGTTTACCGTACTGGTACGGTAAAACGGCTTAAGGTAGAACTTGAAGATCAGGGACGTATGGCTGAGTTGATTATCGAAATCTCAGATCCTCTCTCACTCCGAGAGGAAAACCAAAACCTACCCACATTAATACTCGGCGCCTTTGTACGTCTGGAAATAACCGGCCGAACTCTTGATAAGGTACTAGCAATCCCCGAATCTGTCATTCATAGCGGACAAAAAATCTGGCTGCTAACCAGACAGAATACTCTGGACATCAGACAAATTAAGCCAGTGTGGCAGGAACAAGGACTGGTTTTTATAGCCGCCGATCAACTTCCAGACGATAGCATAATCATTTCCACTAGCCTCAGTGCGCCGGTACAAGGCATGAGCGTGCACATTTCGACCGCCATTAAGGAATAAGCACGATGGAAATTAACAAACAGGGTCCTATTAGCTGGATGGCTTCACACCCAGTTGCCGCTAACCTGCTTATGTTAGGATTTATTCTCGGTGGCTTCCTATTTATAAACTCGATGAAGCAGGAAGTTTTTCCTGATTTTATTACCGATAGTATCAGCATTAATGTCGTTTACACGGGTGCAGATCCCGAGGAAATTGAGCGCAGCATTATTCTTGTTATCGAAGATGCTGTTTCTGGGATAGAGGGCATCGATGAAATTAGTTCCTCGGCAAAAGAAGGGCTCGGTTCAGTCACAATCGAGGCACTAAGTGATGCAGATCTTTACCTACTTGCTCAAGATATAAACAAGGAAATTGACCGCATAACGACTTTTCCAGAGGAAGCCGAAGAACCTGAAATCAATGTAATGGCCAGTAAGCGAAAAACCGTATCACTGGTTATCTATGGTGAAACTGAAGAACAGGTTTTGCACGAATTAGCCGAGAGTTTTCGCGATCAATTATTACAATCAGAAAGTATTACCCAGGTTGAACTGGAAGGTGTCCGGCCTTTAGAGATCAACATTGAAATTCCACAGGAAAATTTACGTCGTTATAATCTTTCTCTTGCCTCGATTGCCCAGCGTATTCGTGATGCCAGTCTGGATCTACCCGGGGGTAGCGTTAAAACCGATGCTGGCGAGATCTTAATTCGTATGCAAGAACGCAAGGACACTGGGCTGGATTTTGCGCAAATCCCCATTATTACCACAGAATCAGGCGCAACCATTTTATTAGGCGCTATTGCAAACATCACTGACGGCTATGAAGATACTGATTATTCTGCGCGTTATAATAGCTATCCTGCCATCATGCTACAAGTCTATCGCGTTGGTAATCAAACGCCGACAGGCATAGTCGATGCCGTTAAAGAACAAATTGAAATCACTAAAATTAGTTTACCAAAAGGTATTTATACTGATATACGCTACGATGCATCTGCATCTTACTCGCAACGCATCGATTTATTATTACGCAATAGTGCCTTAGGCTTAACGCTGGTATTTATTACCCTCGCCTTGTTTCTGGAAATACGCTTGGCATTCTGGGTCATGGCGGGGATTCCTATCGCCTTTATGGGCTCCTTTTTATTTCTGCCGACCCTGGGCGTATCATTGAATATGATTTCCCTGTTTGCCTTTATTATCGCTTTGGGAATTGTCGTTGATGATGCCATTATTATCGGTGAAAATGTCTACCACTATCGCCAGGAGGGCTACCCTGCACTCACAGCAGCCATTAAGGGCACCCGGGAAATGGCGACGCCGATCACGTTTAGCATCCTAACTAATATAGCCACCTTTGTACCCTTATTCTTTATGCCGGGGGTTATGGGGAAAATATTTTTTATGATTCCCACGGTAGTCATTTTAGTCTTTGTGCTGTCTTTAATTGAAAGCTTATTTATCTTGCCTAATCACTTAGCGCACATTAATGACAAGCAAAGGACAGGACTGCAACGTTGGCTATATGAGAAACAACAAGCCTTTAGTCATGCCTTTCGCCACTGGGTTAAATATCGTTATGGCGCCTTGCTTGATTTCAGCTTAAAGCACCGTTACTTAACTGTGATCATCGCCCTCTCATTGCTGATTGCTACACTCTCATATGCTGCGAGCGGACGCATGGGAATGTCGATGTTTCCCAAAATCGAATCTGACTTTGCACAGGTCAAATTAAGCTTACCTTTTGGTACACCAGTAGCAAAAACCCAGGCAATTGTGGACCACCTGATCAAATCTGCACGCACCAGTGTCAATGATATAGAGAATGGCGAACAACTAATTCGTGGCATCTTTGCTGAAGTAGGTAAAGATGGCAGCCACAAAGCGACTGTGCGTACCTATCTGGCAAAACCAGAGATTCGAGATAACATCATGGGCACTGATCAATTTACTGAAAAATGGCGCTCTACCTCGGGCGAAATAGCGGGCATAGAAAGCCTAATTTTTGAATCAGACTCAGGTGGCCCAGGCTCCGGCTCGGCCATTACCATAGAATTAATCCACCGTGATATTACTGTTCTAGAACAAGCCAGCTCGCAACTGGCAAATACATTACGTGCCTACCCTATGGCAAAAGATGTGGCTAATAGCATGAGCTTAGGCAAACAGCAACTGGATTTTAGCATACTCCCCGCTGGCGAAAGTCTTGGCTTAACCCCTTTTTCAGTCGCTCGGCAAGTACGTAACGCTTTTTATGGTGCAGAAGTTTTACGCCAGCAAAGAGGCCGCAATGAAATTAAAGTGATGCTACGCCTCCCTGAAGATGAGCGAGTATCTGTACAAGATATGTATGATTTCCTGGTTTGGACCGATAAAGGCAAAGCAATCCCCTTAGATGAAATTGTGCAAATAAAAACAGGACATGCCTTTACTGAAATCAAACGACGCAATGGCCGGCGTAATGTGCAGGTAACCGCAAACGTCACACCCAGAAGTCAATCAGTAGAAGTCATCAATGACTTAACTGAAAATGCATTACCCGCTTTAATGGCACAATACCCTGGATTGCACTATAGCTTTGAAGGTAAACAGGCTGATATGGCTGATAGTATAGGAAGTTTGAAGTTAAGCTTTGTATTTTCTGTACTCGCCATCTATGCGATGCTGGCAATTCCGTTTAAAAGCTATATCCTGCCGCTGATTGTAATAGTCAGCATCCCCTTTGGTATTATTGGTGCGATTTTTGGGCATATAATTATGGGCTTTAACCTGAGTATATTGAGTATGCTGGGAATTATTGCCTTATCAGGTATCGTGGTCAATGACTCACTGGTGCTTATCAGTCAAGCCGTGCATCTGGAAAAAACAACCGACCTTGAACCTAAAGAGATTATTAAAGCCGCAGGTATTCAGCGTTTCCGACCCATCATTTTAACCACTTTAACGACCTTCTTTGGTTTAGCCCCGATGATCTTGGAAACCTCGCGTCAGGCACGCATGCTAATTCCGATGGCTGTCTCTATTGGTTTTGGCATTTTATTTGCTACCTTGATCACTTTAGTTCTCATCCCTTCTTTATATTTAGTGATCAATGATTGCAAACGTTGCTGGAAATCATTATTTGCCCAGCTTTGATTTGGTGCTTTACTAAACCTCCCTATAAATCCAAGATCAGGCTTTACGCCCACTGTATTTCCTAGCATAATGCTTAACATTTTATAGAACACACAAACAAGGAAACAACACATGAGTGACTCAAAACACTGCCGCCTACTCATTTTAGGCTCCGGCCCGGCTGGCTATACTGCTGCCGTTTATGCAGCAAGAGCCAATCTAAAGCCGGTAATGGTAACCGGTCTGCAGCAAGGCGGGCAATTAACCACTACGACTGATGTAGACAACTGGCCTGGCGATGATGCCGGCGTACAAGGTCCAGAGTTGATGGAAAGAATGCGCAAACATGCAGAGCGTTTTGATACCGAAATTATCTTTGACCATATTCATACCGCAGAATTATCCCTGCGCCCGTTTAAATTAACCGGAGACGCAGGCAGCTATACCTGTGATGCCTTAATTATCGCGACCGGTGCATCCGCTATGTATTTGGGTCTGGATTCAGAAGAAGCCTTTGCTGGTAAAGGCGTTTCAGCCTGTGCAACGTGCGACGGATTCTTCTACAGAAACAAACCTGTTGCCGTCATTGGTGGTGGAAATACCGCCGTTGAAGAAGCCCTATACCTTGCCAATATTGCCTCTAAAGTCACGGTTATTCATCGCCGTGACAAATTCCGTTCAGAGAGGATTCTCTCTGACAAACTGATAGAAAAAGCGGAAAATGGCAATATTGAGATTGAATGGAATCACACCCTGGAAGAAATTCTGGGTGATGATATGGGAGTTACCGGTATGCGCATTAAAAGTACGCTGGATGGCAACACCAAAGATGTCGATGTTCACGGTGTATTTATCGCCATCGGCCACCGCCCCAATACGGAGATTTTCAAAGGCCAGTTAGATATGAATGATCATGGTTATATCCGCGTCAACAGCGGTATAGCAGGTAATGCCACAGCAACCAGCATACCCGGAGTTTTTGCCGCAGGTGACGTAATGGATTCAGTGTATAAACAAGCGGTTACATCTGCTGGTGCCGGCTGTATGTCAGCACTGGATGTAGAGAAATATCTGGATGATTTGGAAGCTTAGCTAAGCGCTATCCAGTTAGCATTATTTTTGTAGCACTTTAAGCATTCGCGAGTAGCTTAAAGGTTTGTTTGAAGTGCTGTGTAATCAAGTAATGATGTTAATAAACAAAAAACTGCTCCACTTCTTCATCATTTTTTTTCAAATGGCTAATATATAGGTGCGCTAAATTATAATAGACCGTTTTAGCAATATAGGGATCATTATCCATGATTTTCTGAAAATCATGTGTATCAATATCGAGGGGGAGTATTCTCCAAAGCAATGTCCTGTAACCAGAGCATTTTAACTTAACTTCTGATAGCCGTTCCCCGTCTCTTAGCTTGGTTACTGCTGGTAGAAAACACTCACCTTGCCTTGAATTCAGGTCGTTTAAAATGGCAAGTATGCACTAATAGTGTTCTTTGTACATCATCCAAACCATTAAAAATTAATATTCGAAATAAGGCGTCTTTGATTTCTTCGATCTCCATAATACTGCACCTTTTGTTATTTTTATGGCTTAGAGAATATTTAGCCTTTTATTATTAATTCAGAATCGTTGCATACAGGTTAATGGATTCTTAGTTATATTCTCCCCATACTTTAGACTGTAGACTTTAATAGTGGATATCTAAATAGCTTAATCGGCTATAAATTCGGGGCCATATTGAATATCAAATACGGTATATTGAGTCTTTTGCACCTCATTGTGAATCTGCACCTGGTCATCAAACGTCTTTTTCAATAAGGCTTGCGCCAATGGAGAATCGAGGCTGATATAACGTTTATCCATTCCAAATTCATCAGCACCGACGATACGATATAACAAGTCATCTCCCTTATCATTTTCTAATAAGACCCAGGCAGAAAAAAAGATTCTGTCCTGATCAGCCGGCTTGGCAGAAATTATATTCAGCGAGGGCATGCGTTTTTGTAAAAAGTGAATACGACTATCAATGCCACGTAGCTCTTTTTTGCGATAGATGTACTCTGCATTTTCCGACCGGTCACCTTCAGCGGCAGCAGCGGATAAGGCGGACACCACATCCTTACGCTTTAACCAGAGATTCTTTAATTCCTGTTCTAAGTGTTGATAACCAGTGGGGGTTATATACGGGGATGATTTAGGCCGAGGAGCTTTCCAGCGAGACATATAGAAGTATAAATAGAAGTTTTGTTTTAAAATAACTGAGTCTTATACCAATCTAGCGAATATAATATTTGGCGCAAGTTCCTGTATGCAACTAACGGCATTGCATACTAGCTAGATTATACCTACTACTAATTAACTGTAGTTGATACAGTTCCATAAGTATTCGTCGTATAAAGTTCAATAGTGGGGCGTAGGCTTTAGCCTGCACTGCTAAAGCCTACGCCCCACTAGTAGTGCAAGAGTTTCTGTAACAATTAATAACTTATTTCTTTGCTTTACCCAACAGTTTTTTTAGTGCGCCAGGTATTTTAAAAATTGATGATCCATAGTCCGGTTCAACATCGATTTCTTCTGCACCTGATTCATTAAAACCTTCAGTAACAAAGGTTTCAATTTGTTGCTCTGCCTCAGAAACTGTAGTGTCTTCAGCAGTAAACATTTCAATCTTTTGCGCCGGTTCTATATCAATTTTTATTTCAGTTTCAGCACTGGTTTTTTTAGCT
The DNA here is from genome assembly GCA_012960135.1 of Methyloprofundus sp. Classification (GTDB taxonomy): domain Bacteria; phylum Pseudomonadota; class Gammaproteobacteria; order Methylococcales; family Methylomonadaceae; genus Methyloprofundus. The sequence continues at coordinate 60,271 of DUBW01000070.1, forward strand.
TTACCTAACAATCCTTTAAATTTGTCAGTGACTTTTGCTGGTTTGTCTGTTGTCTCTTGGGTCTTTACAGTATCAATTGCCACCGCTTTGGCACTATTACCTGTTTTGCTTTTAGCTCCCGGGCTTTTAACTTTACTGAGTAAACCTTTAATTTTCCCAGCAACCTTCAAGCTAGACTTCTTTTCAACTGAACTATCCTTAGCACCTTGCTGATGCTCATTTTCTGCTACCGTACTAAAGGTCGGTTCAGCTATATTCAACAAGTCCTGTACCAGACTATCCGGCTCGCTTACTGGTTCTGCGTGTTCTTCGACCAGCGGCTCTATTGAATCAGTAATACCGGACTCTTCTCTGACTGTTTGCTCTAGCATACCGTCCAGTGCTGAAACTGAGTCAAGAATTTCTGGAGCTGCCTGTTGACCATCAATATTGGTAGGAGTGACTTGCTCAACGGGACTTATCTGCTCAACAGCATTAAATTCGACAATTTGTTGCTCGGTAATGTTTTCTAGTTGCTCTGGTTCTTGCTGTTGAACAATAGGCTCTTGTGAGCGAGTTATTTGTGCTGTTACATCAACAGGGGCTGAGCGGTTTTGTACGGTTTCAATTAGCTGGATAAAATCCAATTGATGTTTTTCCAACGTATTATTTAATTGTTGCTGAACCTCTTTTTGCTGCTCATGCTGGTCATGTTTTTGTACCTCTATTGCTTGCTCTAACTGAACAAACTGTTTAATTTGCATATCTAATAAACTTTGCAAATTACTAATGATCGAGTCTTTTTCACTCGCTTGAGAATTTTCCTGTTGCGCAGCACTCAGACGGTCGATTAATTGGTGAATAACATTATCCTGCTGCTGCCAGACAAATTCATTTTGCAATGCTTTATCTGAATCAATAAGTTGTTCGTTTAAATCAAATTTCTTTGCTATCGCCTTTATACTTTCTACTACTCGCTGATTGCGCTCTAATAACTTTTCCTGAATTTCTTCAATGAATTGCTTATCTTTCAGCATTTGCTCAGCATCAGCCGCAATTTTCTCTTCATCCTGGTGAACTTGTTGCTCAGCTGCGCTTAGCTTGTCTTGCATCTTAAGATGCTGTTGTTGTGCTTTTTTCAGGTCTCTTTTCAAGGACAGCATTTTAAAGTTGTACAAGATGGCGACTAGCACCCAGACGCTTAAAACTAAGGCACCGACAAATACAGCGTTATCCACTGCAAGTAAATACCAGTTAGCAAGAAGTTGTTTTATTTCAGGCAAGTTAGTTGGCATAAGCCTTTTTCTTGTAAAAAAAATACGTTATATTTTAATAGCCGTGAGCATTAATCAGCCCAATTCTATTCTGTAGTTTCGTTATACTATCAATCAAGGCATCAATTGCCAATAGATATTTTATTATTGTGCTTTCAAATGCAAAGCCATCTCATTGTTATTCCAGGTTAACTTCCAGGTAGTTAATTACACTCTAATTCCCAATAGGTGCATTATAAGCATCTGCTACCAATTCCTGTACATTACTTCCTGTTAGCGCCAGTAAAAATGCTAGTAAATCATCTTTTTCTGTTGCATGTAGATCGAGTGGCTTAATCAGTGGATCAAGTGTTGCATTGTCCACTCCACCCTGATTATAAAACTGGATCACATCAGTCATTGTTGTTAATGAACCGTTGTGCATATAGGGCGCGGTTAATGCAATATTTCGCAGGGTGGGCGTTTTATATTTCCACCGATCCTGCGGATCCTGGGTAATTTCATATCCCCCTAAGTCGTTTACTTTAATTGCTGATACGGCACTAATAGCTTGCTGGTCTACTTCTATAAAGACTCCGGGAGCAACCTGAATATTCCGTTTTTCAGGTAATATTTGCATGGATTCCCGATACCCTATACCCGTGTTATGCGTCTGATTATCGGTAAATATTGCATGCTTACTCTCGATAATATGACAACTACTACAAGCGCCTTTCCCGTTAAAGATTGCAAAGCCCCTTTTCACAGAATCACTAACGGCATCAGTCTGCTTGCCAAAATACCAGCGGTCAAAGGGTGAATTGGCGGATACCAGACTACGTTGATAACTAGCAAGAGCCTGACCTAGCGTGAGCATATTTACATCGCTGTTAAAACTCTGGGCGAATAAACCTTGGTAATCGCTTAGGGTTTTTATCTTATCAATAACATAGCCTACCGACGGGTTGCCCATTTCATTCTGCGCCAGTAAGGGGCCCCAAACCTGCTGTTCCAGTGTGTTTTCCCGGGCATCATGAAACAACTTTGTTGCGTAGGCAACATTATAAATCGTCGGGCTATTGCGCCGTACACTACGCCCTTCTATACCAACAGCGGTAGCCATTTCATTACTACTAAAACCCTGTTCAGGTATATGACACATGGCACAGGAAAAAGTATTGTTCAGCGAAAGCCGGCGATCGAAAAACAGCTTTCTACCCAAAGCTATTTTTGCGGTACTGACTAGATTGTCTTCAGGAATGGGCACAACAGGTAAACCGAGTGGAGCCGTATTAATATTATTGAGTAAATCGGTTTGCTGCCCCTGACGCTCTGTTAAAGCAATAGACTGGGTTTTATAGCTTTTTTCAGCATAGTGTTGCTTGTTATCACCTTTTTGAAAGCGTGCATTGTTTACACTCGCAATACTTGGCTTTTGTGTACTAGATATACTTAGCAAGGTTTTAACATCATTGATCAAGGTGTCTGCGTGGAGAAAGGCAACACTGTATATATTGCGTATTTGCTTATCCTTATCGATCAAATATACCCGTAATATATGCGAAAACGTGCCGGTAAAATTTCCTTGTTGATCATAGTTTTTCTGGATTGCCTGTTGATATTCGTCCAGAATAGGCTTTAATTTTTGCTCTGATTGAGTGGTTAAAAACTGCCAATCCACTTTGTCATTAGTAAAGCTTACCGCATAACGGCTCATCGCTTCAGGAGTATCATGCTCAGGATTAAAGCTTAAAGTCAGTAAGCGTAATTTTCCGGCCAGCTCAGGTTCTTTCTGCAAACGCCTGTTAATTTTATGAAAAACCTGGGTTGCCAATGGACAGCCATTGACATCACTACAAGTAGAATAAATAAAACTCAGCAAGGTGATTTTATCGCCCATAAGCTCATACAAATGGCGAACCTGATTATTGCTGGTTAATACTTCACCATCCGCAGCCATGTCGATGACCGGCAAATCATAGCTACCCGCTGCGGGGATTTTAAATGCTAAAGGACGATAGCCTGGTGCCAGCTTAACTTGTACCGAGTCGGCATAGACGATTTGACTGGCTAATAACCCTATATAAATAGAAGTAAAAATTCTCTTCATATTGATACCTCTGAATTGAGTATTGCTATTAATATTTTAAAAGCGTCGGTAGCAATCACCCGCACTACGGCGCTGGCTTTAGCCTTCATGCCACGAGAACATGCAGGTTAAAGCCAGCGCCCCAGGTTATTATGCGAATCCCTTTACAGCTAACAATGCATCTGCTTATGGAGTTAACTTAGCAAGCAATCCCTATGGCTTGTTAGGCTGAAAAGCTGCATACAATGAATACGCCCCAAAGCGCATTTGATGTGCACGTCCTAGTTTTTCTTTAACAAAATCGATAGAAAATTGCTCCGTTAGTTTTTTGCCATCCCAACTGAATAATTTCAGATACTGCTCGTTATCCTTATCTTTTTTATCCCAGTTTGCCAATAATGAAGAGGTGTAATACAAGCGCTTACCATCCCAGCTAGAGGACACCATATTAACCTGAGAGCCAATTTTCTGCTCGAAAACCTGCTTCGGGTTGAACGGATCTGAAATATCAAAACCTCGGGTTTTTCCATCCATAAATGTATTGACCCAAAGCATGTTATCGTCACTTTGAATAGAGATATCCACAGGTAATGGAATTTTGCTAGGGTCACCAATATCAGCAACATCTTTCGCCTGCCACTCCCCTTGTTTATCTTCATAAATCAACCAGATTTTTGAAGTAAGCGCGGTCGTAGTAAAGCAATAGTTATGATTTGGATCCCAGGCACAACGGATCTCCAATGGCGCACCCGGCACATCAAAAATCTTTTTTGGCTGACGCGCATGTAAATCCCATTGCACGACTGTATTACCAAAGTGCTTCATAGCTTCTGGATCAGCCAGCATTTTGCCAAAATCCATCATATAGTTATTCCAGCCAGTAAATGACGAACTAATCATCGCATTGCGTCTTGGCAGTACACGTACATCATAACCGTAGCCATCAGCATATTTACCCGTTTTAACCGCACCGCGTAAATCGCTATCCGTAGGATTCCAGTGTGTCACTATATGCTCACCACTATTACTGTATTCCACTAGCGCAGTTCTGCCACCATGATCTTTATTGTTCGATAAGCCGGTAATCAACATGCGACCCGGCAACGCATAAGTAGTATGTGGGCCCACTACACCGCCGCTTTTAGCTACAAAATCAGTGATTACCTTGTATAATTTTGGTTTGGCAGGATCAGTGTGTACATCAAAGATAAAGATCTTATTGGTATCCAGTCCACCCGCCCATAAATACTTACGATCATCGGTAAAGCCTGAATGATGTGCTTCATTACGCCCCCCTACCGACAGACTATTAATCACTTTACCGTATTTGGCTGATTTAGGATTCACATCAACCGTGACTAACTTATCCTGCTCATCACCCACACCTTGCATGCCTAGAGTCCAGACATAAACAAAATCTTCCTGACCTACGATTTTCGCCATATAAGGAGACTGACAAGTTTCATCTGCCTGAACAGGGGCGCTGATAACCAATGTAGTCACTGTCAAAGCAAAAGCCTGTACAAGTCTTGCCCATGATAGCGTTGATTTTTTTAAATAATTATTCATGTTTCTTCCTCATTGTGTTTATTTTTTATTATTATTTGAAATTAATAAAATGTTGCGGTGATTATTCTTCTCCTGTCGTAGGATCAATGATCGTGGTTATTTCAGCAATCGAATTTGCTGGAAATCCGCCACGTTCTGCATGAGTTCTAACGGCCGCTTCATCCTGCGCGATATAGACACAATAAATCTTGTCAGCAGTGACAAAACTTTCTAACCACTGTATTTGTGGCCCCATATCCTGAAGTACACAGCAAGACTTGTGCGAAATTTTCTGCAAGTCATGTCCGCTTAATTGCCCTGCCCCTGGAATGTCTCGTTCAATTAAATATTTAGGCATATTAATCTCCTAGTTGACCAGTCGTCTAAAAATAAAGCGATAATATATCGCTGCTCAGTAACTATAAATCTTATTACTTCAACCACATGTATTCCACCTGACTTATTTTATTAAAAAATAATCTTCCAGTAAACTCGTCACAAATTGCTGCAATGGTTTTACTGATTGCTCAATTTTCATTCTTAATAAAGCGCCTTGCCAGTTATCTACTAACAAATCAGCCATTATTTCTACATTAAGGTCGACACGCACTGTACCCTCCTGTTGTGCACGTAATAATGCAGATAGTTGTAAATTTTTGTAGCGTTCCAGGGTTTCCTTTAATGCGCGTCTACATACCTCACTGGTATCCCCTAATTCCCCCATCAAATTACCCAGTAAACAGCCACCTTTATAGCCTGCTTGCTCAACCTCGATAATTAATTCTGCATAATATTGTTTTAATGCTGTTAAGCCATCTAGCTCAGGGTTTTGCAAGTGACCATCCAAACGAATTATAAAAGGTTCAATATAATGACTGATCGCTTCCGCTGCAAACACCTCTTTACTGGCAAAGTAATTATAAAAAGAACCTTTAGGAATGCCCACAGTATCTAGAATATCTTTCAAACCAGTACCGTGATAGCCCTGATCCATCAGCATTTTCACACCCTGATCCAGTAGTTTCTCACGCTTGATTAGTTTTCTGTCCATGATTATCATAGGTTTATTATGCGACCGGTCGTCTTGTATTTCAAGTTTTATTTTGCATCCTTTTATTTTTATTCGAAGTTACGCCGTTAGCTATGTTGTTTTTCTAGTAGAGTGTAGTAGCAAAACTTAAAAAAATCATTAGGGATGCTTTTCTTCTTAAAATCAAAATCTAGTTGGGTTTGTAGCTCAGAAATGGTTGATTGCAAGACTTGACACCTGTTTTGTTCAATGAGAATTAAGGGTTAGAACACCCTTTGAAGCGGTTCAATGTTGGTATAGAATACCCCCCCGAAATATTTAAAAAATCACCCGATATGTTTCTGGCTGACCTTTTAATAAATCATGGTTTAACATCGTGAAACCTAACAGCAAGTTTTGTTCTGCCATTGCGCCAAGAAAAACGTCTGATTCTTGCGTCCAAACAAAATTTTGTTTTTTTTCGAATGCCGTCACTTGCTTTGAAAAGAACGCCAACTTTCGAAAATCGAAAAAATCGGCTTATACTTGTGGATGAATATCTAGATAACTTTTCTCAATTACTGCACTATCTATCTCTAAATTCACTCATCATTTCCCTCGTTAAAGATATATTAGAACCTAATGCTTCATAAGGTTTCAGGGTATACGCTTCTCGAAAAGTTCTGAGCTTTTGTCCCGCTGGTCGGTCTCTCCTCGTAGCGTGTCGACGCAGATTGTGCAAGGGAGGCAATCCGCCCGCCCATAAGTGCTCGCAACCTCCAGAACGCATTCCCTCTGCTCGAGAGGGAGTGCGTTCTGGCGTGTGCCAGGGTTCTAGTTCTACTGTGGACGCAGATCGATATAGGTAACCGCCATCGGATCGTCGATAGCCTGCAATACCTCCACCGTGTGGTTCGGGCTCCCCTGCGTGTACGTAACGCCGTCAGCAGGAGTGTTGCCCGGACCGCCAGGGTTGTAGAACGGCTTGTACCCATCCTCAGTGGATGGAACGTCGACTCCCACGACCTTACGCATGACCTCGACCGCGCCCTTTAAGACAATGTCGATTTGATTGTCCTTGTCCTCCAAGTAGCAATCATTGTCCGCGACCTCTTGGTCGCGTATCCCGAGCTCGGCAAGACCGACGACTTCGATCGGCTTGCCGTCGATGATGTATTCTTTACCGGACTCGAGGAGCGCTACTAGATCACCTGCGTCGTTCTTGACCTGCACTCGGAAGTACGTATCATACTCCGTGGGCTTAAGGCCGGTAACGCCATCGGGGGTGTAGCCACCGGTGGTGAACACGCGAAGTCGGTACTGAGCGTCGGCTCCGTAAAGCGCGATGCCATCGTTGGGCGTGGAGGCAGTTATGCCGGGAGGTCCACCATCCCCCACCGTTGACATAACGGTCAGCTTGGCACCCGTGAGTCTGGGTCCGTTTCCGAGGGTTTTGTACGGCGATCCCGGAGCATCCACGGACATCCCCACCGCCGACACTAACGAGCCGCCGGGACCAACCAACATCATGGGTGTGTCATCCTCCACGACCTCGATCTTCGTCGGGTAGAGAACATCGGGGTCATCGAGGTCCAGGCGGTTTCCAAACTGCCCGAAGACCACGAAGGACGCGCGCTCGTTGTAGTCGCTATTGGGCCCGAATGCGCCTACTTCGGCTTTCACCTGACTGCCATCATTCAGGGTCACCAAGATGTCGGAGCCCTGCGCCGTGCTCAATAGTACGGGATAGGAAAACTCGATAGGCATGCCACCGGCATAAAAAACCGGAGAGCCCATAAAATTAGCTACCATGGCAGGGCTAAGGGCAGTAGTGTAGTTGCCTACTGCGGGCGTGATATCTCCACAGCCGCTGAGCGTGTTCCACGTGCCTCCGGCATCGATGACGGCGGGCTCGCTCGCGGGCACGTCACTCGTGTCGATGCCCTCGATACCTTCAATGTTTGAGAACCCGAGTCCCGCAGCCATCATCATAGGCCCCTGGGCCCACAAGTCTGCATTGATGAGGAGATCCAGTTTGAGAAC
>DUBW01000071.1:0-1285 GCA_012960135.1 Methyloprofundus sp.
GCGCCATGCGCTCGCCTCAATAAAGATTTTGGGACTCCATGTCACAAAAATCGATTCACCTCGCGGCGAATCAATAAGCTCCAGACGCCCTGCGTACGTCTCGACCATGCTCAAAAACCGCATAGTCAAGGCTCCCACAAATGGCTTGGCGGCTAGTCGGGATAAAGTTTTAGCCTCCCTCGCGTGCTACTCGCACACTTCGGATTGGCAAGTTTTCCTGCGCCTTCTGGAAACTATCACCCCACCCAAGGCTGACAGCGGATGTATAATCCATCTATTTATTTTCGTATCTACTTGAGAATCATTATTGATTAATACGCGTTTAATTAATTTCTTAAGTCCTTCAGAATCCAAAGAATTATCGCTATTTAATATGCCATCAACATCTCCGATGGCATTCCTAATTCCTCGATTAAAAGTATTTACGATACCTCAATCAAGACATCTCTCTCAGTAGGCAATTTTATGGCCTCGAGCCCCTCATTAGGACTGCCTTAGATAACAATAAGTTTTCCGCTTAAATCTTGATGATCTGTTGCTGGACAGTATGAAAAATATTAGCCAAAGCCCAATACAGCACCATAACAACAGGGAAAGGGTAAAAAGGCCGCCGCCATCAGATAAAGATTACGCTTTTGACGCTTCATTTCTGCTTCTGATGCATGGCGATTCTGGAAAATAACCGTAGAATAAAGTGTTACTGCCATCATAATGTACGGCAATAGACTAATCGTATTACCAAGCATTGGCGTAGTAAAGAGTAAATACCCTATTGCATCAGGGTAAGCAAGATTGTCTATCCACAAGAACAATTGACCAACGAATTATAGTGAATTGTTGATTTAACAAATACTGCTCTGCACGGCTGTCTTCACGTGGATTACAGCGTAATAAATACCATTGCCCCTGACTTATCTTCTTATTCACCTGACACGCTAAGTGTTAGCTGTTCCTTATTAACACTCATTTTACCCTAATCTCATGTAGGTAAACACTTACAAAACGTGTTTTTTTATAGCAACTTAATACTTATTAAGGGCATTCTCGTTAAGTCAAGGCGTTAAAAACAGATTACTCTACTGTTTTCATCTTCCACGCATGCTATTCCTTTATGCGCGCTATTGATCAATTCCAAGCCAGCAACGACATTAATCGGCCATTTAAACAACTGCGTTTCCTCCCGCAACTTTCAGTGCTTTGGATCATTTAAACACCGCCTTAATTAAATAGTCGTGGGGCCGCCTTTCTTATTCTAGCAATCCTCAGCCTTGCCGTGGGCAAAGCC
>DUBW01000071.1:1353-2165 GCA_012960135.1 Methyloprofundus sp.
CACCTATCTGTTCCATGTTACCCACTTGCCGCTGTTTTAGGTAACCCCTTTTAGTCGAAGTCATTAAGACAGCAAATGCGCTTTATCTGCTATTTCTGGTTAAATCATTCATAACTTTTGTTTTCTGCATGGGCTTTACTGAATTTATTCAGGTATTAATAGCTCAATTTTTAAGTCATTAACAGCTTACATCCATGATCACCAAGACCCCCAATTATTATCAAATCAGGCGTGGTATAAACAGGTAGCTATGCTGCCTGCATCATGCCTGTCGGCTGTTTAGGGCTACTCACCCTCGATAATCATCAGCCCATTGCTGTAAATTAACATACCCAACTTAGCCGGGTTCCGGAGAAAACAGCGTTAAAAAATCTCCAGCCCTGGTGGATTTAAACCCAATATATTGTCCGAGTACCCCGGCGTGTTACCCCTGAATATCATGACCCAAGCCCGAAGAGCACAGTTTCTCAGCCAGGACCGTGTAGGCACATTAACTATCGCCTTGACCTTGCGTAGCCTAGCGCGAGAAAAAATTGAGCGACACCGCACAAGCCTGTACATCAAGGTGATGCCCACTCTGAGTCTCAGTTGAAAGCTATACGGTGCTTATGACAGTTTTGCTGATCGCCGTGAGAGGCAAGAAAGGATACCGGGCGTACCTGTCAGGTCTATGCTGAAGGTCAAACTAATGGCTCTATCGCCTGAATATGTGGCAACATTTCCAGCAGTAACTCGCTAAAACGTTGCTTCCATTCCATCTTACTATGTCATTTTTAGCAGTACCCTCCTTATCGCGACTAACGCACATACTG
>DUBW01000072.1 GCA_012960135.1 Methyloprofundus sp.
TTTCTATTCATGTTGATCTATCCTCTTCTTATTTGAAGTTAATGATAGACACTTACACAAATTTATTTACAGTCTCCAGTTTTTCCGTCAGTGCAACCGAATATGGCAATGCTACCGTTAGCGAAGTCAGGACTGTTTTTGATGGTGATAGCCTGCTTAGTCATGGACTGGCTAGGCTTTATGATGGTGGTAAACGTGGTAGCTGGTGTGATTTGCAATATCTATGATAGCCAATAAGATTAATCCACTAGTCCACTTATAATTAATGTACATTATTCAAATAATGCTAAAATCCCCGTAAATACGGAAACTTACGGATTAAATCATGACTCTAGAAGGCAGGAACACCAATGGCCAGTTTTCTAAAGGCAATACAGGCGGTGGACGTTTAGGGACAGGTGTTGATAAGACAGCATTAAACATCCTTAAAGCAAATAGCGCAGGCATAACTAAGAAAGCGGTTGAAATGGCGTTAGAGGGCGATACTGGCATGATTAAGCTGTGCCTGGACAAACTGTTGCCACAATCAAGCCTTATTCAGCAACAATTGCAAGAACAGATATTAGCTCTTGAAGAGGCTGCACATAATGATTCAAAGTAATCAGGAATTGCAAAAGAGACTGGATGCTATGACCACTAAAAGCACCGGCCGGCAAAAAATCATTGTGCTTGCTGATAATGCCGAACAAACTGTTATTGATTCAGGTTATAGCATTGAACAGCTAAGGGGTGATTATAAGCGTAACTTATTATGCATAATTCAGGGCGTAAACAGGGAGAGTCTTGATAGTGGTAAACGAAATTATAAGGCGTTTAAGGCGTTAATCACATGATATTAACTAACTTTAAGCCCTTAGCCAGTCCCTGGACATTCCCAAACTATAAAACCATCAACAACACCCGATGCTGATTAGGGACTTATTCAGCAGTTCTGATGCTTCAGCCTTGATATTCCTCTGACTTCCTGTCGAAGTAGGTTATATTATAACCCACTACCCTAAAGATGTTTTTAGCCAGAATTTTAGCCACAGCGCTTTTTGAGAGAATTTATTGAATTGTTGTTTATGGATTACCATCTAAAACAGGAGCTTAGATGGTAGGCACGAGTGAATTCGAATCACCGACCTCTACCATGTCAAGGTAGCGCTCTAACCAACTGAGCTACGCGCCTAAAGAATCTTAATAAGATCAATTAAGAGCCGCATATTATAGCTGTGCAGCCATAATATGCAACCGTTAAATTAACATTTCTGCTTGTAACTGCTTTATTTCATCCCTCACTCTAGCCGCTGCTTCAAATTCGAGGTTTTTCGCATGTTTATACATTTGCTCTTCAAGTTGGACTAACTTCTTTTCTTTATCTTTTGCCGACAAGCCTTGGTAAGTTGCTTGTTGTTCAGCAACTTTGCGCTTTGATGCTTGATTGAACCCTGCCCCAGGGATAGTCAATTCTAAAATATCAGTAACCGATTTAAGAATCGTTGTCGGAGTAATCCCCCGCTGCAGATTAAATTCTATCTGTTTTTCTCTGCGCCGCTGGGTTTCTTCTATCGCCTGTGCCATGGATTTAGTGACCCTATTGCCATATAAAATCGCCTTACCATTCGAATTTCTGGCTGCTCTGCCGATGGTCTGAATAAGTGAAACGACCGAACGCAGAAAGCCTTCTTTATCCGCATCCAGAATGGCAACTAAAGACACTTCGGGTATATCCAGACCTTCTCGTAATAAATTAATTCCGACCAGCACATCAAATTTACCTAGGCGTAGATCGCGGATAATTTCCACTCGTTCTACGGTATCTACATCTGAATGCAGATAACGCACGCGTGCACCATGATCCATTAGATATTCAGTCAGATCTTCGGACATTCTTTTGGTTAAGGTGGTGACTAAAACCCGCTCTTTCTTTTCTACTCGCAGGTTTATTTCAGATAATAAATCATCAACCTGCGTAGTCGCCGGCCGTACTTCTATTTCCGGATCCAATAATCCGGTCGGCCTGACCACCTGCTCAACAAATTGCCCTGAATGTTCCTTTTCATATTTGCTTGGTGTTGCTGAGACATATATTCTTTGCCCTATCTGGCTTTCAAATTCATCAAAGCGCATCGGCCTGTTATCCAGTGCTGATGGTAGCCTGAAACCATATTCAACCAGGGTTTCTTTACGCGACCTGTCGCCTTTATACATCGCGCCAATTTGCGGCACGGTGACATGGCTTTCATCTATAATAACCACGGCATTTTTAGGCAAATAATCAAACATGGTCGGAGGGGATTTACCATCTTCTCGTCCGGATAAGTAACGCGAGTAATTCTCGATACCTGAGCAGTACCCTACTTCGTAGATCATTTCTATATCAAATAGAGTACGTTGTTCCAGACGCTGCGCTTCAACTAATTTATTCAGTGAACGCAATTGTTCCAAACGTTCTTTTAATTCGACTTTGATTTTATCAACCGCTTCCAGCAGCCTTTCTCGAGGAGCCACATAATGACTTTTAGGGTAGATGGTATAACGCGCGATACGGCGCAATATCTCACCTGTTAAGGGGTCGAATAAGGATAGGCGTTCAATTTCATCATCAAATAACTCGATGCGCAAAGCCGCTTCTTCTGATTCAGCAGGAAAGACATCGATTACATCTCCACGCACACGATAAGTACCCCTGCGTAACTCTATGTCATTGCGAGTATATTGCATACCCGAAAGGCGACGTAAGATATCTCGCTGCTTAATAATATCCCCGCGCACCAGATGCATGACCATCTTGAAGTAGGATTCAGGTTCGCCCAAACCATAAATAGCTGAAACGGTTGCGACGACGATAGTATCTTTACGTTCTAGTAATGCCTTGGTTGCCGACAGACGCATTTGTTCGATATGCTCATTGCGTGAGGCATCTTTATCGATAAAAGTATCGGATGCCGGGACATAAGCTTCAGGCTGATAATAATCGTAATAAGAGACAAAATACTCGACACTGTTTTCCGGGAAGAACTCTTTCATTTCCCCATACAGCTGAGCCGCCAGCGTTTTATTCGGCGCCATAATCATCGCCGGACGCTGAATTTCGTTGATCATGCTCGCGATGGTAAAGGTTTTTCCCGATCCCGTTACGCCTAATAGCGTCTGATGCACTTCTCCATCGGCCAGCCCTTCAACCAATTTCTTAATTGCTGCGGGCTGGTCGCCTGCCGGTTTAAAGGGGCTTTTAATATTAAATAGTTTGCTCACGCTTGATATACTTTAGCAATGTCATGTATCAATGAGAAGAATGAATAGTCTCTTTGAGTATTGGCTGAATCGCATCATTAAACCAGTCTTTATCAACAGTAAATGATTGCCCAAGGTTACTGAAATGACTAATTTCCTGTTTGCGCAGCTTACTTCGAATTTCTTCAAATACTTTGACAACGCTTTCTGGATTTAGCCTTTCACCACAATGCAAGCAGACTTCAGCAGTTACTGTCTTAGAAACTGTATTGCTGCCGACCCGCGGTAATTTTTTCACTTGTTTAGATTTTAATTCTCCGCCACAACCAGGACACTTCTCAATAGGTTTCATTGCTTTATTCTCACTTTGCATTCAATCCATTGACTCGGACCTGGTCTATAAACTGTAATTAATACAGTCCACTTATTCTTAAGATTATAAGCTCAAACACGTATGAATAGATTCTCCAGAAAAACTTCTTCCAAAAACCAAACAGCTCGGATAGAGGTTATCATTTAAATAGGTTTCAATCACTTCGCCATGAAGAACAGAAAAATATATTTCTTCATATGTCAGGTCGTCATCATCAGCATGATTACTGATTCTTACCTGGCTACCCCGAATAGCACTAATTAGATGCTCTATTTCCATACTAAAGTTTTAGACATTAAATTCTAAGACAAGCAACGCATAAGCTAATTATTAAATCTCTACCGTATCCGCCTTATCCTGATAATTTTTAATCTGGTTAAAATTCAAATAACGATATGAATCTTCTGCAGTTTCATGAATTTTAAGCGCATAAGCCATATACTCTTCTGCTGTTGGAATCTTGCCTAAAATTGAACACACGGCGGCCAACTCTGCAGAAGCCAGGTAAACAAAAGCGCCATTACCTAGACGGTTTGGAAAATTACGCGTGGAAGTCGAAACCACTGTAGCGCCATCTGCAACTCGCGCCTGATTTCCCATGCATAATGAGCAGCCTGGCATTTCAGTACGCGCACCTGCTTTACCAAAAATACTGTAATAACCTTCTTCGGTTAATTGTGCCTGATCCATTTTAGTGGGCGGCGCAACCCAAAGTTGGGTTGGTAGTTTTCCTTCTAATTTATCGAGTAATTTACCTGCTGCCCGGAAATGACCAATATTGGTCATACATGAGCCTAAAAAGACTTCGTCAATTTTAGTGCCGGCAACATCAGACAAGGTTTTCACATCATCCGGGTCATTCGGGCAGGCCATAATAGGCTCTTTAATAGCACTAATATCTATATCTAGCACGGTATGATATTCAGCATCAGCATCTGCCTCCATTAGTACCGGTTTCTCTAGCCAGGCTTGCATTTCTTTAATGCGACGTTCGATGGTACGTGCTTCACCATAGCCTTCGGATATCATCCATTTCAACATGGTAATATTAGAATTGATATATTCACGAATAGGCGCGTCGCCCAAACGAATGGTACATCCCGCTGATGAACGTTCGGCCGATGCATCGGAGAGTTCAAAGGCCTGCTCTACTTTTAAGTCAGGTAGCCCTTCAATTTCCAATACACGCCCTGAAAATACGTTTTTCTTGCCTTTTTTTTCTACCGTTAATAAGCCTTTTTTAATCGCTGCCAATGGAATTGCATTTACCAGATCACGTAAGGTAATACCTGGCTGCATTTCACCAGTAAAACGTACTAGCACCGATTCAGGCATATCGAGTGGCATGACACCTGTTGCGGCTGCAAAAGCCACTAAGCCAGAGCCGGCTGGAAACGAAATACCAATTGGGAAACGCGTATGCGAATCACCACCGGTACCCACTGTATCTGGCAATAACATGCGGTTTAACCAGGAATGGATAATACCGTCTCCTGGGCGTAGCGCAACACCGCCACGATTCATAATAAAATCGGGAAGCGTGTGCTGCATAGCCACATCTATCGGCTTTGGATAGGCCGCAGTATGGCAGAAAGACTGCATTACCAAATCAGCAGAAAAACCTAAACAGGCCAGGTCTTTTAACTCATCACGCGTCATTGGCCCGGTAGTATCTTGTGAACCCACAGTCGTCATATGCGGTTCACAATACGTATTAGGACGCACACCAGCAACACCGCAAGCTTTACCAACCATTTTTTGCGCTAATGTATAGCCTTTGCTGCTATGTTCTGCATCGACTGGTCTGCGGAAAACAGCAGAAGGCTCAAGGTTCAGCGCTTTACGCGCACGATCAGTTAAACCACGACCAATAATTAAAGGTATACGCCCACCCGCGCGCACTTCATCAAGAAGAACCTCGGTTTTTAAGGAAAATTCGCAAACCACTTCATCACTATCGTGACGCTTGACGATACCTTGATAAGGGTAAATATCAATCACATCACCCATCGCTATATTTTCTACATCACATTCAAAAGGTAATGCCCCCGAATCTTCCATGGTATTAAAGAAAATAGGCGCTATTTTGCCACCAATACACACCCCGCCTGCCCGCTTATTAGGGACATAAGGAATATCATCGCCTGTAAACCATAACACCGAGTTGGTCGCCGATTTGCGTGAAGAGCCTGTTCCAACTACATCACCCACATAGGCAACTGGAAAGCCTTTTTGTTTTAATTCTTCAATCTGCTGCTCAGCATTAGTAATTCCCTTTCTAGGAATTTTTAGCATCGCCTGTGCATGTAAGGGAATATCAGGACGCGACCAGGCATCGGGAGCCGGAGATAAATCATCAGTATTGGTTTCGCCTGTCACTTTAAAAACAGTGACTGTCAGTTGCTCAGGAACTTCTGCTTTACTGGTAAACCATTCAGCGTCTGCCCAAGACTGAATAACCTGACTGGCAAATTTATTGCCTGCGTCAGCTTTTTCCTGAACATCATGAAAGGCATCGAAAACTAATAAAGTATGCGACAAGGCTTTGACCGAGATTGGTGCGAGTGCCTCTACTTCTAGTAAATCGACCAGTGGTGCAATATTATAACCACCTAGCATAGTCCCTAATAATTTAGTTGCTCGCGACGCATCTAACACAGGAGAGGAAACTTCGCCTTTAGCAATTGCTGCCAAAAAACCAGCTTTAACATAAGCGGCTTCATCAACGCCAGCCGGCACACGATAGGCCAATAATTCTAATAGAAAATCTTCTTCGCCAGCTGACGCTTGCTCAATCAGCTCAACAACCGCTGTTACTTGTTCAACATTCAAGGGTTGCGGTACAACGCCTAGTTTTTCTCTTTCTGAAACATGCTGACGATATTGCGCTAAAACTTCGGATGCTGGTATTTTATTTTCGGACATTATTGTTACCTTCTTTAATAATATATTGTTTTTGTACCTCAGCTTAATGGGTAAAGCTAAAGTACGAATTCATTGATTACTGCTAACAGATATAACTATCTTTATATTCCAATATTGGTTAAACATCATTTTGGCGCACTGCTGTAGTCTTGGGTGGGCGTATAACTACGCCCTTGTTGCCTTTGCTTTTACTTGCTAATCAAGATTGGAAACTCTACTAATCTTCAACTTCACGGATCAACTCCATCATCTCATTGACTGACATTTTACCACTAAGCTCGCCGCCCTCTAATAAACTACTGGCTAAATCTCGTTTATGCGCATGTAAATCGACGATTTTATCTTCAATTGTATCTTTTGCCACTAAGCGATAAATAGTTACTGGACGTTTCTGTCCCATACGGTGAGCTCTATCGGAGGCTTGATCTTCCACAGCGGGGTTCCACCAAGGATCCATATGAATAACATAGTCGGCTGCGGTTAAATTCAGTCCTGAACCACCTGCTTTTAAGCTAATTAAAAAAATATCACCTTCACCAGCCTGAAATGCATTGACTGCTTTTTTACGCTTTGCAACCGGGGTACTACCGTCCAGATATTGATAATGAATTCCTTTTTTATCTAATGACTCTTTTAAAATCGATAAATGGCCTACAAACTGACTAAAGACCAGGGCTTTATGCCGATTAGAAATCAACTCATCAACTAATTCTTCAAAAGCCTGCAGTTTAGCGCTGCTTATAGGGCTATCTTCCTGCACCAGTTTAGGATGACAACAGGTACGCCGTAACTTCATGATTTCTGCTAACACTTTAAGGTGTTGCTGCCCTGCTTGCTGTCCTTTCTCTTGCGATGCTTGCATGACTTGTACAGCATTACGCCGCATTGCTTCATAAAAAGTACGTTCTTCCTGACTTAACTCTACATGTAGGGTAATTTCAGTTTTAGCCGGTAATTCTTGTAGTACGTCATTTTTAAGGCGACGCAAGATAAACGGTCTGAGTAATTTCTTTAAACGCTGCTGAGCACTACGGTCTTTATTATTTTCTATCGCTTGCGCATAACGCTCATTAAATTTTTTCAATGTACCGAGTAACCCAGGATTAATAAAATGAAATAAATTCCATAATTCACCAAGATGATTTTCTATCGGCGTGCCTGTAGTAATTAATTTAAAGTCCCCTTGCAACGCCATTGCAGCTCGAGATCTTTTAGTCAGACCATTTTTAATTGCTTGCGCTTCATCGGCAACAATCGTGTGCCAATGTTTGCCTATCAGTAACTCAGATTCTGTCTGCAGCAGGCCATAGCTACAGACGACAACATCAAACTCAGCCGCCTCTGTAATAATTTTTCGCCGATTTCCAGCACCAAATTGATGGACATTCAGTGTGGGTGCAAAATGTTGCGCTTCTTCTAACCAGTTCATACATACTGAAGTTGGCGCTAGTATTAGAGTTGGGCCTTGTGTTGCACGTGATAAAATGAGACTAAGCGCCTGGATGGTTTTACCTAAACCCATATCGTCTGCTAGACAGGCACCTGCCCCCCAGTGCGCTAAACGCGCCATCCATTGATAGCCTTCTAATTGATAATCACGCAATTCCCCTTGCAAAGTAGAGGGGAGTTCTGGCTCTAAATCGGCCATAGACTCCAGTTTGTTAAGCTGCTCTTGCCATTGTTTGCCTGCTTTAACATCCATACCTTGCATTGCTTCATTCAAAGCGGGCGCCGCTAGGCCATGAAAGTGTAATTTACTGCCTTTTTGTTCACCTAATCCTGCGACATCATCCAGACGCTGACGTAATTCACTGGTTAGCGCAATAAACTGCCCATCTTCCAGCTTTAAAAATCGTCCTGTATTCGCTTGCAACAGATTGATTAAGCGTTGCATATCATAGACCTGCTGGTCATCTATTTGCACTTTACCTTCTACACTAAACCAGTCTTTTTCTTTACGTACCGAGAAATGTGCCTGTTGCAATCCGGCCTCACGACTGACCTTTATTTTCTGTCCCTTAGGCCATTCCATCACCACAAAATTAGAGATTTCCTGTATTTGTAATAACGCGCTTAAAGCCATCTCGGGATCATCTAATGTCCATTTCTGATCTTTCGATTGATAGAGTTCAGGGCACTGCTCTAGTAATTGCGTCAGGTGTTGATTTTCAACTGCAAAGTCACGCGTAGTTTGCACCTGCTTACCCTCAATTTCAGCAACTACTGTTGTACCCCCTGTTGACGGCTTATAAATTGGCCCTGCATCGTTAAAAGGCTGGATAAATACTTCAATCTGCAAGCCTTCTCCTACTGGTTGCAAATGTATATGCAGACGAGCATCTGCTGCTACACTTTCTATATTCTGAACCTGACCACCAATACCAATATCTGATTGCACTGTTAGCGTAGAGGCAATTGCCGCTATTGAGTCTATGACTTGCTGTTTGGCTTTGTGCGGAACATTCAAGCCTTTTCTACCTAGAATCTCGGCAACTTGACGGTGCTGCGCAGTGATTTGGTAGACGTGTAATTCATTGTCTGCGGTTCTTTCAACGATTATAGTTTCCTCATCGATCACAGGATGCAAGGAAATCTGTAGGCTTTTTGCTTTACTGGTAACCAGCAATTGGGGCTCTGCTTTCTTTATCGTGAGCGGAGTGTCATATTTAGCTGCGCCTGCCCAATAAACACGAGGGTGGCCTATTGCAGCAATCAGCGCATTACCCTCTAGAGAATAAATCTCTGTCCGGCCATACCCGTAGTAGTTTGATTCATATTTTATCTTAATCTGATTACTAATCTGACTATCTTGATCTGTTAGATATTCAAAAGATTCCCGCTCATTCATTAATCTTTTTAAGGCAACAGGGCGACCTTTGGTCCAACGACCTGACTTGCCTATTACTTGTTCACGCGGCTCTATACTTGCATGATGACCATTAAGTGCCAAAACCCAAATCATGCGTGATTCGTTATTTTCTATACCAGAATCACCCGAGGTCTTTACTTCATTTAACTGTGTCAGGGCGTGTAATGCTCTTTCCCATTTTTCCTCCCGCGGTACTAAATCAAGTAGATGTATACAGCTCTCACTTCGATACTTAATAGCTAACCGTTTAATTTTACTATCTTTTGTGCCAAGTTTTTGTAGCAATGTTGCACTCACAGCAGTATAAAATAATGCCCCTACATTATCTGCCTGAAAACAATATTTTTTTAATTGTTCTAAAAACTGTTTATCTCCCTCTACACTTAAAGAAAGTGCATCACACCAATACAGAATCAGACTATAAAACAATACTTCATAAGGCTCAGAAATTTGTAGCAATAGTAAAGGCTTGTATTCCAGGCCACGCCGCTGCCCCTGTATTACATTAACCCCTTGCTGCAATCGTATTTGCGTATCTTGAAAATAACCTGCTTCCTTAGATTTACCAATACTTGTTAATTGCTTCTTTAAATAGTTTAAGTTTTCAGAGTCTCTGCTTTTAAGCAAGGCCAAATTATAAAAATAGCCATGCATGCCCGGTAAAAAAGCATTACGTTTACGGGTCTGCTTTTTGATTTGCTGTACAGCAGCAGCGTAAAAGTCCAGTGCGGCATCATTGCGGTTTTCTAAAAAACATAAACTGCCCTGTAGGGCTAAACCACGAGTTGAACAATCCTGTTTAATTAGGCTTTCAACCTCCTGCCCATAACCCAGTAAAATTTTAATTTCTGCAAAAGTAAGAACAGACTCGTGAACACCCGTATCACTAGAATTAATACTCTCCTCTAATACCTGCAAAGGAAAACTCAGATCCTGTAGATTTAAAAAACCAACCTCAGCATAGCGAGATAATGCAAATGCTTTAATATTATCATTGACTGATTCAAACCAGGCTTTATCAAAAGGAGAGAAAAAAAGTAATTCCAATGCAGACATTGCTTCTTCAGGAAACTCACCTTCTATTTCCTGGAAACAGCCTTCAAACTGCTTATCTTCATTGAGATAAAGAAAAAAACGCAAGCGCCTCACTCTATCCATTAATCGTAGCTGGCTAGGCATATAGTCTCTACTGTTCAGACTAAAATCTGCTAACCTGAAAAATAACCCCGGGTACTCTTGTAGCGCTATCCTTATGAATATTTCACTAATCCCTCCTGTCACGCAACGCCAGCCATACTTGGTGGATTCTATAAAGCCCTGATTTACCAGTTTTTCCCTTAAAGGTTTTGCAATTTGTTTATAAACTTTTGGCTCCACACAATTGAGCCCACGTAAAACCTCCTGTAGTCGTGCCAGCCCAACTGGGACAAATAAAATCGACAGTGACAAAAGAATTTGCTGTTCATCTTCGGAAAGTTGATAAAATTTTTTTAATAAGAGATTTGTCTGCGACATCTGTATTTGAGCTATTAGCTAGATTGCTGTTGGTACGGCACTATGTTGTTTTGATGGATAAAGGTGAATTGTGTTATTCAACATGGCACTGCCCAGGCTCTATAATGAAGTTATTGAACCCTAGGAGGCACCACCAATCGATATGATGATATGTCTAACGGCTCAGGCACCTGCAAATAAATAACCGTCCAATATTTGGGCAAAAAGACCAGCAAGGATCCATGCTTATTTGTTTCCAGGAGCCTGAGGGGGAAATCAAAATATAGACACTTCTTGTTTAAACTAGGCTCGTTTTAATTTGTTGTAAAGTGCCTTCAGTCAGTCGCTGTTGATCCTGATCTACAACATCGCCTTTAAGAACCGCTGATAATTCACCGATAGTAGCAATCATTTCATCAAATACCTGGGCAGCATTTTCAACCTCTCTGGGTTGGAGAAAAAAAGTCACTCCGGGGCAAACATAGCTTTCCCAATCATCTCCTGGAAAGATACCGGGATCTGCCATACTGGCAACGGCATAATCAACCTGGTTTAGATCATCCAGTTTTTCAAAAACTTTGACACTACCATAAGTCAAACCAGTATTTTCAAATGCTTCTAGCAATTGCACACCTGTAAAGCCTGTGGCTGTCTTAGCCACAATGCTTAATTGCAAGAGCGCTGGCAATAGTTTACTTTCAGCGACTGCTTGTGCGCCTGGATGCGCAACTGCGTTAGAATTTTGCATAGGTGCATGCGCACCATTTAACTGTGCTTCCTGCATATATTCAGCATTTAAGCGAGTCTTAACCTGTGAGTTATTTTCCTCTCCAGTGCTGATCGGCACAATATCAAATTCATCATCCTCGGCACTCACTACCAGGCTTGGGTCTATATTTTCGAGGGGATCATGATCATCATAAAAATTAATTCTTTTACGTTTTGATCCCTTACTAAACATTGCCCATAGAACCATGGCTAAAATAACGACGGCACCTACCGCAATAATAACTATTCTTAATAAATCTTTATCCATTTTAACTCTCTGCCATTGCTACTGCTTCTTGAATATCCACCGCTACCATGCGTGAAACGCCAGGTTCCTTCATGGTAACACCTGCTAGTTGCTGCGCAATTTCCATGGTCACTTTATTATGTGAAATGTATAAAAATTGTACGCTAGCTGACATTTCCTCAACCATTTGTGAGAAACGCCGGACATTTGCCTCGTCTAAAGGAGCATCGACTTCATCCAGCAAACAAAAGGGTGCCGGATTCAGATCGAATATAGAAAAAACCAATGCTACTGCTGTTAACGCCTTTTCACCACCCGACAACAAGTGTATGGAACTATTACGCTTGCCAGGGGGCTGGGCGATAATATTAACCCCACTTTCCAGTAAGTCATCATCGGTTAATGATAAATAGGCTCTACCTCCACCGAAAAGCTTAGGAAACTTTTCTTGTAACCCAGCATTGATTTTATCAAAAGTTTGCTTAAATCTCTGCCGACTTTCTTCATCAATTTTTGCTATCGCTTGTTCCAGGATATCCAGGGCTTCCAATAAATCAGCATTTTGCTCATTGAGAAAGTTCATCCGCTCGGATTGCGCCTTGAATTCTTCTATCGCCGTCAAGTTGATGGTACCCAGTCTCTCTATCTGTCTTACCAGGTCATCCACCTTTACTTTCCAGGATAATTCATCCGCATGCGCTGCGATAGTCTGGATAATTTTTTCCGCATCGGCTTCTAATTCATCTAATTGCTCGGTAACGGTTTGCTGACGCACCTGACTTTCCTGTTGCTCGAAGCGGATACTATCTAATAATTCCTTTTTCTTCTCTAAATGTTGCTGGATTGATGCATACTCTTCTGCAGATTCTGTTATGTCAATTTCTAAAGCTTCTTGTTGCTCTCTTACTTTTTGTAAATCCAGCTCTAAAGACTCTTTATCCTGCTGCAAAGTTTCCAGCTGATAACGTTCATCATCCATCGGCTCCAGAGTTGAATGTAGTTTTTTTTCTAATTCAACGATGCGCTCCTGCGCATGCTGATATTGTTGCTGTAAACGCTCTATTTGTTTTGTCGTTAAAGTATCGGAAGATTTTAAACTGGCAATATTTGCCTGCAGGGTATGCACTTGCTGCCGACTTTCATTAACCTGTTTATCGCTTTGTTCATTTTGGGTTTGCAGACTATCGCTATTTTGCTCTAATTGTAATTTAGTTTCCTCTAGCGCCTCCATCGCCTCTTCCGCCTGCTCTTTGATCATTGCGGCTTCTTCTCGCGTTTCGGTATTATCAAGTAACTCGCGGTTAATGTCAGCCATTTCATTCATCACCTGCGTCAGACGTTGCTGTTGTTGCTCTACACGTGCAGAATGAGCACTAAACTCGGCATTTTTTTGCCCTAGCTCATGACTTACCTGCTTATACTTGTCTTGGCATTCTTCGCGCTGGCTTTCCGCCTGTTTTAAATAGTCTTCTGCCGTTTCCAGCTGTTCTTCAGTCACCACCACGCGCGCCTGTAATTCTATTTGCTCTTCTTTTAATAAGCGTAATTCTTTTTCTCTTTGTAACACACCTGATTTAGCATCATGATCATGAATCACTTTCACCCAGCCATAACCCATCCAGGTTCCCTGTGTGGTAATTACAGATTCATAAGGCTTTAACTGACTCACTATTTGCCTTGCCTGCTCTGAATTCTCTGCACAATAGATGCCCGACAATAAACCATGTAAATTCCACGGGGTTTTAATTTTATCTATTAGCAGAGTTAGACCTTTGCCGGTTTCTTCCTGTAAGGGGTGCTGGGTCTCAAATAGGGTAATAGACTCATCACTTAATGAGGAGAGCTCAGCTATTAGTTGATCCGCATTATCAATACACACCGCCTCTAAATAAGTGCCTAATACCGTTTCAACCGCGCTATCCCAGCCAGATTCAACCTCGATAAACTCTGCCAGGCGTTGATTATCCGTGAGCGCCATTCGGTCCAGCCAATGGGTTAATTTCTGCTTATCTTTACCCATTGCATGTTGCTGTAGCAATTCTAAAGACGTAACTTTGCCTTTAATGGTTTGCAGTTCAGAACGGTCTTTGTGCAAGATCTCGTGATATTGTTTAATTTGCTGTCTTAAATCGGTAATGGATAAATGTACGCTATCCAGCTCTATCTGTAATTGATCTCGCTGCTCTTCAATCAGTTTAATTGATTGGTCTAAAACCTCAATCTCTTCCTGTAAGCTTTTTTCATTTAACTCATCATGCTCGGCTTGCAAACGCTGCAACCGACTCTGCATTTGAAAGGTCTGATTTTCCAGTTGCGCAATCTGCATACGCTTGACTTCCGCCTGTTCCCGGTAGTTAGCATATTGATTTTTATAGGCTTCCCACTCTTGCTGCCAAGCAAGCCGCTGTTCCTGCGCAGCACTCTGGATTTCCAGTAATTCAGCTTCCAGCTCCTCGGCAACGAGCAAAGACTCTTCGGTTTCCAGTAAAGTTTCCTTAATTTCATCTAATTGCTGCAAGTCTTCATCTAAATTTCCCTTTAAATGTTCTGCTTGCTCACCCAACCGAGCAAGTTCTAATTCAGTTTCCTCATGCGATTGCTCATTGTGTTTGATCACCTGATCCAGGCGGCTCACTTCCGCAACCACATGATAATACTCGCCCTGTTGTTTATCTACAGCTTGTTGTTGGGTTTTATGGACAATCCTTTTTTGCTCTAGCGTCTGTTCTAATTCCTTGCGTTCCATAAACAGTTGATTATGTGCCGTTGCCGCATCTTGTAGTTTCACTTCCAGTTGTTCGGCGGTTTGCTGATGAGTACGCCAGCGCATCGCTAACAACTCGAGCTTAAATTGCCGTTCCTGAGTTTTTAGCGTGGTATATTTTTCAGCTTTTTCAGACTGCTTTTGTAAATGATTGAGCTGTTTTTCAACTTCATCACGTACATCATCCAGACGTTCCAGGTTTTCACGCGTATGGCGTATGCGCATTTCAGTTTCATTACGCCGCTCTTTGTATTTAGTAACACCCGCAGCCTCTTCTATATGAGTACGCAACTCATCGGGTTTTGCCTCAACCACACGGGAGATCGTACCCTGTTCAATAATCGCATAGCTACGTGCGCCCAGGCCGGTACCCAGAAATAAATCGGTAATATCTTTACGTCTACATTTAGTGCCATTAAACATATAGATAGACTGGCCATCTCTGCTGATCTGGCGCTTTATGGCAATGGTACTGTATTTGGCAAACTCACCACCTGCACGGCCTTCGGCGTTATCAAAAACCAGCTCAACCGACGCAGTACTAACAGGTTTACGCCCTGAAGAGCCATTGAAAATCACATCTGCCATACTACCACCGCGCAAATGCTTTGCCGAGCTCTCACCCATCACCCAACGCACTGCATCGATGATATTTGATTTTCCACAACCATTTGGGCCAACAATACTGACTAAATTACCTTTAATAGGAATCGTCGTGGCATCTACAAATGATTTAAAACCTGAAAGTTTAATTTTTTCCAGCTTCATTACTGGTAAAATATCCCATTTTTAAAATAAAGCAGTCATTATACTTTATGCAAAATAATGTATCAGGCTAAATCATCTAACAGCACCAATCATTATGGCAACAAAACCTAGCAAAGATTTACAAGCATTCGATAATCCCCATCCCGGCCGTGACTTTACTATCCGTATTGATACCCCTGAATTTACCTGTCTTTGTCCATTAACAGGTCAGCCCGATTTTGCCGAAATCACGATTGAATATGTGCCTGATAAATTGTGTATCGAGTTAAAAGCCCTAAAACTTTATCTCTGGACTTTTCGTGATCGTGGCGCTTTTCATGAAGCCGTTACCAATGAAATTCTGGACGATATTGTTAAAATTATTCAGCCTAATTTCATGCGTGTCCGTGCTGATTTTAATGTTCGCGGCGGGATCTATACTTCTGTCATCGTCGAGCATCGTAATCCTGACTGGCAGGCACCTGAATTAGTGCAATTGCCTTAGCCAAATAGTATATGCGGGCAAGTGGCCCGCAGTTATCTCCTTATTTTGATAAGGCTAAGGAACGCGCACGGAATAAGCTGCGCATCTGGCGCAGGATTTTTATTTGAATTCATGGCATAGAAACAGTTACATAGCTAGCTACGTAACTGTTTCTGCAACACAGAAGACGGATAAAAAGACAAGTCAGTTGCTTAAATTATTTTGTGCACATTCCTAAACCTCTTAATGGGAAGACTTCCTTAACGTAACAACACCGCCACCCCAAGATGACCTTTAAAGAAAGCCTGACCACCCTGCCCCAACACATCCTGCCGCATCATCTATTGTCAAGATTAATGCGCCAACTAACCCATAGCAGAAACAAAATCTGGAAAAACCTCTTTATTAAAGGCATAGCCAGTCATTATGGTGTCAATATGGAGGAAGCAATTGATTCAGATATTAATGCCTATTCTAGCTTTAACCAGTTTTTCACCCGTGAATTAAAAGCCGGCACTCGTACAATCGCCAACAATCCTGGTGACATCGCTAGTCCAGCCGATGGCTCTGTTAGTCAGGCGGGAGATATAACTGAAGGTAATATTATCCAGGCAAAAGGCAAGAGTTATACTGCAACTGATTTATTAGGCGGTGATGAAGAACGTGCTGCGCCTTTTCTAAATGGTAAATTTACTACCATTTACTTATCCCCCAAAGATTACCACCGCTTGCACATGCCTCTAGATGGCAGGCTAACAGAAATGGTTCATGTACCAGGGCGATTATTTAGCGTTAATGGAGCCACAGTCAATTCAGTGCCTCGTCTGTTTGCCAGAAACGAGCGCGTTGTCGCCATTTTCGATACTGAAATTGGCCCTATGGCACTGGTACTCGTCGGCGCAATTTTTGTCGCCAGCATTGAAACCGTATGGCATGGCGAAGTAACTCCCCCAACCTCAAAATCTATGCGAACCTGGCAATATATTAGGAAAAATGCACCAAAACTCAAACGTGGCGAAGAGATGGGTCGCTTTAATATGGGATCAACAATTATTGTTTTATATGGAAAAGATGTAATGAACTGGGAGAAAGCATTTACCGCAGGTAAAAAAGTTCAACTCGGCGAAAAAATTGGTCATACAGAGGCCTGATGGCTAAGCAAGTGGATTATGAGGACATTCCAAAATATTTGCAGAATTAATTTGCTTAGGATTTAACTCAGCAACCAGGCTGAACCCAAAGGTTCGGCCATGTAAACATAAGCTTATCAACTAAAGGCCACTTTAGGAGGTTTAAAAATGAACAGCCCTGAATACACATAGGCTGAAAAAATTTAGCATCCCTTCATGAACACACAATAAAACTGCAACACTATCTTCAGTAGCTGTGAATTATAGGTGCTGCCTATGACCTTTATTCAGCAAAATAATCCACGATACAATCGATAAACGTACTTATTTTAGCCGGATAATAATTACGCTGCAGATAGGTGGCATAAACGGAAAGGCTGGGTAGTTTATAATCCTCTAGTATCTCAACTAATTCACCCGATTGTACATAGCGCCGGACTGATAATGCAGGTGAACGCACAATACCCATACCTAATGAAGCAGCCTGGCAGAGTGCGCCGCCATTATTGGATGCAAAAGTCCATTTAGGTCTGATTTCAATGCGGTCCTTGCCTTGTATAAAAACCCAGGCATCGGCATGCGGGGTATTTAAATAGTGCAAACACTTATGTTCGACTAAATCATCAACTTGCTTTGGAGTGCCATATTCTTGTAAATAAGCGGGTGATGCATAGGTACATAAGGAAGTTTGGGCTATTTTTCTTGCGACCACCCCCAGATCGAGCTTATCGGTGACCACAATGGCAATATCAAATTGAGCTGAGCGTAAATTAACGGATGCATTATCCAGTGCCATGAGCACTTTAACATCGGGATATTGCTGTTGATACGTATTAATAACCGGCAGCATATAGATGCCACCGAAATCTATAGGGGTATTAATTTTCAATACACCTTTAACTAGCGTTCCTTCCTGGCTGATAGAACTTTCTAAATTATTTAAATCTTCTAGTATCTGCTTACATTCACGATAATAAGCCTGACCTAAATCAGTGACATATAACTGCCTTGTATTGCGGTTTATTAGTGAGATGCCTAGGGAATTCTCTAAACTACGCATATATTTACTGATCATCATCGCAGAAACCCCTATTTCCCGCGCCACAGCTGCAAACGTGCCGAGCTCTACGATACGACAAAATACTTGCATGTTTTTTAACTTATCCATCACTCACTCACTCACTCACCAGCGTAAACTTTAAGTTTATATATCATAAACGTAATCATATCTATATAAATTTACTCGATGACGATAAAATTTGTTCCGGAGATAACGAAACGCTTAATTATATTTTCAGCTTGTAGCGCAGTTTCTTAATTCTGTTGAATTAATACTTTTAAATAAGAAAACTAGCTCAAGTCTGAATTATATTTAGGCGTTTTTTTTGTTTTTAGGAAACTCAAATCATTTTCTGCCAAATAGACAGCCTTAGTTGTTCAGGCTATGATACATGTGACTACATTTAAGGAGGCTCTCATGCCTGGTACACTCGCAGCTATTATTATCACTGTTATATTCTTTAAAACTGCATTAGATGCTGGTAAAAATCCGGTGCATAAGGCGTTCACTGGATTTCTGGCCTTTTTTATCCCTGCCCTACTCTGGACCTATTTTGTGACTCCGGATTTAAAAGATACTTTACAGCATGACCCCAGCAATACCCTACTCAAATTGACTGCTAACTATGCCTACGCTTTGCTAGGTTCAGTGTGTTCTGTCTGGGTATGGTTCAAAATCTTTAAAAGCTAATATTCCCCCGATATCACTCGACAGGACAGCTCTTAAGCCATGTTTTATCCATAGACAATGGAGCCGTGTTGCTGATAAAAAAATTCCAATAGTCACTTAATATTCGCTGGCTTTATCCGCAGGAACAAGCACGAAATACAATAAACAACTAAATACGGGAGCGGGGTCTTTAGCCCTGCATGGTAAAATTCGGGGCTAAAGACCCCGCTCCCAAGTTGCTCAAGTTATTTCATGCACATTCCTAAACATCCTGAATCAAAGGCTCTAAGGCATAACCTCAGACTCCTTTCTGAGTCCATCTATCTAACTTAACTACTGTATAATACTGCAAAAGCCTTCGGCTACTACTCGACTTAACTCACTGTCAAAATTATTATGCATGCTGACTGGATAGACTTCTTAAAAAACCAAAACTTATTAGTTCAAACACCTACCGATAAACGGGCCATATTAGCACCGCTCACTCATCTAGCCGTATTAACGGTTTCAGGTAAGGATGCAGCAAGTTTTTTACAAGGGCAAACGACTTGTGACATTAATGCATTAATCGATTCAAAGCCTGGTTTAGGTGCTTACTGTAATGCCAAGGGTCGCGCGATAACTAGCTTTATCATTATTAAACAACAAGCATCATTTCAGCTCATTCTCACTAGCGACTTACTCGATATTGTTAGCAAGAAATTACGCATGTATGTCTTACGTTCTGACGTACAACTAATTGATAATAGTAATGATTTATGTATTACTGCTATTGCTAATGTCGAAATAAGTCCGCAAGATCGCTTATACCCCTATCCGCAACTTGATAACAGTTTTCTGTTTATTGATAGCCCCGAACAATCACGCTTATTCTGGTCTAAATTAAAACAACAACCCATCACCCTGCTTAATTCAGATGCCTGGCTAGGCCTGGATATTCAAGCAGGCATCCCCTGGCTGTTTGCGCAAACCAGTGAAGAATTTGTCCCACAAATGCTTAATCTGGACAAACTCAATGCAATCAGCTTTGAAAAAGGCTGTTATACCGGCCAGGAAATTGTTGCCCGCACACATTATCTAGGGAAAAACAAACGCGCTATGTATCCGGCCCACAGCGTAAGTACGACTGATATTCTGCCGGGATGTACGGTAACAGATAGTGAAGATAACATCATGGGAACTGTCGTATTAGCGGCTCAGCAGGACAATGCTACGCAACTATTAGTGGTGCTGAAAGACCAAGCTACCGAGACAAAAAATTTACAGCTTGATAATACAGATCACGATAAAATCAGCTTAAATTCAAGTCCTAAATAATACATATGAACCCAGAAACGGCACGACGCTTTAGACGCTTAGGTACGCTAACAATTTTTGCTGTCTATTTTGTAATATTAGTGGGAGGTATAGTCCGTGCCTCCGGTGCAGGAATGGGATGCCCTGACTGGCCCACCTGCTTTGGACAACTTATTCCGCCAACTAGCGAAGCTGAACTACCGAGTAATTATCATGAACTCTATGCAGTCGGATATGCGAATACTGATTTTAATGTCGTTAAAACATGGACTGAGTACCTTAATCGCCTGACCGGTGTTACTATCGGTTTTTTAATTTTTTTAACACTCTGGTATTCACGGGCCTACCTGAAAACGGATAAGGCTGTGTTTTATTTATCGCTCGCCTGTTTCTTATTAGTCGGTTTTCAGGGCTGGCTAGGTTCGGTAGTTGTTAAAACACATTTGCATCCCTTAATGATAACGGCACATATGCTGCTTGCATTGTTTATTGTTGCCTTATTAATTTATGCCATTGCCCGTTCGCAAAATGACTTATTACGCCAAATTGACATTTCTGCATTGCCAGATAAATTCAAAACCGTATTAGTTATTGCCATGGGCTTTACCTTGTTGCAAGTAGGTATGGGTACCCAGGTTAGAGAAGCGGTGGATTTAATTGCAACACATCATAATTATATTGACCGGGAATACTGGCGTGATAGTTTCCCTCTCATTTTTTATGTACATAGGTCATTTTCGGCAGTCATATTATTGACTAACCTCTGGCTAGCCTGGAAAATCTTTCAATCAGTCGAAAAAAATAGCTTATTACTACGCCTTTCCTATGCCTTAGTGGGCCTGATTATTAGTGCTATTCTTGCCGGAATGTCCTTAGATCGTTTGGGCATGCCACCTGTCGCACAACCCATACATTTATTAGTGGCCAATTTAATCTTTGGCATACAGTTTTTTATTTTTATCTGTATCAGTTATGCCGCTAAAACAACTCACCCGGCTGTGTTACCCTAAAATCTACATCACTACACGCTTGCTCACATATACACAGAGACTCTGATGCTAAAAATATTTTTAAGATGGCTACTCACTTTTCTCTTTAGAGTTGAAATGAATGGCCTAGAGAATTATAAAAAAGCAGGAGATCGCGTACTTATTGTTGCTAACCACATCTCCTTTTTAGACCCTTTATTGCTGGGCGTATTCTTACCTGACAAGATTACTTTTGCGATTAATAGCCAGATTGCTGAACGCTGGTGGCTAAAGCCCTTTCTCCGCTTGTCCCATGTTTTTAGAATGGATCCGACTCACCCGATCTCGCTAAAAAATCTAATCCATTATTTACAAAAACCTAGTAAAACCGTTATTTTCCCAGAAGGTCGGATCACCGTCACTGGTTCATTAATGAAAGTCTATGATGGTACTGGTATGGTTGCCGATAAATCCGGTGCGACCATTCTTCCTATTCGTATAGAAGGTGCTCAATATACGCATTTCTCGCGTTTAAATAATATTGTACGCCTGCGCTTTTTCCCTAAAATTACCCTGCAAATACTGCCGCCTACAAAGATTTCAGTGCCAGATGATTTACGTGGCAAAGTGCGCCGTCATGCCAGTGGTCTGATTTTAACGGACATCATGAGTAATATGATGTTTGCCACCAGTCACTATAAGCAAACTTTATTTTCCGGCTTACTGGAAGCTAAAAAAATCCATGGTGGTAAACACACTGTTGCAGAAGATTTAGACCGAATCCCGCTATCTTATAACACCCTGATTATTCGCTCCATAGCGATAGGTAATGCACTGACAAAAATCACGGCTAAAGGGGAAAATGTTGGCGTCTACCTACCTAATAGCAGTAAAACACTGAATGTCGTTTTAGGCCTGCAAATCCGACAGCGTGTGCCTGCCATGTTGAATTATTCAATCGGCGCATCAGGCATGCTTTCTGCCTGTCATACCGCAGAAATAAAAACGGTACTGACATCTCGACGCTTTATAGAACTGGGGAAATTTTCTGAAGACGCGCAAACCTTGTCGAAAAATCTCAATCTGGTTTTTCTGGAAGATTTAGCCAAAGACATTAGCCCAGCTAATAAACTGATCGCTTTAATACAGGCTAAAACTGCCCACCTCTGGTACCCACGCACTCACTGCAAACCGGATAGTCCAGCTGTTGTATTATTTACTTCAGGCTCCGAAGGTACCCCCAAAGGTGTAGTACTATCGCACCGAAATATCTTGGCAAATCATAAGCAGGTTTCTGCACGTATCAGCTTTAATGCCCAGGATACAGTATTGAATTTCCTGCCCATGTTTCATTCTTTCGGCTTTACGGTCGGCACCATGCTGCCCATTATGAATGGCATGACCACCTTCTTCTACCCATCGCCGTTGCATTACAGCATTATCCCAGAGATGGCCTATGAGACTAAATCATCTATTATCTTTGGTACTAATACCTTTTTAGCGGCTTACGGAAAAAAGGCACATCCCTACGATTTTTATAATATCCGTTATGTTGTCGCAGGTGCTGAAAAACTGCATGAAAATACACGAAAATTATGGGCAGATAAATTTGGTATTCGCATCCTGGAAGGCTATGGTGCGACAGAAACCAGTCCGGTTGCGGCCGTCAATACCCCGATGTTTTATAAAGCGGGTACAGTCGGGCGATTAATGCCAGGTATGCGGTATAAATTAGAAACCATTCCGGGCATCGAAAATGCAGGACAACTACATCTGCATGGGGAAAATGTTATGCAGGGTTATCTGCTGGCCGATAATCCCGGCAAGCTCGTTCCACCCAATTCTATTTATGGCGCAGGTTGGTATGATACCGGGGACATAGTGAATATTGATGAAGAAGGCTATGTTGCCATCCGCGGTCGCAGTAAGCGCTTTGCAAAAATTGCTGGTGAAATGGTTTCCTTAACCGCCACAGAGCAACTGATCAATGATATCTGGCCTGATAGTCAGCATGTTGTTGTCTGCACTCCAGACGAAAGAAAAGGCGAACAACTGGTACTGATAACGACACACGAGAATGCAAATAGTAAGGAACTGATGACATTGGCTAAAGGTATTGCAGGAATCAATTTACCGAAAAAATTTATTCACGTAGATAAAGTGCCGGTACTCGCAACCGGAAAGATTAACTATATTGAAGCAACTGAACTAGCTCTAGCTCATTTTAATACTTAAGATTCGCTGATAAACAGCCAATACACTGAAAGACTCATTCAGCCCGCATACTGAGTGCGCAATATAGGCTTAGGAATATTAAGCATCTGGAAATAAATAACCATCCATCCTTGCTTGCTTGTCTTTTTATCCGTCACTTGCACTGTAGCAATAGTTATGTAGCCAGCTATGCGCCTCTTGCTATAGCACCTTTTCGTTTTTTGCAATGGGCTGTTTTTAACGCCAAGTTTTCCCCACACGCCAGTGCATGAATTATGCAACTTTCTATCGGGGTTTTGCTTGAGTTTATTGACAGCGCTCGCTTTAAATCTCACACCATGTTCGTACGCACGAACAATCATCCATTTCACTTCTTATATAAAGCTGCCAGGCAATATCGATATCCTTAGCTTTTAGCGGAATATACTGCTCCCTAATATCCAGACCCATTTTTTAAAAAGTTAAGATTCAATGCTCTCCTTATAACATCTCTGGCTACGCAGCGATTCTTTAGTGCAGGTTAATTTAACCAAATTATTCATCTATATTTATAGTACATATTTTTAATGCTATCAGCCGATGCATAAACCAAAGCACACACATAAAATGGGTGTAAACTTAATACATAGCAATATAAGTCAACAAGACAAGAAGGAAGTCATGAAAGAATATACGATAGATACCAGAATTTCACCTGAAGTACATTTAGCCGTTTTATCACGAACAGAAGTTAATAAATTGCTGGATACCAGTCAGGGTGGACTCTACCAGCTATTGCATAACTGCGCACTGGCCGTTTTAAACTCTGGCAGTGATTCTGATGATGGCAAGGAATTACTAGAGCGATACAATGATTTTTCAATTAAAGTGATTCAGGAAGCACGAGGTATTAAGCTGGAATTAAAATGCGCGCCGGCTAGTGCGTTTGTCGATGGTGAAATGATCAAGGGGATACGTGAGCATTTATTTGCCGTACTGCGTGATATTGTTTATGTCAGCGACGAGATCAATGATAACCCCAAATTCGACTTACTTAGTTCTGAAGGCATTAGCAACTCAGTCTTCCATATTTTACGCAATGCCAATGTTATTCATCAAAGTACCGAACCCAGACTGGTTGTCTGTTGGGGTGGGCACTCCATATCCCGTGAAGAATATACTTACACTAAACAAGTAGGCTATGAAATTGGGCTACGCAATATGAATATCTGTACCGGGTGTGGACCTGGTGCCATGAAAGGCCCCATGAAGGGTGCAACGATTGCTCATGCCAAACAACGCATTAATCATGGCCATTATATCGGCATTACTGAACCCGGCATTATTGCCGCAGAATCACCTAATCCAATTGTTAATGACCTGGTGATTTTACCGGATATCGAAAAACGACTGGAAGCATTTGTGCGTATAGGTCATGGCATTATCGTGTTTCCAGGCGGCGCAGGTACGGCCGAAGAAATTTTATATCTGCTGGGTATATTATTGCACCCTGATAATGCAGAAACCCCTTTCCCGTTAATTTTTACTGGTCCCAAATCATCTGCAGACTACTTCAAACAGATCAATGCATTTATTGGAGATACCTTAGGTTTTGAGGCGCAACAACGCTACAAGATTATTATTGATGACCCGTCAAGAGTCGCACGAGAAATGAAACTGGGTATTCGTCAAGTGCGTAAATTTCGCAAGACTAAAGCGGATGCTTACTATTTCAACTGGAGTTTAAAAATCGCCACTGAGTTTCAACAACCTTTTTCCCCTACGCATGAAAATATGGCAGGACTGCAATTACATAAAAACCAGGAGAAACACCAATTGGCTGCAAATTTACGCCGGGTATTTTCTGGCATAGTCGCGGGCAATGTAAAGGATGAAGGTATTCGTGCTATTGAAAAACATGGCCATTTTGAAATCAGTGGCGATAAGGAAGTTATGCAGCCCGTAGATGCATTACTCGCTGCATTTGTCAGCCAAAAACGCATGAAACTACCCGGTACGACCTATATCCCTTGTTATAAGATTGTGTCTTAAGATGCCATAATATTTTGGGCTCTTTTGAATTTCAAGTGGGTAAGCAATTGTTTTGAAGTGCCTTATTTTATACCCTCTCGCTTTTTTTTGCAGCCTGTAAAACCGAGTTGACTATGACTCGTCCAGTAATACCCGTTATTAAGTAAGCCTTCAAATTACTCTGTACTTTCGGCAACATAAATCTGCTGAAATGCTTCGCGAATTTGCATAGCTCAAATAGATTTGAGGTTAAGTTTTGCTGTGCTTAACTCTCTTCTTCTCTACGCACCTGGTCAACGACTTCATTGAGCGGGGAGTCCCTACTTTTGCGAAAGCTCATTTTGGGCATCCAAGCCCACAACGCGGCAAAAGATTAACGGGGCTAATTAAAATCTACGATGCCCTGATTCGTCCTGTGCCCACTTATAAAAAACCTAGAGGGGTTTTTATTTAGTGACCTCAAATGGCTTGACGCGATGTCGGAATGCCTTGTATTTTCTCTACGCAAAAAGACGCTTCGAGAAAACACCCGTCCCTATCGCTATCAGGGACTAAAAATCTTCACTTCACTTAAGCTCCGTTTCCAGAATTTTAAGCGACCGACTCCGTCACATACATTTATTTTATATCTTTAAAAGATCGAATCCATACTTTAAGCGCTTTGAATTGCTTACTCGAATTTTCTGCCCTTAGTCGGGTTGAATAATAACCATACAGAACGCTATAAAGTTGTTTCGAATGCTTCCTGACCGGGTAAATGGCGTAATTACCCTTGATGCTTTGCTGATTAATAAAAGCTCTGACCGCTTGTTGAGTACTGAATGAGCCTAGTTGCAGGGTAAAATTATTTTTTGCCTGTTGCGTAACCCAGCGCTTATCATGGATCATTTTTTTTGAACTGGAATCAGGTGATGCCTGTTTTTCAGGGCTGGTGTTTTTCGGCGCTTTGCTTTTTGCACTCACTTTTGGTGCCTGGGGCTGATTACTGGTTTTCGCTGCCCTGGTTCTACCCAGACATTCTGCTACTGCGAGTTCTTCTCCCTGTTTTACGCGTAAATATTTGCCGTGAAATGCCTTATCTACTTTTTGTTGCCATGCGCTGGTGTTGCTTTTTCTATACCGGGCGACCTGACTAGGGCCTCCGTTATAAGTTGAGTAGGTGGAGCGTGCTAGGTTATCCAGGCCACCACTATGTTTATGTTCGCCTTTTTTAATGGCATAACGAGTCATATATTTGAGTAAGATATTACTACCTGTTTCAACATTATAGGCAATGCTCCAGCGCAGCTTATTCCTGTTGACAAAGCCGCGCCAGACATTTTCATTAATTTGCATAATGCCGGTGTCGCCGGTACTTGAGTGTAAGGGAACGAATTTTTTATTTTCCACGACATATTGTCGCCAGCAACTTTCCTGCCAGGCGGTGGTTAGCACCAGTTTCTGGAAGATATCGCGTTGTGCTGCGGTCATTGATGATTTTGCACTGGATTTTATAGCGCTAGTGATTAACAACGCACGTACTTGCGAGAGGTAGGCATCCAGTTCATTTGTCTCTGGAATCCAGTTATCCAGAGTGCGCTTACTTACTGCGTTGGCAGTCTGAATAGGCCATAGGTTAAACAGAATATTATTACTTTCATTGCTATCGCTGTCAGGATCAAACCGAAAGAGTTGTCTAAGTTCAGGGTCGATAGTGTCATCGTATTTTAATGGGTCTCCAGGCGTATTTTTATTCAGCAATCTGGCTAGACGGCGTAAACCATCTATAGAAATATCTAGGCCAAATGCAGGGCCTAATTGGTCCAGTGCCTGCAATGCATCTGTGGCGGTGATCATGGTCATTAAAGCTAGGGGTGCTTGTTCAGGGTTTGCTGTGCTAATTTTTTGCATGACTGGCAATAGTTGCGCCCAACTATTGATAAACCAGTGTCTAACCGGGTCATTAGCCTGGTCCTGTTGTAGCGCTTGCTGTAATTGATAGCGACTGCTTAGCAGTATATCAAACAAGATTTGCCTAAGCTCCTGCAGCTCAGTTGCCTCTGCATAGTGCTTGATAGTGTATGTGAGCACGGCATCCATGCTATGCCATTTTTCTTGCCACAACTGTTGTTCCTGGGCATTTAATGCAGGCTCTGGCTTTGGTTCGGCAGTAATCTTCGCTATATCAAAATGTAATTGGCCGTTAATGCCACTGCTGTTAACTTGTATGCCATCGAGTTGGATCGAATCAAGCAGGCTATTGATCTGTGCATGATTATGTTGGGGCAAAAACGTAGGCAGGATAGTCTGAATATTATTAATTGCAGGCCGCAAGTCCATGTGGAAATCATCAAACAGCGGATGTATGTATTTTCTAGCCTGATCCCATAACGGCCCCGTTGCTAAGGTTTCTTGATTTTGATTGATTAACTGACTGTCGATGACTTGTAGGTAAATGACTTGTGGATTATCCGGTTTAATCAGAGGTTTGCTGAGGATTTGTGCATAACCATCCCAGTTTAACAGCGGGATGCAATTATCCAGCACTTTTACGGCAAGTCGGGCTTTAAGCCGGGTGTTAATCTTTAGCTGCTGTTTAAATTCACTTAATTCCGGTTCGGATAAGATAATTTCACTACAACCATAGGGATCGTTCAGGATTTCTACTGTGGTCAATGGTTCCCTGTATAGCTGCTTGATAAGCACTTGCTGTAAATATGGAAACTCTACTTTCAGTGGAACTGAGACAGTTTCAGCCTGTGCCAGTTGAGTAGAAAATAGCAAAAACAAGGCAGCAATTCTGTATGGGAGAGATGATATAAACTTTGCGGCCATGATTGCTGTTTGTTTTAATCTATTAAGTCTTTGTAGTCCACATGGAGCTCGGCGGAATGTCGGGGACGCGATGTAACAGTTTCCCGTATTACGCAAGCTTCATACGAGCTGCACTGGATATAAGTTAATCTAGCTGAATAGTACGGCCTTGCTGAGCTGATTCCAGTGCACCAAGAATAAGCGCGCAGTTATCCTTTGCATCCTGCAGTGATAAACGTAGCGATCGCTTATTCAGCACGCAATCACAAAAATGTTCGACTTCCAGAGTGAAATGATTAGCCGCATCTAACTGCTCGGTGTGTTCTTCCCCTGTATTGCTAGTCCAGGAAATAACCGGCATTTCATCTTGTTTTGCCCAGACATTATGGCATTTGATCCCACCTTTAGTACCGATAATTTCATATTCGGCTCGGCGAGCATGTTCAAAACCAAAACTGAACTGCGCATATTTACCATCGCCAAAATCAATAATCCCGCTACAGCTGATATCGGCGTCATGTTCATTATGTTTGGCCAGGGCAGTGACGGCTTTTGCCGGAGTGTCACCAAAATGGAGTCTGGCAGTATGAATGGCATAGCAACCAATATCCCACATGGCACCGCCACCGTATGCAATACTTCGATCTATACGATAAAGTCGGGCGGGTTGCATAGGATAGGCGAAGCAGGTACGAACTGAGCGGACTTCGCCGATAGCACCGGAACTAATGATTTCCTGTATGCGTTGGTGCTGAGGATGGAAGCGATACATAAAGCCTTCCATTACGCAGACCTGGTGCTTTTCCGTAGCGGCCTGAATAGCCTCAATATCACTAATGCTTAAAGCCATCGGTTTTTCGCATAACACATGCTTGCCATGCTCTATGGCGCGTAAAGCCCACTGTGCATGCTCTTGATTTGCCAGGGGTATATACACGGCCTGGATATCCGGGTCTTTGAGTAATTCAGCAGGGTCATTGTACAGGCGCACATTTTCTATGCCTGGAGCATATTGTTCTAGTATAGCTTCTGCAGCGCCTGGTCTGCGGCTGGCTATGGCAGTCAGCTCGCTATTGCTGGCAGCGATGATGGCTGGCATGAGTTGTTGGTTGATGCGCGCAGCACCGAGAATTCCCCAGCGTACTTTACTTTGTTGCGACATGGTCTGACCTTACTTAGATGGAAATTAAGGCCAAGTATATACGCAGTGAGGGAGAAAATGTAGGCTGGATTAGTTTTTTATTGCGCAGCATTAAAAAACGTAATCCGGCAATAGATTGTTGAACCTATGTGAAGTTTAAGCAATGCGGGAAAGTTGTTTGTGCAAATTCAGATAAGGCATCTGAAAACTTTTGAATATCTTTCAGGAAAAAAAATACCAGAGCAATCTATACAGAAAGTCTGGTATTTTTTGATAATCCTTGAAAGGATTATTATGCCATTGCGCGGACTTTAATATTTAGTCTGCTTTTATTTCTTGCGGCTTTATTCTTGTGAAGAAGTCCTTTGTTCACTGCTGAGTCGATAACTGGAACGACTGTTGCATAAGCTGTTTTTGCTTGTTCTACGTCACCAGATTCTACTGCAGCAATA
Source organism: Methyloprofundus sp. (assembly GCA_012960135.1). Lineage (GTDB taxonomy): Bacteria > Pseudomonadota > Gammaproteobacteria > Methylococcales > Methylomonadaceae > Methyloprofundus. Next base: position 29,624 of record DUBW01000072.1, read on the forward strand.
ACTTTTTTGATGTATGTACGTAGGTTGCTACGTTGTCCTGCATTGCGAACGCGGTTTTTTTCTGACTGACGTGCGCGTTTTCTTGCTTGAGCTGTATTAGCCATGATGCCTCGGTTATTGCGATTGGTATTTTAAAACCGCATATTGTCCTTTTAAATGCTATGATTGTCAATCTTTTAATAGCAGGAATATGAGTCTTGAGCCGTAAACTATTCAAATCGACCGCTATCGTTAGTAGTATGACTATGATTTCACGTATCCTGGGCTTTATCAGAGACATGCTGTTTGCACGCCTGTTTGGTGCTGACTCGGGTACTGATGCGTTTTTTGTTGCCTTTAAAATACCTAATTTTCTACGCCGTTTATTTGCCGAAGGCGCTTTTGCCCAGGCATTTGTACCGGTACTCTCGGATTATAAAGAACAGGGTGGTAAAGCTGCACTGCGTCATTTTATAGATCGTACCGCTGGAACACTAGCACTTATTTTAATGCTAACGACCATTATCGGTATGTTAGCTGCACCTTATTTAATTATGGTCTTTGCCCCGGGTTTTTCCTGGGAGGGCGAGCAGTATGAGCTGGCAGTGCAGTTGTTGCGTATTACGTTTCCTTATTTATTTTTTATTTCCTCGGTCGCCTTTGCCGGAGGGATATTAAATACCTATGGTAAATTTGCAATTCCTGCTTTTACGCCGGTATTCCTTAATATCTGCCTGATTTCTGCGGCGATCTGGCTTGCGCCATTAATGCCTCAACCAGTTGTTGCTCTGGCTTTTGGTGTGTTTGTTGCCGGGGCTGTGCAGCTGATTTTTCAGTTTCCTGCTTTGCGCCAACTCGGTCTGGTGCCGCGCCTGCGCTTTGGCTTTAGAGATCCTGGGGTCAAGCGGATTATGAAGTTGATGCTGCCCGCTTTATTCGGTGTCTCAGTAACGCAGATTAACTTATTACTAGATACCTTGCTGGCTTCATTTCTGGCAACTGGAAGTATTTCTTGGTTATATTATTCAGACCGCTTGGTCGAGTTTCCTCTGGGCGTTTTTGGTATTGCTCTGGCTACAGTTATCTTGCCAAACTTATCCAGAAACCATGCAGCAGAAAATACCGAAGCATTCTCCAGGTCATTGGACTGGGGCTTAAAACTGGTCGTTTTAATAGGTGTGCCGGCCTCTTTAGGTTTACTGATGCTGGCCGAGCCGATAGTCTCGACTTTATTTCAGTATCATCATTTTGGTGTTAATGATGTGACCATGACCGGGCGCAGTCTAATGGCTTATGCTCTAGGCTTATTAGGCTTTATATTGGTCAAAGTACTGGTACCCGGGTTTACTTCGCGCAAGGATATGAAAACACCGGTACGCTTCGGGATTTATGCAGTGGCCGCCAATATGATTTTAAATCTTGTTCTGGTTTTTCCGCTGGCGCATGCTGGACTTGCTTTAGCTACTTCGCTGGCGGCGTTTTTTAATGCCAGTTTATTATTGTTTGCGCTGCTCAAAACTAAAATTTATCGACCTTCCCAAGGCTGGCGTTTGTTGTTGTTACGTATTACCCTGGCTGCTTCTGCAATGGCATCATTGATCTACCATTGCGTTGATAACAGTCTCTGGCACGGCTGGGGGTTAGTCGATCGTGCCTGGCATCTGGCGATGTGGATTGCTATTGCAGCCACCTTGTATGCTACTGTATTGTTACTATCTGGCTTAAGATTAAGACATTTGTCAGCCAACACCATTCAAACCAATAAGTAGGGCGGCACTTTAGTCCGCTGATATAGCACGACAATTCGGGCTAAAGCACCTCCCTACAGGTTGTTATATTTAGGAATGAGCACGAAATAAAGTAAACAACTAAATTCGGAAGCGAGGGTTTTAGCCCTCGCTTCCAAGTTGCTCAAGTTATTTCATTCACACTCCTTAACTATAAAAATAATAAAGAGCACACGATATGACTAAAGCAAAATTAAGTGATGCACAATGGCGTGAAAAATTAACGCCAGAGCAATACAAAATCTGCCGCTGTAGCGCGACTGAACCGCCCTTTACCGGAAAGTACGCACACTGTAAGGACGATGGTATCTATCATTGCAGTTGCTGTGGACAGGCGTTATTTGATTCAAACACTAAATATGATTCAGGCTCAGGCTGGCCGAGTTACTGGGACCGTGTCTCTGATCAAGCACTTAAGGAAATTACGGATAGTTCGCTTGGTATGCACCGCGTTGAGGTGACATGTAGTGCCTGTGATGCGCATTTAGGGCATGTTTTTCCAGATGGCCCCGAGCCAACTGGATTACGCTATTGCATTAATTCAGCCGCATTAGATTTAAAAGCAAGATGACCGATAAAGCAAAAGTACAGCAATTATTAGATTTTATAGATGCCAGCCCCAGCCCCTGGCATGCGGTGGCAACGATGGAGCAGGCTTTACTCTCGGCATCTTTTACCCGGTTGAGTGAAACACAATCCTGGCAATTAGATCCCGGTGGGCGCTATTATGTCGTCCGTGATGACTCATCTATTATTGCTTTTGTTGTTGGTGATAAGTCATTACCTGAAAGTGGCTACAAGATTATCGGCGCACATACAGATTCTCCTGGTTTAAGAATTAAGCCCCATGCATTGCATCAATCTGGCGAGATGTTACGCATGGGAGTCGAAGTTTATGGCGGACCTATACTGGCAACCTTTACCGATCGGGATTTAAGCTTTGCCGGTCGGGTGAGTTATCGTAGCGAAGCAGGCGAGATAGAAACACAGTTAGTGCGTTTTGAAGAGTCTTTATTACGCTTGCCAAATCTTGCCATACATATGAATAGAATGGTTAATGAAGAAGGCTTAAAGCTGAATAAGCAGACTGAGTTACCTTTATTGTTTGCCATGAGCAGTAAAGAGCAAATGCCAGATCAGCTGTTTAGCGAATTATTAGTGAGCCAGTGTCAACTACTGGCCGAGCAGGTCATGTCTTGGGAGTTAAATGTCTACGATACGCAGAAGGGTGCATTCTGGGGTGCGCAGCAGGAGTTCTATACCGATAGTCAATTAGATAATCTGGCCTCCTGTCATGCGGGTTTAAGCGCTTTACTGGATGAGACGGCATTACAGTCTGGCAATACGCTAGTCTGTGCATTTTTTGATCATGAAGAAGTGGGCAGCGAAAGCACCAAAGGGGCTGATGGAAGTTTTCTCCCGGATACCTTAGAGCGCATAGCTTTAGCACGGTCATTAAAGACCGAAGACTATAAGCGCGCATTGGCTAATAGTTTTATGCTCAGTGTGGATATGGCGCATGCCTACCAGCCAAACTTCCCCGTCGCTTATGAATCCGAGCATAAAGTCTATGTCAATAAAGGCCCAGTGATTAAATTAAATGCGAATCAGCGTTATAGTTCTGAAAGTGTTTCCGAAGCGATGTTTATGAGCTGGTGTCAGGAAGCGAACGTGCCGTTTCAAAAATACTCACACAGAACAGATATCCCCTGTGGTAGTACCATAGGCCCGATGACCTCGGCCAAATTAGGCATACGTAGTGTTGATGTCGGCAATGCCATGTGGGCGATGCATAGCATACGTGAGAGTGCAGGCGTGCTGGATCATGCCTATATGATAGCTGTGATGCAGTGCTTTTTTAAAGACCAAAAGTAGCCTGCATGAAGCTTGCGTAATACAGGGAAAGCAGAGAACCCATTGCCCCGTATTCCGCTAACTCCCTATGGACTACGACTTATTAGTAGTTATTATAAAATTTGAACAATCAATAGCTAGAGCGTAAGATTAACGCCTGTTATTACTGAGTATTGAGGTACATCATGAATCTATATAGAAAATTATATCTGGGTGTTTTTTTAGCGCTATTTATTTCAGGCTTAGCCTTTGCTGCCCCTGATATTGCAGCGGGTAAAGAAAAAGCAGGGATGTGTTTTGCTTGTCATGGAGCTGCCGGAAATAGCAAGAACCCCAATTTTCCAATTCTAGCGGGTCAGAAACCAGCCTATCTAGTTAATCAACTGCGCGCTTTTCGTAAAGGAACGCGGGGAAATGGCATGATGCAAAATATGGCGGCTAACTTAAGTGATGCAGAGATTAATAATCTGGCAGCTTTTTTTGCTTCTGTAAAAAATATCAGCGCAGGCGGCGATAAAGCGCTAGCGACTAAAGGCGAATCTAAAGCTCCAATGTGCTTCGGCTGTCATGGTAATAAGGCAGTGGGAAGGGGTGTTACTCCAAGGCTTGCTGGACAGCAGCCAGCCTATTTGCAACGCCAGTTAAAGGCGTTTAAAGACGGCTCACGTAGAAATGGCCCTATGAGCGGCATTAGTAAAATGCTATCCGAGGAAGACGTGCAAGCAGTCACTGAATATATGGGTAGTTTAAAGTAACATCTAACTTCCCAATCTAATAATCAATAACACCCTGTAGGCTGGGTTAGATTTTTTTCGAAGCAACAAAACGTAACCCAGGCCCGATGCTGTATATAACAATTTGGGGTACGTTATCTGCGCCCTGCTTGATAATCTAACCCATATACGGACTCCTCAATTATTGCAGGTCAAGTTTTCAAATTTTGGTAATATCAACTGTGACCAAGATTGTAACCATCTATTCGGTCTCTCACAGAGGCTTTATTGCCTCAGGACTCCTAACGAATCTATTCACATACTTTTGCCCCCCACCAGCCTAACGGCCTTACAATGGACTCTCTGGGTTGCACAGGTATTGTTAAGTATCAGTCTTGCATCTTAACTCTAGTGTCCTTTTAAACTAAAAAAGGGCACAATCCAATGACGATTGGATGAGGGGTAGAGGTATTGTATGCGAGCCTTGATTATAAAAATCGTGGGTCAGATTAATGCCTACCCCAAAGCCAGCAACACCAACGAACTACAGTCTACCGGAGTCTTAGTGTTGTCGGGTAGAAGCTTTTCAGGTTAGAATCAAATTGTAATTAATCTCGACGTGAAGAGATTAGCTTCCATTTAAAAATAATAATTAGTCAGAGAAATGCAAATGATTAGAATATTTTGTTTAATTTTGATAACAATGCTTATGGATTCAAGCGGATTGGCACTTGCCGCAGACGCAGCCTGTGCTACTTTAGATAAAGGACTCAATGTAAAACTTCCCTGTGTTACAAATGGGACTAAAACGTGGTCGGCGAACCTGGGCGCGGTAAAAAATTCGGATGGTACGCTGAGTGGATTTGACCTGAAATCGTACAACCTATTGGATAATAATTACATCACCTTGGTTCTCAATCAAGGAGTGCCGAAGGTAGACATGCTAACGACTAAAGTTGGCGACGACCTTGAAGCTGTTATTATTTTTACAGCGCCGTTAACCACACTGGAGAATGAGCTTGTAGGTGAGCTCGCAGGGTTCTTGACCATTCTTGACACTGATAACTCCCAACAAGTCGACGAAACCCGTTTTCGAAATCTTGCCTTCATGCTCAAGGACGGACAGATTATCGCCAATGGCGCTGGGGAGTACACATCCTCCCTCACTGAAATGCCAGTAGAAAGGCCATCAATAATCGCAATCATTGGTGGAACGGGTAAGTATATGGGAGCTAGGGGCGAAGTCGAAACTCGCAAAAATGCAGACGGCACCTACAGGCATATTTTTAAGTTATTGAAATAATTGGATGTCGTGAGGGGTGGTTTTTCTCATGCCGAGAACAATAAAAATATCTATTCCTTTTATGCTGGTAATATTGGAGGTTTCAGCTGCAATGTAAAACCCCTCAAATAGAGGCGGGGCCATCTTGTTTTTTCTTTCGTACATCGCATATTTTAAGGTTCTCAAAAAGTGAGTGGGATATTAAATATTCTACTGAGTTGCAATTTACCTGAATGGTTAGGCATCAGTTTACCAAAAATTGTTAAATCTCCGTTTGCCTGGGTGGATGTTACGAATGTGATGTCAATGGTCAATATTTTTACTTAATTTTTTCGGCTCTATGTAAAATACAGTGGGTAGTCGAATTTTAACTCACCACAAAGAAAGTAAATCATATTGATAAAATTATTAATATTACGACACCCCAAACGTTGGAGTGGTGAGATAAGAAATTGAGATAAAGTAGATGAGGTATTGCTTAATCCTGAGAAACAGAAGAAATTGGGGGCATAATTTTTAACTTTAGGCGACAACTATTCTGACACAGGGGGTACCGATGCTAAGCAGGCAATTTTTGAATATATCGAGGTCTTTTATAATCGAGAAAGAATTCATTCTGCTAATGACTATATGTCACCCGAAGATTACGAAATTCAGTATAAAGCTGTGTAACTTTGTGTCCCGAAAAGTGTTGACACTTCAGTTCATGATGGGTGCGAATATGCAACATAAAAGCTGCAAAAGTTTATTCTAGTTTGTCTGACACATGTCAGACAGAAGTACAAGAAAACAAAGAACGCCATCTCTACGAAATATTTTATATTAATTATTAACACCTATAAAACAACACCTTAAAAATAATCGTGACGGAGTCCACATCATCAGTCTACCATTGTCTTATTGATGTTAAATTAAAATTGTGAGCCAAAACTAAACTGGAAAGCCTGAATCTCATCACCATCTTTTTCATTCAGTGGGATTGCATAACTGACCTGTAATGCGCCAAAAGGTGACAACCATTTAGCCGCAATCCCGGTGGAATACCTGAAATCATTAAATGAAAGACTGGGGTTAACTGTTGAATAACAATCAGGATTATCGGGGTCACCACATGCTGAATTAAAATCAAGATAACTACCCTGTACCGTACCGATATCAAAGAAAGCCATTAAGCGTACAGACTCCACATCTGCCATAAAAGGAATAGGAAAAATAAGCTCAGTATTACCTAGAATTTTGATATTACCCCCATAAGGTCGAGGCTCACCTATACCGCAAGGTGAGCCAGTGACGAGGGGGTTACAGTGATCACGTGGGCCCAGGGTATTATCACGCCAACCCCTCACAGAGTTGACACCACCGGCAAAATAGTTGTCAAAAAATGGTAGCGTCTCGGTTCCACCATAACCGTCACCATAAGCAGCTGAACCCATAACCTTTACCACCAAGTCTTTTGCAAGGCTGAAATAATGCTGGTCTTTTGCACTTATTTTATAATAAGTTAAATCACTACCCGGAATGGACACTAAACCCGAGAGCCGTTGCTGACTTCCTTCGGTTGGGAAAATTGGCTTATCCAGAGTATCACGCACCCAGCCGACAGCAAAGGGAAAATTTAAGAATTTATCGCCATTCTTTTCAATCCATACCGGGAGTTCTGGTGGCGCAAATTGACCTTTTTTCAGGGTCGTATGTTTAATATCTAACCCTATTGTAAAACGCTGATTTTCATTGATTGGAAAACCTAAGTTAAAACCACCACTCATGACATCAGTTAAATAATTTGAAATATTAGCGGCATTCCCATCGGTTTTCTTATATAGCAAATTATAACCCAGGCTAACCCCATCGCGTGTAAAGTATGGATTGGTAAAGCCCAGACTATAGAGAGTCGAGACATCACTTTTATTAAAGTTCACACTGACTCGTTTACCCGAACCAAAAATATTGTCCTGGGTAACACTAGCATTGTAGATAATGCCCTGGGTTTGAGAATAACCTATCCCGGCCATTAAATTACCCGAGGACTTTTCAGTAACCGAAAAGTTTAAATCCAGCTGATCACGCGTGCCAGGAACTTTAGGTGTTTCTATACCAACATTTTCAAAATACCCGAGACGACTTAATCGCGCTTTAGAGCGCTCGATTTTAAGTGAAGAAGCCCATGCACTTTCCATCTGACGCATCTCTCTACGTAATACGGTATCGCGAGTTTTGGTATTGCCGTGCATGCTAATTCGTCTGACATAAACTCGACTGGCTGGATCAACAAAGAAAGTCATATCGACAATTTTAGTGTCATTATGAATATCAGGCACCATATTGACATTGGCAAAAGCGTAGCCCTCTTCACCCAGACGATCAGAAATGGCTTTAGAAGTCAGGGTTGCATTTTTACGCGAAAAGACCTCGGTCGGACCAAGTAGTAACAGCGCAATCAATTCTTCAGGGGGGACGACTAAATTACCACTTAATTTAACACTGCCCAGAGTAAATAAATCACCTTCTTCTACATTAACCACAACATAGATATCTTTTTTGTCCGGCGTTATCGAAACCTGGGTGGACTTGATAGTAAAGTTAATATATCCACGATCAAGGTAATAAGAACGCAGACGCTCCAAATCGGCAGATAGTTTTTGCTTGGAATATTGATTATCTTTAGTATAAAAAGACAGCCAGCCGGTCGTCCGTAATTCAAAATTTTTCAGTAAATCTTTTTCAGGAAAAACCTTATTACCGATAATATTAATCGATTTAATTTTCGCAACAACGCCTTCTGAAATATTAATATTAACACTCACTCTGTTTCTTTCCAGAGGCAATACATTAGTGTCAATTTTTAAGCTGTATTTACCGTGACTAAAGTATTGGCGTCTAAGTTCCTGTTCAACTTTATCCAGAACTTGCCGATTGAAGACCTTGCCTTTTGCCAGACCTATGCTTGTTAATGCCGTTAATAAGTCTTCAGTTTTAAGGTCATCATTTCCTTCTATTTCAATATCTGCGATGGAGGGTCGTTCCAACACTTCGATCAGCAGCACATCGCCTTCACGCCCCATCGAGACATCCTGAAAAAAACCAGTTTTAAATACAGCCCTGATGGCAGGTGCTATATTTTTATTGAGCAGTTTTTCACCTATATTGACAGGTAAATAATTAAATACAGTTCCCACCGATATCCGCTGCAAGCCAGTTACTTTAATGTCTTGTACGATAAAACCCTCTTCCTCGCTGTGAACGACAGAAGATATAGTGAGCAAAATTAACAACAGCGATAAAAATAATTTAACTTTCATGTACCGTAACAACAGAAGAAAATCCGTAAAAAAAAACCTAGCATCAAGCATTTTCTACGGGAAATGCTAAAACCTCATTAATATGATTTTTCTGGCTGATTATCATTAATAATCGATCCAATCCTATGGCGATTCCAGAACAATCTGGCAGACCATTTTGCAAGGCCGCTAAAAAACGTTCATCTTGCTGCACTCGCTCTGCACCATTTCTCTCGCGGATTAAAATTTCCTGCTCAAACCGCTGCCGTTGTTGTTGCGGGTCAGCTAATTCGTAATATCCATTCGCTAGTTCTATGCCATTAACAAAAACTTCGACCCTGGCCACAGTCAGTGGGTTATCAGTATTTAAGCGTGCCAGCGACGGTAGGCACGCCGGATAATCATAGATCATACAGATACCATACTTTACTAATTCTTGCTGCACAATATGGCTAAATAAAAAGTCCAGCCAGCTAGAATGGTCATCGGCACATAAACGAATGGCATCAACTAGCCCGCGTTTCTCAGCAACTAATTGATAGCATTCAAGATCAAACTGCAGTGCATTTAACCCCGTATACTGCTGAAAAACATCAGCATAGCATAGCCGTGTCGCGGGCTCGGAAAAATACTCCTCTGGCAACAACCGGCCTAATAACAGCTCGGCATCATCCATTAACTGACGTAAATCATAACCGACCCGGTACCACTCCAGCATACTAAATTCAGGGTTATGTAAGCGCCCTAATTCGCCTTTTCTAAATGCTTTAGTAATCTGATAAATTGAGCCAGTTTGTGCGGCTAACAGACGTTTCATGGCAAACTCTGGCGATGTTTGCAGGTATAAAGACGGCTGTTTACCTGTTAACTCTGCGGTAGAAAAAAAATCCAGGAACGGGTCAGTTCCTATCGCATGGCAAAGTATCGGAGTCTCAACTTCGAGAACATTTTCAGCATAGAAAAAAAGTCTAATTTCATGCAATACCCGTGCACGTAACCGAATAAGTTCTATTGAGCAAGCTGGCTGCCAGGCATATACCATTGATTACTAAACTTATTTATACGCTAGCTATTTGTCACTTATGCTTTTGCCCTGGAAACATAGTCACCGGTGCGGGTATCTACCTTAACCACTTCACCAATTTGCACAAATAATGGCACGCGCACCACCGCACCTGTTTCTAAAGTAGCAGGCTTACCACCACCACCAGAAGTATCACCTTTTAAACCAGGGTCAGTTTCTGCTATTTCCAGCTCCACAAAATTCGGTGGCGTGACGCTAATCGGCGCATCATTCCATAGGGTCAGAATACACATCGCCTGATCTTTTAGCCATAATTTCGCATCAGCAACCGCGCTCTCATCCGCTTGATACTGATCATATGACTCGGGGTGCATAAAGTGAAAAAACTCACCATCGTTATATAAATACTGCATATCCAACTCGATAACATCGGCAGCTTCTAGTGATTCACCCGACTTAAAAGTACGCTCAATCACTCGTCCGGTTTTCAGGTTTCTTAATTTAACTCGGTTAAAGGCTTGTCCTTTTCCCGGCTTAACAATCTCATTCTCAATAATAGAACAAGGATCACCATCCATCATTAATTTCAAACCGCCTTTGAACTCACTGGTGCTATAACTCGCCATCGCTATCTCTATTATTTGTATGCTTAAATTTTGCTATTATACCTTGCATCAATTGAATTCTGAAGAATATTAAATATTTTAAATTATGACCGCCCACTTACCTACCTGGCAAAAAGAATTGGCTACCGCCTTTAGTAAACCAAAGGAATTATTGCAATATCTAAACCTTGATTGTCAAACTTTCTCTGCTCTTGCCAGAAGTGATTTTGCTATGCGAGTACCTTTAAGCTATGCCGCCTGCATGCAAAAAGGCACGTTAGATGACCCTTTACTGATGCAGGTCTTGCCGGTTAGTAATGAACTCATTAATCCTGATAATTTTCAAGATGACCCTGTCGGGGATTTATCTGCATTAACTGAAGACTGCATTATCCATAAATATCAGGGCAGAGTTTTATTAATTACAACTGGGGGTTGCGCAATTAATTGCCGTTTTTGTTTTAGGCGTAATTTCCCTTATGCCGATGTACAACTCAATACGCAAAAAGAAAGCATCGCACTAGCTTATATTCAGGCTAATTCCGATATTCATGAGGTTATACTAAGCGGGGGGGATCCCTTGCTTTTAAGCGACCAGAGATTGGCTGATTTAATTGAGAAAATATCTGGTATTGTACATATCAAACGCATCCGCATACATACACGCCTGCCTATTGTTCTGTCTGCTCGCATTACTACCGAATTGGTAAGCATATTACAAAACTCAGCCTTGCCGATTATTGTGGTGGTACATTGCAATCATGCGAATGAACTAAGCGAACAAGTAATCGGCGCATGCCTGGCATTAAAGCAACAAAATATCACCCTTTTAAATCAGTCGGTGTTGCTAAAAGGTATTAATGATAATGCGCACACTTTGCATGCCTTAAGCGAACGACTGTTTGCAGCGGGGATCTTGCCTTATTATCTACACTTATTAGACCAGGCGAAAGGCACGGCCCATTTTGAGGTAACGCAGACTGATGCGGTTAAGATACACCAGTCATTACAGCATACATTGCCAGGCTATTTAGTCCCTAAGTTAGTTAAAGAACAGTCAGGTGAAGCGGCAAAAACATTGATTTTTGAAGGTGCCAGCTGATAAGCTACGAATCCCGGCAAAGAAATATTTACAAACTCGAAAAGACTGGGCTTACGCAAGCTTCATACCAACCCACATCCACCTTACAGGTGTCTACGCTAGGCGTAACTGAGCTAGTGAGGCAAAGGCTTTGTCATTATTAATATCTGGAATAATGCATAATTCAAAAACTGTCACCGCAGGAAGCTCAACACTATAATCTTCAGTTTCGCTCGTTGCTCCTGCCGGACTAAAATTCCACTGCTGGCGAACGATTTCCTGAAAGGATAGCCCGTTATCAGATGAACAACGTATATTGAATTCCTGAGTACGCTCGGCACTCGTCTCGGCAAAACTTAACCAGATACGCGCCAGTTTTTGTGGTTGGGTAAACACCAACCTAATCATTTGCTTGCCTGGCTCAGAAGCACGCCAGCCTGAAGATTGAACAGCTAGCAGCGCAGACTCAACCGGATAAGCAACATCTTCAGAACTAATTTCTACTTCTGCAATTCCTTCCAGATCTAGCCAGGCATCGTCAGGAGTTACTGTTTTATTTTTATCGTTGGTGATAATTCGCTTGCGCATTTTAGCTTGCCTTTTTATGTTAGAAGAGATCGAAACGCAGCCGAATGACTCACAGCCACACCAAAGAAATAGTAGATCTAAGCGCGGTTATGGTAGCTAATGTCATAGGAAATCCTACCTATAACTACATAGTATTGAATACTATAAAAATTTTTAATTAAGCTGTAGTAGCTAATGCACGCAGTACATCGGTACGGCTGATAATACCGACTAAATCATGATCTCTATAAACTGGAAAACTTCGAAATAATGAGTTCTGAAATTTATCTGCCAAGTCAACAATACTCATTTCAGCTTCTAATTTAATAACTTCTTTTGTCATGTATTCAGTTACTTTACCTGCACTACTCTGGTTATAAGCAACCTCTAAGACCATTTTCAGCGCGTCTTTCTCGGAAAACATGCCGATCACTTTATCATGTTCATCAAAAACAGGCGCACCGGTAATTTTATGATCGAGTATTTTTTTTATTGCATCAATACCCGTCATATCTTCAGTTAATTTTATTAACCTTGTGCTCATATAATCTGCAACTGTAATTTTAGCTAACATAGTCCGCCCCTTATTATTCTTTAATTAAATAAAATTAATACTGCATTAATCCTTGTTATACTTCGCATTGTCACGATTGAAGATTTTATAGCGAGTCGATTTTTTGTCGAGAGCAAGACGCTAAAAAGACGCATAGCTGTCTACGCAACAATTTCAGAAACCAGCTATCGACAAAAAGCGGCCGTTAGAAAATTGTACCCGTGGCCACGCGAAGTATATTAACCGGGTTCAGCCTCAGCTTCCATTTTCTTTCTTTTATCACACTTCTCTATGCAAACGCAATTGCCCGCGCCTGCCCCACCACAAGAACCTTTAATTGCATTGCGTCCAAAAATAACACCTATCGCCATCACTACAATGACTATCAGCATAAATGCAAAGGTAACTAGAAAATATATCATTGTTTTACCTTGAAATATTCAGTAAATAAAGGGGTTTCATACTCTACAAAATCCTGATCTGATTTCACAATAAACAAAACAGCCAGTTTTTGTTGTTCAGCAATTTCATACCCCTCCTCATAGCCTAAGACCATCAGAGCAGTTGCCCAGGCATCGGCTTTCATTGTAGTTTCGCTTAAAACCGTCACAGATGCCAATTTATGTTTAACAGGATAACCTGTGCGTGGATCTATCGTATGCGCAAAGGATTGCCCATCCTGTTCAAAATAGTTTCGATAATCGCCTGACGTCGCCATAGCTATATCAGTCATTGGCAGAACCCTCTGCAATTCACGCTTTTCTGTATTCGGTTTTTCTACAGCAATCTGCCAGTCTTGACCCTGCAAATTTTTACCTTTCAAATACAACTCACCACCAATTTCCACCATGTAATTGGCCACACCCTGCTTTTCAAGGACATTTGCAACCTCATCAACTGCAAAGCCTTTTGCCAGCGAAGATAAATCTATATAGATTCCTGACTGGGTCTTGTCTAAAGTTATTATACGTGTCGAGAGCTTTAACTTGTTGTAACCCGTCTTAGCCAAGGCTTGCTGAATCTGCTCATCAGTCGGCACCTGATTCAGTGTTTTATCTGGACCAAATCCCCATAAATTCACCAAAGGACCTACCGTTACATCATAAGCGCCATCCGTTACTGCGCTGATTTCCTGGGCTGCAAATAGCAGTTTAAATAATTCAGGCGAAATAAATTGCGTTCCGGTATTAACTGACTTATTAATTAAGGATAGTTCAGAATCCGCAATATAGGTCGACATTTGTTGATTTATTTCACCAAGACGTCGCTTAATGAGCGTTTCCAGCCTTCTAACCCGCACACCTTCTGGTAATTGACTCGCTTTAATACTAAAGCTAGTCCCCATGGTAGGACCAGAGAATTGAAAAGGATATTTTTCGACGCTGCTATTATTTACACAACCTGATAACAAAAAAACGAGCATTAAGATTAAGCTTAATCCTCGTTTAGAGATTTTATTTTGCATTTTATTTGTTATATTTACTGATTTAATTATAGGGTGGCATTACCCACCCTATAAGCCTTATTTAACCACCAAAGTCATCTAACATGATATTCTCTGGTTCTACTCCATTTTCGATCAGCATATTAATGACGGATGAGTTCATAATTGGAGGTCCACACATGTAGTATTCACAATCTTCTGGTGCTGGATGATTTTTAAGGAACTCTTCAAACAATACGTTATGAATAAATCCTGTGTATCCATCCCAGTTATCTTCTGGAAGCGTATCAGACAAAGCCACATGCCATTCAAAGTTATCATTTTCAGCTGCCAGCATATCGAAATCTTCTACATAGAACATTTCGCGTTTACTACGTGCACCATACCAGAAAGTGATCTTGCGATCAGTTTTCAACGTACGTAACTGATTAAACAGGTGAGATCGCATCGGCGCCATACCCGCTCCACCGCCAATAAAGACCATTTCCGCATCGGTCTTTTTCGCATAGAATTCACCATATGGCCCTGATATAGTACATTTATCGCCTGGTTTCAAATCAAATATATACGATGACATTATGCCAGGAGCCACTGAATCAGGGGCACCCGGAGGAGGCGTCGCAATACGTACATTCAACATGATTTCTTTTTCTTCTGGATAAGAAGCCATTGAATAAGCGCGTAACGCATCTTCTTTTACATCAGAAACATAACGCCACAAGTCAAATTTGTTCCAGTCATCACGGAACTCTTCTTCGATATCAAAATCAGAATATTTAGCAATATGCGGTGGACATTCAATTTGAATATATCCGCCTGCTTCATAATCAATTCTTTCTCCGCTAGGTAGTTCTAGAACCAGTTCTTTAATAAATGTCGCAACATTATTGTTTGATTTAACGGTACATTCCCATTTTTTGACCCCGAAAACACTGTCTTCGACTTCAATATCCATATTGTGTTTTACCGCAACCTGACAAGATAACCTCTCGCCCTCTGCCGCTTCACGCTTGGTAATATGACCTAATTCAGTCGGCAGAATCTCGCCACCACCTGAATTAATTTTAACTTTACATTGCGCACAGGTACCACCACCGCCACAGGCTGAAGGTACAAATAAGCCATGATCGGCTAATGCAGTTAATAATTTACCACCCACTGGAACATGAATTTTTTTCTCATCATTGATAAGAATTTCAACATCTCCAGAGGCAACTAATTGACTCTTTGCTCCGATAATAACAAATACCAATGCAATCACGATAAACGTGAAAATAATAATCCCTAATGCAATCTCTAGCATTACGATACCTTCTTAAAGTTGAATTCCAGAGAAAGCCATGAAGCCAAGTGACATCAGACCCGCGGTAATAAATGTAATTCCAAGACCCTCAAGGCCTTTAGGGATATCACTGTATTTTAATTTCTCTCGCACACCTGCTATCACTGTAATAGCTAGTGCCCAGCCGAAACCACTACCGACACCGTAAACCACACTTTGGGTAAAGTCATAGTCACGCTCGATCATGAATAAGCTACCACCTAAAATGGCACAGTTCACTGTGATCAACGGTAAAAACACACCTAATGCATGATACAAGGCAGGAAAGAATTTATCTAAAATCATTTCCAGCATTTGTACTAAGGCAGCGATCATACCAATACAACTTAATAAAGCTAAAAAGCTGAGATCAACACCTGTGATACCCATCCAGGCCAAAGCATCTTCTTTAAGCAAAGTATGATAAATAACATTATTAACTGGTACGGTAATGACTTGCACAACCATCACAGCAATACCTAACCCTATCGCTGTCGAAATCTTCTTCGACACCGCTAGAAAGGTACACATTCCTAAAAAGAATGCCAAGGCAAGGTTTTCAACGAAAACGGCTTTAATAAATAAACTAATATATGCTTCCATTAGTGATGCCCTCCTTCACCATGAGCAATATCCATAATTTTAAAATCAGGTACTTCGTTCTGATCCGGCTTCCATTGACGGAAAACCCAGATAATAATTCCGATGATAAAAAAGGCACTCGGAGGTAACAACATTAAACCATTAGGATCATACCAGCCACCGTCTTTAGTTAAGGTAAAAACGTCGATACCGAGTAATTTACCAGAACCAAATAACTCTCTGAAAAATGCAACGATAATCAAGATTAAGCTATAACCCAGGCCATTACCAATACCATCTATAAAACTCGCCATCGGCGGGTTTTTCATGGCATAGGCTTCTGCACGTCCCATCACGATACAGTTAGTAATAATCAATCCGACAAAGACTGATAATTGCTTACTAACTTCATAAGCAAAGGCTTTCAGAACCTGATCAACAACAATAACCAGCGAAGCAATAATCGTCATTTGTACAATAATACGAATACTACTAGGAATGTGATTACGGATCGAACTAATTGCTGCACTTGAGCAAGCGGTCACCGCTGTTAAGGCAACAGCCATAATCAAAGACGTAGACATCTGCGATGTCACCGCCAAGGCAGAACAGATACCCAACACCTGTAGAGTAATCGGGTTATTATTGACCAGTGGATCGGTCAGTGTTTTCTTTGTTTCGCTATTCATAACGGCACTCATAATAACCTCCTAGCCCTTAGTTTTTATTTTATCCAGATAGGCCGCAAAACCTTCCTGACCCATCCAGTATTTAACAAGATTAGTGACTCCGACACTGGTTAGTGTCGCACCCGCCAAGCCATCAACTTTATATTCAGCACCCGGTTTAGCTGGATCAACCACACCTTTCACCAAACCTAAAGCCACCTGACCTGACTCATCATACAGTTTTTTACCTGACCATAATGCACGCCAGTTTGGATTAACAACCTCGCCACCTAATCCTGGTGTTTCAGCCTGATCATAGAAGTTAATGCTCTGTACTGTCTGACCATCTGCATCGAGTGCTAAAAAGCCATACATAGTCGACCATAGACCATAACCATGCACAGGCAGGATAATAGACTTAATCGCATCGCCGTCTTTAACCAAGTAGACTTTAGCTATTTTTGCCCGTCTTTTAATACCGGCAATGTCTTGACCTCTGCTTAATTCAACATTTAGCGCAGGATCTTTAGCTGCTTTACGTTGGTCGTAAGCAACTACGTCACCATCAACATAATCACCTGTTGCTACATCCACTAATTTAGCTTCTATTTGCTGAGCAAAAGCATTATGAATATCGGTATCGTCTTGCAGCAAGCCAGCAACTTCAAGAATATTCTTCTTCATATCCATGGCTTTGTTTTCGACCTGCAAGGGGCGCAAAGCCACCGCAGCAAATGACACCAGAATCGCACAAACGAAACATAAGGCTAAAGCGACAGAAATGGTTTTTTCCAGGCTATCATTATTTAAAGCTAAAACTTTATCTCGATACTTAGCAAACTTCTGATAATGTTCGCAATTATCCAGTTTTTCGCAAAGCGGCCCCAAATATTTACATAGTTTTTTATCGTTAGGCATGACGCTTCATCCTTCTCTTAATATTTGCCTGAACGACAAAATAATCAATCACAGGCGCAAACATATTAGCGAATAAAATAGATAACATCATACCTTCAGGGAAAGCAGGATTCACTACACGCACTAATACAACCATCACACCGATTAAGGCTCCAAATATCCAGCGCCCCGTATTGGTCATTGCAGCTGACACAGGATCAGTTGCCATATACACCATACCGAAAGCAAAACCACCTAAGGTCAAATGCCAGTAAAAAGGCATGGAAAACATTGGATTCGTATCGCTACCAATAATATTGAATAACAACGAAGTCGCTACCATCCCACCTAAAACACCACCCATAACACGGTAAGACGCAATACGTGTGTATAACAGGAATGCAGCACCAATCATGATCGCCAACGTTGAAGTTTCACCAATTGATCCAGGAATAAATCCCATAAAGCTCTGAAACCAGCCATACCCAGCGGCATTAACCGCATCAATACCTCCTTGTGCAGCGATCCCCAAAGGCGTTGCCATGGTATAGCCATCGACCCCAACCCAGGCAGTATCACCTGAAATGGCAGCCGGGTAAGCAAAGAATAAAAAGGCACGGCCTGTTAACGCCGGATTAAGAAAGTTCTTACCTGTCCCACCAAAGACTTCCTTACCGATAACAATACCGAAAGAAATACCTAATGCGACCTGCCATATAGGCATGTCGGGTGGCAGAATCAAGGTATATAACATGGAAGAAACCAGAAACCCTTCGTTGACTTCATGTCCACGAACTGTTGCAAATAAGACTTCCCAAACACCACCGACAGCAAGTGTCACAAGATATATTGGTAAGAAAAATAAAGCACCATAAACAAAGTTTGAAATAGGGTTCATCGGGCTATAGCCAAACAACGCCATAGGGATGCTACGCCAGTCCTGTGCCTGATCTAAACCCATTGCCTCTAATGCTAAATTAGCTTGATAACCGGAGTTATACATCGCCATTAGAATACAGAAGAATGTCGCGATAACCACAAAAGTCATAGTACGCTTCAGGTCATTGCCATCACGTACATGCGTTGTGCCTCGCGTCACATCAGCGGGTGTATAAATAAAAGTATCAACCATCTCATAAAGACCGTAATACTTTTCTAGCTTACCGCCTTTGATAAAGATCGGCTCAATACTGTCTAATAAACTTCTAGCATTCATTAGCCTTCCTTCTCGATTTTAGTTAAATTCGCTCGTAACACAGGCGCAAAATCATGCTTGCCCGGGTCAACGAATGTAAACAAAGAAACATCTTCTTCATCTAACTCCAGACAACCTAATAATTGCGCTTGATCGGTATCACCCACAACCATCGCTTTTAATAAAGGCGTGGCTAAAATATCCAGCGGCATAACAGATTCAAATACACCCACTGGGACAATTGCTCTATTAGAACCGTTCTTGTCTGTTGTCAATGGAAATAAACGTCCTGAGGTACGGTCTCGACTAGATGTATAAACATTCATCGCCGAGTATTTATCTTTACCAGCAACAATCCAGCCAAATAATTCTCGATCACGACCCTCACGTAACGCAGAAACCTGGTTGCTGTAGCAACCTAAAAATGCTGCCCAACCTGTTGCTGCACGACCATATAGAACCGAACCAGAAATAACCCGATTTTCATCGTCATTCAACTGACCTTGTACTAAGTCATCTGTATTAGCACCTAATCGCGTACGAATTAAGCGTGGCTGTTTTACTGCTGGCCCTGCTAATGACACAACCCGCTCAACATTAAGCTTACCTGTGGCAAATAAAGCACCTATGGCAATAACAGCCTGGTAATCCAGATGCCATACCGTCTTATCAGCACTCACAGGATCTATTAGATGGATATGCGTACTGGGCAACCCTGCTGGATGCGCGCCGGAAAATTCTGCTACTTCAACAGTAGCGTCGCCAACCGGAATATCAGCCCCCGTCGCTTTACAAACGTAAGTCTTACCACCGCTTAGTTTTGTAATCGCTGCTAAGCCATTAGTAAAATCGTCACGACGCTCATTAATAATAACAGCAGGATCTGCAGCTAATGGGCGGGTATCAATTGCGGTAACAAAGATAGAGTTCGGTGTACTAGCTGGCGCTGGAATCTTGCCATAAGGACGTGTTCTTAACATTGTCCACAGCCCGGAAGCAACAAGATTTTCAGTAATTTTCTCGACGCTCAGATTTGCGATTTCTGTAGCAGGATACTTCTGAAACGACTCTTGTAACTTTCCCTTTAATTCGATCACAACGGATTGCAGAACCCGCTTTTCACCGCGATGAATAGCCGTCACTGTACCCGTACCCGGCGCTGTAAAAATAACACCAGGATTCTTTTTATCTTCAAAAAGAGCCTGGCCTAATTTTACCTTATCACCTTCAGCGACCAGCATCTTGGGTTTCATACCCACATAATCCATCCCCAGAATGGCAACAGATGAAACCTGATTGCCCTCTTCGATGGTCTGTTTGGGTGCTCCGGTAATCGGAAGATCCAAACTTTCTTTTATAGTAAATTGCATAGTAAATAAGCCTGTTGTCCAGACAAGTTGAGGTCCACCCCCCTTATTTTCCAGTCAACAGAAAACAAGAGGCACTTCAATACGAAAAACTTTGGTATTATCCCATAAAAGTAAGCCCCACTCAATCAGAGTTCTGTTATAAAATGTCTAATTTGGCATAAGATAACATTAGCCACTTCATACCTGCATTGGCAAAATTTATCTGCACCCGCTCCTGGGCACCATCCCCATCAACTTGTAAAACCACGCCTTCGCCAAATTTCTGATGACCAACTCTCTGACCTAATTGATAACGACCACTCGTCCCGAGAGTTACTTTGGCTTTATTATGCGTCGTAACCGGTTTGCTCACATTCGCACGTAAGCGAATTTCCTGTAACTGCTCAGCAGGAATCTCTTTTAAAAATCGCGATGGGCGCGGATAATTCTCTTTTCCATATAAGCGCCTGGACTCAGCATAAGTAATAAACAGAAATTTCATCGCACGAGTCATACCCACGTAGCATAAGCGGCGCTCTTCTTCCAAGCGGGCAATATCATCCACCGACTGCTGCGAGGGAAACAAGCCCTCTTCCAGACCCACCATAAAGACTACTGGAAACTCCAGGCCCTTGGCTGAATGCATTGTCATTAACTGCACACAATCTTCAAAATCGTCAGCCTGCGCATCGCCAGACTCCAAAGCGGCATGTGCGAGAAATAAATCTAGCTCCGAATAGCTCTCTTCATTGTCCTCATCATAATCAAATTGCCGCGCAGCATTAACCAGTTCTTCCAGATTTTCTACCCGCGCCTCGCCTTTATCGCCTTTCTCTTTTTTATAAAACTCAATAAGACCGCTTTTCTCGATAATATTTTTAACCTGCTCATAGAGTTCCCGCCCTTCGGCCTGTTCACCCAGACTATTAATTATTTGCACAAAGCCCTTTAAGGCATTTTCCGCACGCGGGGTAAAATGGCCTGCCTTGATCAATTCAAGCATTGCCTGCCATAAGCTAATTTGCTTTTCTCGGGCTAACAGGCGGATTTCATCCTGTGTTTTCGCACCGACACCTCGCGTTGGCGTATTAATAATGCGCTCAAAGGCAGAATCATTATCCTTGTGCAGCATCAAGAATAGATAAGCCAAAGCATTTTTAATTTCCATACGATCAAAGAAGCGTAAGCCACCATAAACTCGGTAGGGCGTTCCAGTTGCCATGAGTTTTTCTTCAAACTGCCGCGACTGTGCATTAGAGCGATATAAAATCGCCACATCCGAGCGCAAATTCCCCTCAGCTACCCACTTGCGTATACGCTCAACAACAAAGTACGCCTCATCTTGCTCATTAAAAGCCGAGTACAGGGAAATTAAATCACCGTCACCATCATCGGTTCTAAGTTCTTTACCCATACGCCCCTCATTACAGGCAATCAAGGCATTCGAAGCTTTAAGAATATTGCCGGTAGAACGATAATTCTGCTCTAAGCGTATCAGCTGATGGTTGGGGTAATGCTTTTGAAAATTATACATATTTTCAATTTTCGCCCCGCGCCAGCCATAAATTGACTGATCATCATCTCCGACGACAAAAAGGTTGTCCTGCCCTTCGGTTAATAAGCGTAACCAGGCATATTGCACTGTATTAGTATCTTGAAATTCGTCGACATGTACATATTTAAAACGCTCACGATAAAACGCTAATAATTCCGCATTATCACGCAGTGTTTCATGTGCCTTTAAAAGCAGCTCAGCAAAATCCACCAGACCTGAGCGGTTACATAAGTCTTCGTAGGCATGATAGATAACCAGCAACTGTTGCTGGTACACGTCATCCGTTTCCTGAACATGCCCGGCACGAATGCCTTCATCTTTTTGCGCATTAATAAACCAGACAACTTGCTTGGGTGGCCAGCGATTATCATCGATGTTCATCGCTTTCATCAGGCGCTTTATCAGGCGTAATTGATCATCCGAATCAATCACCTGAAAAGTATCGGGTAGCTTCGCTTCTTTATTATGCTGACGTAATAAACGATGCGCCAGGCCATGAAAAGTTCCTATCCACATGGAGCGTGCAGAAATATTTAACAAATCCTCAACACGAGTACGCATTTCTTTAGCGGCTTTATTGGTAAAAGTAACGGCCAGTAGATTATGTGGCGAAATATGCTCGACCTTAATTAACCAGGCAATCCGGTGCACCAATACTCGCGTTTTACCACTGCCCGCACCTGCCAAAATCAGCATAGACCGAGGTGGTGCAGAGACTGCTTCACGCTGTGCATCATTTAAAGAATTAATAATTGCCGCTACATCCATTATTTAACCTATTTAACTTGCCTGATGATAATTGAAGGGATGATTAAACACCACACTGGATATGGTGACAGCCCATCACTCGAAAACATTTAAATGTTCAGCAAAATCAACTTATAGCACTGGCTACAGCACCACCTGAAAAATGACCCTCGCCAGGGTAATATACAAACAAGTTATTATACCCGAACAGAATAATGACATTAATAATGCATGATTTTTCGCTGTTTTTTTGCAAGCGGCACTTGCACATTTTCATTAGCCCTGTATATTTAAAAAAGTTTAATGATAATTAAAGAACGTGCACGAAATAATTTAAGCAACTCACTTGTCTTTTTATCCATCTTCGGTGCTGCAGAAACAGTTACGTAGCTAGCTATGCTCCTGTTTCTAGGCCTTGAATACAAATAAAAATCCTGCGCCAGATGCTCAACTTATTCCCTGCGCGTTCCTAAGTGATCACATCTCAATATCTTATAATAATTTTAACAACGGGTATAACCATGAACTTTGATTTTAAACGCATGCTTAAATTTGAAATAAATGTCGGCAGTAAAGAAAAACGAATACGCATCTACGCAGGTGCTGCTTTATTATTTACCTCTTTATTTGTAGCCTCTGTGGCTTTACTATTAATCGGCCTGGTATTGGTTGCTACAGGCTATACAGGATATTGCCCTGCTTATGCAGGCTTAGAAAAATCGACCGTAGAAGATTAGCAAGACAGTTGGGCAAACGAGCTGTAGTGACGCGCCCAACTTAACCGCTTTATTAGCAGCACCCGCAATCAGTAGATTCCTCCGCAAAACTTCTGCAACCCGGATTTATTTTCTGCCTACCCATAAAAGTCATCACTGGTTTCTGAGTAAGAAGCCTACACTTATAACAAATCCGCTACACAGCCACCCTACAATTCTCCATATCTAAGCTCCGCCTGAGCAATCCCATAGAAAACTCGCCCTGTTACTGCTAGTATGACAAGGAAATTACACTATAGTAATGTTAGTAGCGGCGTCACCCTCTTGTTTGAGGCGTTTGCAATGGTCTTAATTGAGCGAGAAATGCCAGTGGATCGGAAAAGCGATCCAGTCAGATGATCCATCCACAATAATTCGGTTAGGAGTAGATGAGACACTGCCAAAGAAAGGTCATAAATATGTCATCTTGGGTGTTGATCTGGACGCATCAGGTGTCATCCATGTCTGTAAAGAAAAAGGCAAGGCAATGCTGAAAAGTATTCAGCAACACCTGGAAAAAAAGGGGTTCCAGAGGAACAAGTCACGGAGCTGAGTATGGATCTTTCACCCGCTTTTATTGCTGGCGCAGCCACCTACTTTCGACCGGTTTCATGTGGTCAAATTACTCAACGAGGCTATGGATAAAGTACACGCTCCTAAAAAATCGAGAAAATCTTTCGGCTAAACAAGAAGCATCACGGGTAGAAATGATTCCACCTTGTCCAAAGCTAGATGAAGCCTATCGACTGAAAGTTCTATTCAATGTTTTATGGGGAATGCCCAACAAACCAGCGGCATGCTCCTTCCTGACGCAGTGGTGCAACGCAGGAGAAGTCGCTAAAATACCGACCTTCTTGATCTTTGCAAAAACAGTTAAAGCGCATTGGTCAGGCATTGTTCACTTTGTTGAATCACACATCACTAACGGTATATTGGAAGGCATTAATAGCAAGGTACAATTAGCCAAAAGACGCGCTAGAGGTTACCGCAATATCAACAACTTTATCAACATGATTTACTTTCTCTGTGGAAAAATGAAGTTTGTTTACCCACTGCATTTCACATAGAGTCATATAGTTACTATTACGGATCCATCCGCGCGTAACGTCAATTATGTTTAGGGGGAGGAGCAAATCTACTTACCGGTTCTGACGAAATAATCTGAACGTTAGAACTAACATTAACCTCTCAGATATTGCTCTTGAATCCAAACATTGCCTTCCTAAAGTGCTTTAGGAAGGCAAAATACTTTTATTTACCTAACACATCCTTACGCGTACTTTCTGCAATTGCGGCTGCTTGTGCAATTAGATTATCGGGTACACCTAATTCTGTCAGAGTAGCACCCAAGTGCTCCATTACCGCATCAAAATGCGAACTATCCAAACCCATTTTTACTAAACGTGCATGTACCGTGCGCATATCGCCGCCGGTATAATTATTTGGCCCACCAAATGCCATGGTAAAAAACGCCTTCTGCTTGGCAACCTGCCCTTCCATATCAGTTTTAGCAAAAAAACGATTAATCCGGTGGTCACTTAACACTTTACGGTAAAACAGATCAACTGTAGCGTCAACGGCTGCTTCTCCGCCAATTTGATCATAGAGACTTGCTTCTTCACTTCCTTCACTTCCTTCACTTTCTTCACTCATCACGTTTCCTCTTTGTTATTATGCTACGAATTCAGGATATTCAATTACTGCAAAATGATAGTAACAAGTATGTACAGACTATGCAATTGCAGTAAGTTAAAAATCATATAAATACAAGGGGCTTTGTTTTTGTGAGATAACCACAGAACTTTTATTATTTACTTCTGACTAGCCAAGGATTCTCGCCCTTTTATTTAAGCAGTACTACCTTCCCGATACTTGAACCTGCTTCAAGTTGCTTATGTGCTGCGATAATATTATCTACTGAAAGCTGCTTATAGGTTTTGTTTAAGGTAGTTTTAATTTCCCCGGCGTCAACCAGTCTTGCTAACTCATTTAATAATTGGTGCTGCTTAATCATATCGGCTGTTTTATACATGGACCGGGTAAACATAAACTCCCAAACAAAACCCGCGCTTTTGGTTTTTAATTTATCTAAGTCATGGCTTTCCCGGGTTTCAACCACACTGCAAATCATGCCCTGAGGAGCTATTAATGTCATCATGGCATGCATATGCGCGTCAGTATCATTAAGGCAAAGTATATAGTCTGGCATGGTAAGCTCCTTATGTTTATATTGCTCCGGCATATCTGCATGATGATTGATAACTTTATCCGCACCCAGGCATAAGCACCACTGCCGGCTTTTCTCTCTGGAGGCGGTAGCAATAACATTTAATCCGGCAACTTGTTTAGCGAGTTGAATGGCGATTGAGCCTACTCCCCCCGCGCCACCAATGATCAATATATGTTTACCTTTATCCGTTTGCGGATTAATCTTGAGCCTATCGAACAAGGCTTCCCAGGCAGTAATACTGGTCAGAGGTAACGCTGCTGCCTCTGCAAAGTCCAGCGATTTTGGCATACCACCCACGATACGTTCGTCTACTAATTGATAAGCTGCATTACTGCCACTACGCGTAATATCACCAGCATAAAACACCCGATCACCAGGCTTAAATAGGCAAACTTTGTCACCTACCGACTCGACTACGCCAGCAGCATCCCAGCCCAGAACTCGAGGCTGGTCTTGAGAACTTATAATACTTTGGCGTACTTTATAATCAACCGGGTTAACAGAAATTGCCTCAATTTTTACCCGTAAGTCATGACCAGCAGCTTTTTCTACCTGTTGTTCTACTTCTATAAAATGGCCTGTTTTATTATCACTATCAACTTGATACGCAATTGCTTTCATTCTTTCACCAGGGTCTAACAATCATTCACTATAGCTTATAAACCAGCAAAGGTCTTATATTTACTATATCAGGACTTACTTTTTCTAACACCTTAAAACCTTATACTCTGAAGTCCTTTTTTTCATTTGAGCCAACCGTAAAATACTATTAAAGTCAAAGTTGCTTAATAATAGCTTTCTTAAATTCTTAATATTCTTTTTTATTACAGGAAATAACCATGTCTGCATTCAAGAAATACCCATGTTCTGTTTATGATCACATTTATGATGAAGAACTAGGTGATGCTGACAGCGGTATTGAGCCAGATACTTTGTGGGAAGATATATCAGAATACTTGGGTTTTGCCCGGAATGTGGTGCCGAAAAAATGCGTACATTGAGCCGGTTTAAACAGATGTTTAATGCGTCCTCTCTAAAGTCTACTTTTATGAGTTCAGTTCAAACTGAGGTGGTTAAAGGGTCGCGATAGATAAGTTAGAAGTCTTTGTTTTAGAAGTGGACCTAAGTCAATAGAAAAAGTTTAGACTTATTGATGGAGTAGTGGTTTAAGTGCCGCCTGTAGGGCGGCACAGAGCGATTATTTAACTTTAGGTGGGAATTCCTCTAATATTTTATTGACATATTTTTGCGCAAGTTTATCACTTTTATTTCTATCGGAACCTTTGGGTAAGCGACCATCCGCAGAGCCGCGCCATATAAGCTGGTCTGTTTTAGGGTCGAGTATATCAATAATGAGTGTGCCCTGTTTGTAATGGGTGGCCTGAGTTTCAGGGCCAGTGTTGTAAGCAGCCCCATATCCACGGCCATAATAACCATATCTGCCCCGATAGCTATAACCTGGATACAGACCGTTATAATTATTATAGGTGCGTATATCAACTCTATCATCTACTACGATACTGTAATTAACTAGAAAATCGACCTTTCCGGCATCGGCTGCTAGTTTAGTATAATGTTGGCTAAGAAATTGAGCATTGATTGCATCGCGAATACGTTTATCCATGATGGGATCAAGATATTTTAAACTTGAAGCATTGTACTCATTTCTGCCGTGCCAGTGATAAGTCTTGAAATTAGAAAAATCAATTTTATTATCATAGTCGGTACTCACCGTGAGAGATGAGCAGCCAGTCATAAAAATTGATAAGATAATTATGCAAAGATAATTTTTCATAGGTGCCTTTATTAAGGTAAGTGATTTCATAGGGAAAAATCACATGTTTATTTTAATATATTCTAATATATAAAATAATTAATGTAAGCGGAGGATTTATTTGGAAGTTAATATGGTGAGTGCCTTTTGTATATGTTCGGCTGTTTCTATCCCTAAAGCTGTTAGATAGCCCCCGTCATCCTGTGTCACCAGATCTTTTTCATGTAGGCGCTTTATTGCGGCAATTGTTTCCGGGGAGGCAGTATGGTGTACTTTTATTCCTTCCTGCGTCGTACTGAGGTTATAACGTGCTAAAATAGCTAATTCATCGACTAGGTCACTTGAAATTGGCATGGTTCGTCCTTATTATTATATGAGAGGGTTTGCTTTTCTAGGTTAATTTATACCATTAAACAGACGAGCAGAATACAGAAAAAACAAAGAAAAAAATTCTAGGTTTAATTTAGAGGAATATTATGATGAAAATTCTTATCAGGGTCGCAATGTTTGTTGTGATTGGCACTATGTTGTTTAGCATAATGGGCAGAATGCAGCCTGGTTATGAGAAAAATTATTCAATTTTATATTCCGAATTTATCGATGATATCCGCAATGGTTCGGTATCTGAAGTTACGATTACGGGTGAAACGATTAAAGGTAAACTGCATGGTGGTGAGCCTTTTGTTACTTATAATCCAGGCGATGATCACCTGATCGATGACTTGATTGAATATGGCGTAAAAATTAAAGTAGCAATGCCGGAAAAACAATCCATGCTCACGCAGATTTTTATTTCCTGGGCTCCTATGTTGTTGCTGATTGCTGTCTGGGTTTACTTTTTCCGTAAACAACAGGGCGCAAGCGGTGGCGGTGGCGGTCAGATGGGTATGGGGAAAAGCCGTGCAAAATTACTGGAAGAAGATGAAGTTAAAGTAGGTTTTGCTGATGTTGCCGGTGTAGAAGAAGCTAAAGAAGATGTTATGGAAATGGTTGATTTCTTAAGAGATCCATCTAAATACGAATTTGTCGGCGGAAAGATCCCTCATGGAGTGTTATTAGTAGGCCCTCCTGGAACAGGTAAAACCTTATTGGCTCGAGCGATTGCAGGAGAGGCGAAGGTTCCTTTTTTCTCTATTTCGGGTTCTGACTTTGTTGAAATGTTTGTTGGGGTAGGAGCGTCTCGCGTACGTGATATGTTTGAACAGGCAAAAAAACGCGCACCTTGCATTATATTTATTGATGAGATTGATGCTGTGGGTCGGCAGCGTGGAGGCTCTGGCCCTGGCGGCGGCGGTAATGATGAGCGTGAGCAAACCTTAAACCAGTTACTGGTTGAAATGGATGGTTTTAGTGGCAATGAAGGTATTATTGTTATCGCAGCAACTAACCGCTCTGATGTACTGGATAAGGCTTTATTAAGACCGGGACGGTTTGATAGAGAAGTGCATGTAGGTCTGCCAGATATCAAAGGTCGCGAGCAAATTCTCAAGGTACATATTAAAAAAATACCTCAAGCAGAAGATGTCAGTATTAAAGATTTAGCGCGTGGTACACCTGGATTTTCAGGTGCAGAGCTGGCTAATCTGGTTAATGAAGGCGCTTTACTTGCGGCACGAAATAATAAGCGGGTTGTCAATATGGATAATCTTGATCGGGCCCGAGATAAGTTATTGATGGGTGCTGAAAAGCGCTCAATGGTCATGCGCAAAGAAGATTTGTTAATGACTGCCTATCATGAGGCGGGGCATGCAATCGTTGGGCAACATGTACCTGAGCATGATCCAGTCTATAAGGTGAGTATTATGCCTCGTGGGGGCGCTTTAGGTATTACCATGTTTTTACCCGAGCGCGATCAATACAGTGCCAGTAAAGATAAGCTGGAAAGTCAGATTTCAGGATTGTTTGGGGGGCGTATTGCCGAGGCAATTATTTACGGTAAAAATAAAGTGACTACTGGCGCATCAAATGATATTGAACGTGCTACACAGCTAGCCAGAAGTATGGTTACCAAATGGGGCTTGTCGGATAAGCTAGGGCCTATGGATTATGGAGATAATGAGGGCTATATGGGTTCGCAAAGTAAACCTATGTCTGAACAAATGGCACAAGTTATCGATGAAGAAGTGCGTATAGTGATTGATAGAAATTATCAACGCGCTGAAGATATCTTAAATAAGAATATTGAGATATTACATAATATGGCGCACGCTCTAATGGACTGGGAAACAATCGATAAATTCCAGATTGCAAAGTTATTGGATGGTGAAAAAATTGATCCGCCTGTTGATGAGCCAGAAGAGGATGATACAGATAACAGCGCTCAGGTCGATGTAGAAACTGAAACGGTTGAAGATAGCGATAATGACATATCATTAGATAGGAAGGCTGGGCAAGCTGGTCATCAGGAAATGTAAGTTATTTTAACTTTATGCTGAAGAAGCGGGCTTAATAGCCCGTTTTTTTTGTTCCTTTGATTCATTAAAAATCATGATGAGTATAGCTGAAAATGCGCGCATAAAAATGGACCCGTCCTGGAAAGAACGATTGCAAGGTGAATTTTCACTTGAATATATGCAGTCGTTACGCGAATTTCTAACCGAGGAAAAGCAACAGGGCAAGATAATATACCCGCAAGCAGCGCAATATTTTACAGCCTTAAACCTTACGCTATTTGATCAAGTTAAAGTCGTTATTTTAGGGCAAGACCCCTATCATGGCAAAGGCCAGGCACACGGTCTTTGTTTCTCGGTTCCACCTGAGGCTAAAGTCCCACCTTCATTAATCAATATCTACAAAGAATTGCATAACGACCTAGCTATTCCTAGGCCTGAGCATGGTTGCCTAGTTAGTTGGGCTATGCAAGGTGTGTTATTGCTTAATAGCGTACTGAGTGTTGGACAAAACAATGCGGCTTCTCACCAAGGCAAAGGCTGGGAACAATTTACAGATAAAATAATAGCTGAAATCAATGAGCATGCAGAGCATGTGGTATTTATGCTCTGGGGCAGTTATGCCCAGAAAAAAGGGATATTGATTGATAGGACCAGGCATTGTGTTCTGCAAGCACCGCACCCATCACCCTTATCGGCATATCGAGGTTTTTTTGGACAAAAGCCATTTACTAAAGCGAATAAATATTTAGTTGAGAACGGTAAATCGAAAGTTCAATGGGATTTACCTGATACCCTTACTGCAATAAATCAGTTTGTGCGAGCTAATGAAATTAATCAGAAAGTCTCATGATAGAGATATTTAATTTTTTAGCATACCGGTTTCTTCGGCCTCACAAAATATTAGCTATTGACTACCTTTGAGTAAAATAAGCTGATCAAATGGCCCCGGACTAACATAGGCGGTTGCTAGACCCATGCGGTGGTTACAAACTCCTCCAAAGGAGACGCTATCAATGGATATGTTTAAACGCGTGCCTCCGAGCCCTCTTAATATTGGGTTACAGGCGTTACCGCTCTGGCGTGTTACAGATACTCAGGGGGTTGCTTTAAGAAATCTGCGTCATCTGTGGCAATTCCCAGGTCTTTTTTTATCAGATCAATTGATTCAAAAGCTTCCTGAGGTCGTTCAGAAGAAATGGTCATGGCTTCTAAGTTAACAGTGGAAGGGTCTTCTGCCCCGGCATCAGTTAGAGGTGTTTCCAGTTGTTGCTCAGAGGAGTCGTTGTACTTATGTTCTGGTGTTTAATGTTGATGATCTTGAATGTCATTGAACATGATTATTTACCTGGCTGATTGAACTAAGACTAGAGGCAATTAATAAAGGCAGAGCTGTTAAAGTAACGATGGTATTTGGTTTCATATCCCTTGAATCTGAAAAGGGTATGTCTATATGCTATTTAACCGCTAATGATGCTAAAAATTAGCTGTTTCTGCTAGTTTTTTTTGATAAAAATCTATAAAAAATGTACGCTTAATTAAGGTGTTAGTGTCTTTTATAGTTTGAATGCTTGAAAAATCGCCATAGAAGGTTTTTTAAGTATGATCTTGGCCATATTATGTAATACTTTATATTGTTGAGAATGAGTAGCCTGTATAAGTACTTGCTATTAAGTTAAAGCAAAAAAGTAGAACAGTTTACTGAAAAATATCTACTTTCTGCTATGCTTGGGAGTGAGGATTTAATAATATGCGGAAGTTTGACACATCCGCGGGTAATTACCCCCCCCCTAATGTTTTCCAAAAATAATAATTAATCAGGAATAGACTATGAATACTAATACACAACTAGATTCAGTTTTTACGAGTCAACTAGGTGAAATACATGAGAAATGGGGTTGGCTGCTTGCCCTGGGTATTGCATTTATACTTCTAGGAACGATTGGCCTGGGTATGACTTTTGCGCTAACTATGGTTAGCATGTTATTTTTTGGATTTTTGATGCTATTTGGCGGTGTATTTCAGTTAGTTCAGGGGCTAGGATGCAGGGGCTGGAAAAGTATTGTGATTCACGTCCTGATTGCGATTGCCTATTTAATTGGCGGCGTTATTATTATCACCAATCCTTTACTAGCCTCGGAAATCATTACTATGATGATTGCCGCTATTTTTATGGCGGTTGGAGTGATGCGTGTGGCTATGGCTATCCAGCTTAAAGCAGTAAAAGGCTGGTGGGTATCATTAGTGAGCGGCCTATTAGCCTTGATCTTTGGTGGGATGATTATGACTGCCTGGCCGATGTCGGGTACCTGGATTATCGGATTGTTAATCGCCATAGATATGATTTTTCATGGCTGGGGTTATGTTGCTTTAGCATTAGTTGCTAAGGATACGCGTAATCAAGTTGATTAATGCAGGAATAACTGACTAGCGCTGAAAATCCTGAAAATGGAGCTTAAGCGAAGTCAAGATTTTTAGTCCCTGATAGCCATAGGGCCGGGTATTTTCTCGAAGCATCTTTTTGCGTAGAGAAAATACAAAGCATTCCGACATCGCGTCAATCCATTTGAGGTCGCTAAATAAAAAACCCTCTAGGGTTTTTATAAGTGGACGCAGGGCGAATCAGGGCATCGTAGATTTTAATCAGTCCCGTTAAGCTTTTGCCGCGTTGTGGGCTTGGATGCCCAAAATGAGCTTTCGCAAAAGTAGGGACTCCCTGCTTATCATATTCAAGCGTGGTTATATCTCCTTTGCTGCTGACGGTCTATGGCTATTACCTCAGCGCCGCTGATAACATGAATACTTTTTTGCTCTAATTGAGCAAAGGTTTTCATAATAATAGTCTGTTCTATATCCGGTTTGCTAAATCCATGTGAAAGAATAGGGCGCGAATAGTAATCATCAGTTTCCTTGGTCAGAACTGTAATTTCAGTATCTGGGCTGACTTCTTTGGCCTGGTCTGTAAACAAATCCTGAGCAAAGGCAATATCACCTTGCTGATCACGTACGGTTACATCCAGGATAACCAAAAGGTAATTTATGCCCAGTCAGACCATTGATGTTTATAGTAAAATTTAATATATCACCAACAAATAAAGCATCATTAATTTCAAGTTGCGCAGCATCTGCGAAAGGTTTAAAGCCCGGTACTTATGATCTTTGGCTAATAGCTAGTCTGAAATCTGATAATAACAACAAAATCAGCATTCCTTTAGGACAACTAACCGATGCAGGTGAACAGCAATTTCACCTAAGATCTCAGTCAAACAGATCAGCAACAAAGGATCTTGCTGTTAAACAAGTTGTTATTACTGCAGACAAGCAAGACCCGTTCAAACAAACCCTGTTAATAGGCTCACCTAGTTTATTTCAAAACGTATTTTATCGTGACCAATATGGATGACTGTACAAATCGGGCCTGAGCAAATCAAGCTGACTTATCTACCGACTACCTGGGGACTTTTATCAATCAGCTCTTACCCAAAGCTGCCTGCGCGAAATCAAAAAATCAATCATTAAACGATGCTTTTGCTGCTCAAATTGTCTGGGGTAAAGACTTATTATCAACGAAACTTTGGATGACCATGGTCGTACCTGTAGCACTGCTCATAGGCAAGATAATAACCATACAATCGACCCAAAACATATTGCCCGCTTGCCTAATAATGACCCTTTATTTATCGCCGAAACCAACCCGGAATTAGCCGCACTGGAACAACCCTTATTATTACGCCAGTTTTGTTTATTACTCGCAAACATAGATGCCTTTGATAAACCTGGTGAAACTACACACCTAAGATCTAGACCTGGATAATATGTATTTTTCATCACCTTTAGCACAAAAGGGGCGCGAATTATTTCATAGTAAAGAACACAGAACCGGACAGCGTAAAGGCTGTCATTTAAATACTAGAGAAAACAGCTCCAGTTCTCTGCAAAATGGCAACCGCAATACAGGGGTTGATAATATGCTCGACAATCCACTTAAACTGGTCTGAAAAAAAACCATCAGATGGTGGTTTTGGAGACAAAAAGCAAGGAAATTAATTAGCCAGGCCATGGAATATAAAAAGCAGGTAAATGATTTATTACTAATGGAAGCGCCTGAAACCGAACAAGAATAAAGTGTATTAGCCCAAATCCAATCTAACAGACGCAGTTAGATTGGCTTGACTCCTGAATGACAGCTGCCAGCCAAGAATGGTCATTTAATTGGTCAGAAAATATCAATGTGTCACCCAGAAGCCAGTGACATTTCGTTGGTTTGAGAAGAGTGAGAACTATAGCAGTTGATCTCTTTTCAGCTACTACTAAAATAGCACTGCTACACTATACTTATGAGTTGAATTCAACTTTTCCTATATAAACCATTTGAATAAGCTTGCTAACAATTAAAACAGTTAAGCTATAGATTAAAGTAGAGCTTATATAAGCAGGAAAATATTTTGCAATTCGTTCCACATATTGTACAACTGACAGATCGGGAAACTTCCCTGAAAGCAGGTAAAAACTTCCATTGGAAATCCAAAATGCTATCGAAGCTGCAACCAATAAATAAGCAAACTGTCGACTTAAGTCATGAACATCTAATGCAGAGTACTTAGCACTCCAGCGCCCTGTAAAAAACATGACTGCATAAGTAGGGATTAAAAAAACATATGCTGGAGAAATACAATAATCATTGACTTGCCAGTGGGTAATCGCAATATAATCCAGCAAAGCGGCTTCTGTCAATAGCACGGCTAAACTCGCGATTCCGCAGGTAAAAATACCCGCCAAATAAAATACCGCCAGAGAAGCATCAGGTAGAGTAATTGCGCTTCCAAAATGATCTGAACGCGTTAGCGCCATCAACGTTGCAAGTGCAGAAATAGTTAAATACTGTTTATTATGTTGTATCCAATTCATATAGACCTCTTAAAGTGTTGGTTCATAGCGTAAATGAAAGAAAACGGTAACTCCAGGGGAGTTATAACCTGCTACTGTTTGATACTGAGTATTTAGGATGTTATTGACTGTGCTTTGTAAAGTTACTTGCTCGAAGAATTGATATTCTGCTCTTATATCCCAGGTTACAAAACCATCTATTTGACGATTATTTTGCAAATCATCATAGCGTCGCCCTTCAACATTTAGCGTAGTTCCTATACTTGCGTATCCAAACTGCCTGTCTATGTCAAGACGAAACGTTTGCTGAGCACGTCTGGGTAAAACATTACCAAACGTAGCTGAGTCCATGCTTTTTGGATCGAGTGCACTATAATTAACTAGCATATCGAAGCCATAAAACTGCCCGCCAACTATCGCCTCCAATCCCATAATACGCGCAGCACTCAAGTTATTTGGTGCAAATATTGAGCTATCATATGTAATCATATCATCAATATAAGTTAAATAACCATTAAGAGACCAATTCCAGTTAATATGCTCACCGCTAACACCTATTTCATAACTTTGCGACTTTTCAGGATTTAAGTTGCTATTACCAAAATCTGGGAAATAAAGTTCGTTAAAGGTTGGCGCTTTAAAAGCTGTACCATAAGATGCCGAGACCAGAATCTCATTATCAAAAGCATAGCCCCATGAAGCATTCCAGGTACTATTCTGCGCGAACTGCTGATTAAAGTCGCTACGATAAGCCAGTATAAACTGGTTATTAGCTAACTGGCCTTGATATTGGATAAATACCGCATTGTTATAACGTGATGTTTCTGCAAAATTCTCTGTACTATCTATACTGTCATCTTGAAAATCATAACCTAATGACAGCAAATGCTCGGGCATCAAAGTAAAATTATTCAATGCTGAAAATGAAACTCTCTGGGTATCGAAAGTACTTTTTTTCATGCCATTTAAATAATTCGTTGAGTCATCCTCGCTTACACCTCCGGTTAAATCAATTCGCCAGAAGTCCATTGCCTGTATAGTCGCCTTTCCCCCATAAATAAGTTGTGCAAAGTCAGCTTCATTGACATAATCACCATCAAAATCTGTCTGTCCACCACTATAAAGAGCATGCGCTTCCAGACTTAACCAATCAGTAAGATGATAACCGAGACGTGCTGACCCAGCATAATTCTTATAACCATCTCTATCCGGCTCATTGGTAAAGCAACCATAGCCTAACGCCCCAGCGCAGGAGTTAAAACCCTCGGTCTGTTGATAGCTTAAATGGGTATTGTACCAGGCCTTATCAACCGCACCCGACACGCCACCTTGAACCTTATAATGAGCATAAGTACCAGTTCCTACTGAAAATACTGGATTAATGGCTGATTTTGATGCAATTGCATTTCGGGTATGAATATGAATAATCCCACCTATGGCATCGGCTCCATAAATGCTAGATTTAGGTCCCCGTATAACTTCAATGGATTCAATCTCGCTAATGGGTATATGCTGCCAAGCAGCACCACCTGATGTAGCAGACCCAGCCCGTACGCCATCAATCAAAACCAAAATCTGGTCGGACTCGGTACCCCGTAAAAAAACCGAGGTGTTTTTACCCAAACCACCACTATTAACAACATTAACCCCTGCAATACCCCGCAAAGCCTGTTCAATACTATTAATTTGTTTACGTTCTATATCGTATCGAGTAATAACAGTGCTAGAAACAAGCCGTGAATCTAGTTCGCTACGAGTAGCCGTGACTGTTAAGGGAGCAAGAGCTAGGGTGTCTTCAGCATATACTGAAGCAGGAAGAGTACTAAATAAGCAAAGACTAGCGATAATAATTTTTTTCATAATTTCCTATGTGCCGCCCGCACAAAAAAGTGTAAGAACACAGTAGAGGAAAAAAACGAAAAAAAAGCTAAGAAGGGCTAATTCATCCGTCAACAGCCCTCCGCTGCACCAAATAACATTTCAGGCAGGTCTCCGGGCTTATAAGTATGGATAACTAAAATCAATACCTTCCCATGCAAAGCACAGTGGTTTTTGATGATTTTAAACTTATTTACCGTTGCGGGGGCAGCGTTGGTATTGGAATAGATCCGCACCAAACTTCCCTTTTAACCGTCGGGAGAGATGAACTTCCGTCAGGACCAGAAAATGGAACAGGAATTGTACGTGAAAAACAAATAAATGCAATTTAAAACGCGCAGAGTGATTCTTCATTAGTACTTGAACGAAAAATCCGTTTTTTTTAAAAAAACCACACCCAATCGAGTGAAATAATTTTCAAATTGGCTCAGTTGGGATTAAAATTCACCTACTTGTTACGAGTTTTTTCGGTGCAGTACTATTTGACCACTTTTTAAACGTACCCACCCCTAAAATGAGTTCACTTCCTTAAAAAAATTTAGGCGGCTTACTTTTTTTGGCCAATCGTTGTCGTTCCATGTCCCGTTTGATTGCCCTTGCTGTAAAAACTTTTATCAAAGCTGCATGCGTTGAACTTCGGAAATTTTTCCTGTGTCGTTTTAACCATTTCAATAGCTATTTTGTCATTAGTTTCTTTTTGCAAGACCTTATGATGCGACATGAACCCATAATACAGACACGTATACCCAATTCAACGCCCCCCCCC
>DUBW01000073.1 GCA_012960135.1 Methyloprofundus sp.
ACCGGAAGTATTGGTAATGCAGGTTTGGGCTTAAAAATTAAACAAGGGTATGCAGGGCAAGATATGCAACAGGCTTTGCAGCGCTTTCATTGCCCCGAGCCGCGTATTAAAGAAGGCCTCGCTATACGCTCTTTAGCGCATGCCTGTATTGATATTTCCGATGGGCTGGCTGCTGATCTGGGACATATTCTAAGTAAAAGTGGTGTTGGCGCTACACTGGACTATGAGAAAATACCATTACCTGACGCAGTAATTCATTATATACAGCAAACGGGGGATTGGCAGATGCCCTTGGTTGCAGGTGATGATTATGAATTATGTTTTACCATAAATGCAGATAATGCCAGCAAGCTTAATATTGCCTGCACCTGCATAGGCGCTATTGAAGAACAACAAGGTTTGCGTATAATGCGCTTAGGAAAAACTTCTCAATTTAATCAAGCGGGTTTTGAGCACTTTAACTTAGGAGCATCAGTTGGGCATTGATTTTGTGGAAAAGCTGGGCCTGAAAGACAAAAATAGCTCGAAGAGAATGGTCTTAGAGAGGTAAAAAATATAAACATCCAAAATTATTATTGAATCTAGCTTAGGAATGTTCACGAATGATAGCAGGTACAATGGGGCGCAGTCCTTTAGGCTACTTATTAAATGCAGGCTAAAGACCCCGCTTCCAAATTTAGGTGTTTACTGTATTTCGTGCTCGTTCCTGTGAAAGAAATTATTTTTCAATATCCAGCACGGAAAACTAGCGTTCAATTGATGTTTCTAGGGGTTTACAAGGTTATGGCAGGTTTAATGGCGAGTGATAGTAATGTTTTTGAATAAAGTAGGAAAGAATCAACTTAGCGCACGGCAAATATTATTAGACCCGGTTCTATGCCTGGCTTTTGGATTTGGCTCGGGGCTGGCAAAGAAGGCGCCGGGAACCTTTGGAACTTTAGCAGCAGTACCTATTTATTTAGTATTAATTCAGACCAACCTCTGGATATATAGTGTTGTAACTCTGTTATGTTCGGTTGTGGGGGTTTGGATTTGTGGAATTGCGGCAGACAAATTAGGCGAACATGATTTTGGCGGGATAGTCTGGGATGAGATTGCCGGATTTTTAATTACTATGTGGTTTGTCGCTTTTAGTTGGCAAAATCTAATATTGGGATTTGTGTTGTTCAGAATCTTCGATATTATCAAGCCCTGGCCAATAAAGTGGATAGATCAGAAAATATCTGGTGGGTTTGGAATTATGCTGGATGATGTTATTGCTGGGCTGATAGCGGGTCTGGTATTAGTGCTAATGCATTTAATTTGAAATTAAACTTGCTAGATTCTAAATACCCAGTATAATTAAAAAAATCAATCGCGGGGTGGAGCAGCTTGGTAGCTCGTCGGGCTCATAACCCGAAGGTCGTAGGTTCAAATCCTGCCCCCGCTACCAGATTTTTAAAGACCCCTTTATGGGGTTTTTCTGTTTCTAGGTGTTAGGAAACAGGGATATAAGGTTGTGTATGGAAGGGGGCTTTAGCCTCTTTTTTTATGTGTGCAAGAAAGTGAGGCGTAATGAAGCAGGCTCCTGAACATTTACTTGAATTAATAGAACCCGTGGTTGAAGGCCTGGGTTATGAATGCGTGGGAGTTGAATATAACTCTCACCCCAAACATGGATTTTTGCGCATTTTCATTGATGCTGAACAGGGCGTCGGGATGGAGGACTGTACTAAAGTCAGTCATCAAGTAAGTGGGGTGCTGGATGTGGAGGACCCTATCGCGGGAGAATATAATCTCGAAGTTTCATCGCCTGGTATGGACAGACCGCTATTTAAGTTAACGCAATTTGAACAATTTATTGGTCATATCGCAGAGGTAAATTTATTTAAGCCTGTCGACGGTAGACGAAAAATAACAGGGTTGATCGAAAAGGTTGAGGATGATAATGTTTATCTGCAACAGGATGGTCAGGTTTATAAAGTTCCATTTCAAGCGATGTCAAAGGCACGGCTTGAGCCAGACTATTCAATATAAGGAGGTCTAGATGGCAGACAAAGATGTTTTATTGGTTGTAGATGTTTTTTCCAACGAAAAAGATATAGAAAAAGAAATTATATTTCAGGCGATAGAGTCCGCATTGGAAAGTGCGACTGTTTCACGTTATGCATTTCCTATTTTAGCGCGTGTTTCTATAGATCGGATTACAGGTGAAAATACAACTTTTAGACGCTGGCAGGTGGTGGAGGAAAGTGCTGAGTTTCCTGGGGGAATTGAATTTCCAACCACGCAAATTTCATTGCAAGTTGCGCAATTAGATGAGCCTGAAATAGAAGTCGATGATTTTGTTGAAGATGACATAGAGGCTGTCGAATTTGGGCGGATTTCAGCGCAGGCAGCCAAGCAGGTCATTATTCATAAAGTACGCGAAGCGGAGCGTAAAAAAGTCGCCGATGCCTATATAGATAAAGTAGGCGAATTAGTCACAGGAGTGATTAAGCGCATAGAAAAAGGCAGTGTCTATATGGATTTAGGTGGTAATGCGGATGCTTATATTCCGCGTGAACACATGATCCCTAGAGAATCAGTCCGGGTAGGTGATCGAATTCGCGGGTATTTAAAAGAAGTCCGTACCGAGGTGCGTGGTCCGCAGTTATTTGTCAGTCGTACCGCGCCTGAGTTACTACTAGCTCTGTTTCGTCTGGAAGTTCCTGAAGTGGGTGAGGGTATGATTAATGTGCTTGGCGCTGCCCGTGACCCTGGTTCAAGAGCAAAAGTAGCGGTGCAGACGAATGATCTACGCATAGATCCGGTGGGTGCTTGTGTCGGTATGCGTGGCTCGAGAGTTCAGACTATTTCTAATGAATTGAATGGTGAACGTATTGATGTCATTTTATGGAATGATAATGATGCCCAGTTTGTAATTAATGCGATGGCTCCTGCAGAAATTGAATCTATCGTCGTCGATGAAGATAAGCATACTATGGATGTCGCTGTTTCTAGCGATAGTTTGTCGCAGGCGATAGGGCGTGGCGGACAAAATGTACGTCTGGCCACTGAATTAACTGGCTGGGAGCTTAATGTTCGAGATGCTGATGAGGTAAATAAAGATTCCGAAGAAGTGTTACACAAATTAGTTGAGGAATTTAAACAGCAGTTGAACGTTGATCAGGATATTGCAACCGTGCTGGTTGAGGTTGGCTTCAATACGGTTGAAGAAATCGCTTATGTACCGAGTAGCGAAATGCTCGAAATTGATGGCTTTGATGCCCAGTTGGTGGAAACACTGAGGTCGCGAGCGAAGGATATTCTGCTGATAAATGCGATTGCACAAGAAGAAAAAATCGAAACAGCAGAGCCTGCTGAAGATTTATTGGCGATGGATGGCATGTCGGAAGAGTTGGCATTCGAATTAGCGAGTAAAGGTATTATAACGATGGACAATTTAGCCGAGCAAGCGGTAGATGATCTGCTCGACTTCGCAGGGGTGAGTGAAGAAGTAGCCGCTAAATTAATTATGAAAGCGCGCGAACCTTGGTTTGCCAATGAAAACAGCGAGGGTGAAAAATGAGTGATAAAACAGTACAAGAATTAGCTGGGATAGTTGGAATTCCTTTAGAACGCCTAATAGAGCAGATGGAAGAGGCAGGAATTTCTGCACACTCTGCTGAAGACAAGATCAGTGAAGAAGAGAAGGTGATCCTTTTAGGACATTTGCGTAAGCGCCATGGAAAGGATGAGCAGACTGACGCAAATTTAACTAAAAAGGTGACTTTAAAGCGCCGTACGGTAACTTCCCTGAAACAGGGAATGACGCCAGGAAAAGATACCAAAACGATTAATATTCAGGTGAATAAGAAAAAAACCTATATTAAGCGCGAAGAAGCGTTGTCCGATGCAGAGCGTGAGGAATTAGAGCGCGTCAAAAAGGACCTTGAAGAGCGAGCCCAGAAACAGGAAGTTGAAGAGCAGCTACATAGAGATAAGGCAGCTCGAGAAAAAGCTGAGCTGGAAGCGAAGCAGGCTGCAATAAGAAAGGTTGAAGAAGATGCGCGGGCTGCACAGGCAAAGAAAGAGAAAGAAACAGAAGCAGAGCGCCATGTAGCTGAAAAAGCCAAAAGACTGGAAATTTCAGTTGAGCGTAATGCAGAAAAAGTAAGAAAGCAGGCTGCTGCTAAGAAGGCAGCGGCAGAAAAGAAAGCAGGTGGTGGTGGAGCAGCAGGAAGACCTGCGGTTAGAAGGCCTGCCGGAGGGGCTAAACCAGCCGCTAAGCCAGCAACCGTACATAGGCGTGCCGATAAGCCTGCTGGTGGAGCCAGGCCGTCGTATGGTAAAAAAGGGCGCAAAAAAGGTGGGCGTGGTAAATATGAGCAACAATTTGTTGATCCAAATGCCAAGCATACTTTTGAAATGCCTACTGAGACTGCATCTAAAGATATTAGTATTCCAGAAAACATTGTTGTTTCTGAATTAGCTCTGAAGATGAGTGTTAAAGCAGCAGAAGTAATCAAGCATTTAATGAAGCTTGGTATTATGTCAACGATTAACCAAAGCATAGATCAGGAAACAGCGGTTATTCTAGTTGAAGAGATGGGGCATACCCCGATCATGACTAGTGAAGAAGATCATGAAACGGACATGCTGGCGGAGCACACCGAGGCAGATGATCGGGACGAGTTTCCTAGAGCGCCTATCGTTACAATTATGGGGCATGTTGATCACGGTAAAACTTCATTATTAGACTATATTCGCGAAACACGCGTTGCTTCGGGTGAAGCGGGTGGGATTACTCAGCATATTGGAGCCTATCAGGTGAAAACTGAGCATGGCTCGGTGACTTTTCTGGATACACCGGGGCATGCTGCATTTACAGCGATGCGTGCGCGTGGTGCGGATGTTACCGACGTGGTTATTGTGGTTGTTGCTGCGGATGATGGTGTTATGCCGCAAACTAAAGAAGCCGTTGAACATGCGCGTGCTGCGGGTGTGCCGATGATTATTGCAATCAATAAAATCGATAAACCAGAAGCTAACCCTGATAAAGTTATGCAGGAATTATCAGCTATTGAGGTTGTTCCTGAAGAGTGGGGCGGCGACGTACAATTTCTTAAAGTATCCGCTAAAACGGGTGAAGGTGTTGATGGGTTAATTGAGTCGCTGATTTTACAGGCTGAAATATTAGAGTTAAAAGCGCCTAGTGAAGGAACAGCATCTGGTTTGGTTATTGAATCCAGATTAGATAAAGGGAGAGGTTCTGTAGCCACTATCATGGTACAAAAAGGAACCCTAGAGCAGGGCCAAATTGTATTGTGTGGACATGAGTATGGTCGTGTTAGAGCGATGTTTAATGAAAATGGCGAAAAATTAATGGTGGCAGGGCCTTCCTCGCCAGTTGAAATTCTTGGTTTGTCAGGAACGCCGAATGCGGGTGATGATTTTGTTGTTGTGACTAGTGAACGAGCGGCAAGAGATCTGGCAGAGCATAGAGAAGATAGAACAAAACTAAGGCATAATGCGGCTCAGAAAGCATCTAAACTAGAAGAGGTCTTTTCTCAAATGGCCGCTGGTGAAACATCAATCCTGAATGTCATTATTAAAACTGATGTTCAAGGTAGTCTGGAAGCTTTACGAGAATCTCTGGTTAAGCTATCAACTGATGAAGTATCTGTAAAAGTTGTTTATGGTGGTGTGGGTGGTATTAATGAAGGGGATGCCAATTTGGCATTGGCTTCAGGTGCCGTTTTGATGGGTTTTAATGTTCGTGCTGATACCACAGCCAGAAAATTAATTGCTGAGAAAGGAATTGATTTGCATTATTACAGTGTGATTTATGATGCCATCGATGAGGTGAAGAAGTCACTGAGCGGTATGTTATCGCCAGAAATCAAAGAGAAAATTGTGGGTCTGGCAGAAGTGCGAGATGTCTTTCGCTCGCCAAAATTTGGTTCAATTGCTGGTTGTATGGTTATTGATGGCTTTGTTAAACGTAA
The DNA here is from genome assembly GCA_012960135.1 of Methyloprofundus sp. Classification (GTDB taxonomy): domain Bacteria; phylum Pseudomonadota; class Gammaproteobacteria; order Methylococcales; family Methylomonadaceae; genus Methyloprofundus. The sequence continues at coordinate 5,970 of DUBW01000073.1, forward strand.
CTTACCGATTCGTGTGTTACGCGAGAATGTGGTGATTTATGAAGGTCAGCTAGAATCTTTACGTCGCTTTAAAGATGATGCCAATGAAGTCAAAATGGGCATGGAATGTGGTATCGGAGTTAAAAATTACAACGATGTCAAAAACGGTGATCAAATAGAAGTCTTTGAGCGTTTTGAAGTTCAGCGTGAACTATAATGGCTAGAGAGTTTAAGCGCAGTGCGCGCGTTGCCGCACAAATGCAAAAGGAATTGGCCCTTATTTTACAACAGGGTATTAAGGATCCACGCATAGGCTTTATTACTGTCAACGAAGTTGAGCTGAGTAAAGATCTTGCGATGGCAAAAGTTTATATTACAGCTTTAGGTGCCGATGTAGAAGGGCAAAAAAACAATATAGGCTGGCTGAATGATGCAGCGCCTTATATACGCTCAGAAATGGGCAAGCGCATGCGTCTAAGAAGTGTGCCGTATATAAAGTTCTATTATGATGATTCCTTTGAAAAAGGCATGCGCGTTTCCGAGTTATTAAGTGATGTAAACCATGCTTCAGATGGATCTTCAGGCGATGATTCAGATGCGGCATCAGGTGATAAATAGCCGATGGCAAGACGCAAAAAAGGGCGTGATATTCATGGGATTGTATTATTGGATAAACGCCAGGGTATTAGCTCGAATAAAGCATTACAGGAAGTAAAACGTCTATATAATGCCAATAAAGCAGGGCATACCGGCAGTCTAGATCCTTTGGCAACTGGTTTGTTACCGGTATGCCTGGGTGAAGCAACCAAGGTTTCTGCTTTTATGCTGGCAGATGATAAGCACTATCAAACCGTTATCCAGTTGGGTGTAATGACAGATACTGGCGATGTCGATGGTAAGGTGCTGGAAGTTAAAGAGGTGCCTGAAATTACCGAGCAGCAGTTAGCATCTTGTCTGCAATCGTTTGTTGGAGAAATCGAGCAAGTGCCGCCAATGTATTCAGCATTGAAGCATAATGGTAAAAAGCTCTACGAATTAGCTCGTGAAGGAATAACCGTTGAGCGTAAAGCGCGCAAGATTACCATTTATGCGATTGAATGCTTAAACTTTGCCGACGGCTTGCTGACTCTCGATGTACAGTGTTCGAAAGGCACCTATATCAGAACCTTGGCGGAAGATATCGGTCAGTTACTTAAGTGCGGCGCAACAGTAAAAGAATTACGCCGTACTGCCGCTGGTATGTTCAAGCTGGAAGATGCGCTAACTATCGAACAATTGCAGGCGATGCCTGCAGATGATGACTTGCAGGAAATATTAATCGCGGTGGATAAGCCATTGCACGCAATTCCGGCAATAAATATTTCCCGCTCGGATGCCGATCTGGTTGAACAAGGTCAGCAAATTTCTGTAGCTAATGAGGGTCCTGCAGAGGGGATGCGGCGCTTATATCATGAACAGCAATTTTTAGGCTTGGGGGAAATGTTAATGAATGCTAAAATACAGCCCAGAAAATTATTCAAGCTGAACTAATAAATTTTTCGTGTTTCTACACCCTATCGTGGAAACATATTAACCAGGGCTAACGCTCAAAATAATCATAGGGATTAAAATGCCATTTACAGCAGAACAAAAAAAAGCAGTTGTTGAAGAATACCGTTTATCTGATACAGATACAGGTTCATCTGAAGTACAAGTTGCTTTACTAACCGCTCATATCCATCATTTAACACCGCATTTTGCGGCGCATAAAAAAGATAATCATTCACGTCGCGGACTATTAAGAATGGTTAATCAGCGTCGTAAATTACTGGATTACCTGAAAAGAACTGACGGTGACCGTTATAAATCTTTAATTGCACGCCTAGGCTTACGTAAATAAAGTCTAAATAATAAAAGCGGTACAATGTACCGCTTTTTTATTGCCTGTTCCTGGGATACAACGCGACATATCCACATTTAAAATGAAGGAAAAACAATAGTGAATCTGAATCCGATCAGAAAAGAATTTCAATATGGCCAACAATTAGTCAGTATTGAAACAGGTGAAATTGCCCGCCAGACTAGCGGTGCAGTTATGATTGATGTCGAAGGTACATCGCTTCTTGTCTCAGTGGTTGGTAAGAAAGAGCCGAGTAAAGGTGATTTTTTTCCACTAACTGTCAACTATCAGGAAAAAGCCTATGCGGCTGGAAAAATCCCGGGTGGGTTTTTTAAACGCGAAGGTCGCCCCTCAGAAACGGAAACCTTGACCTGTCGACTGATTGATAGACCAATTCGTCCTCTATTTCCGAATGGCTATACGAACGAAGTCCAAATTATCATCACTGTTGTTTCACTGAATCCTGAAGTGGATCCTGAAATTCCAGCATTATTAGGTGCCTCGGCTGCTTTAGCAGTATCGGGATTACCGTTTAATGGCCCTATTGGCGCTGCTCGTGTTGGCTATATTAATGATGAGTACGCTTTAAATCCCAGTAAAGAACAACTAGAAGAATCATCGCTGAATTTGGTTGTGGCTGGTACAGAACATGCTGTATTAATGGTTGAATCTGAAGCAGATAGTCTGACTGAAGAAGTCATGTTAGGTTCTGTATTATTTGGGCACGAGCAAATGCAAGTGGCTATTAAAGCAATCAATGAATTTGCTGCTGAAGTTAATGTTCCTTTATATGACTGGGTTGCACCTGTTGTTGACGCTAACTTAGAAGCGATGGTGGCTACTGAAGTTGAAGCATCTATTGCCGCAGCTTATCAAATTGCCGAGAAACTGGATCGTCAAGATACTTTAAGCGATATAAGAGCCGCTGTAGTAGAAAAACTAACGGCAGATGAGCAATTCGAAGAATCAGACATTCGTGACATTATTGAAGAAATCGAGAAAAGAGTTGTACGTACGGCAATTTTAAGCGATAGAACACGTATTGATGGTCGTGAACTAGATGTTGTTAGACCGATTGCAGTGCGCACAGGTGTCTTATCACGTACTCATGGTTCAGCATTATTTACGCGTGGTGAAACACAGGCCCTGGTTGTTGTAACACTGGGAACTGAGCGTGATTCACAAATAATTGATGCACTAGCGGGCGAATATAAAGAACCGTTTATGTTGCATTATAATTTCCCTCCATACAGTGTTGGGGAAACAGGCTTTGTAGGCTCACCAAAGCGTCGTGAAATAGGCCATGGCCGTTTAGCGAAACGTGGTGTTGCAGCCGTGATGCCAGATATGACTGAATTTCCATATACCATTCGTGTGGTATCGGAAATTACTGAATCCAACGGTTCTAGTTCTATGGCGTCTGTGTGTGGTACGAGTCTGGCATTAATGGATGCTGGTGTGCCGATCAAAGCGCCAGTTGCAGGTATTGCCATGGGCTTGATTAAAGAAGGTGATGCATTTGCTGTGTTGTCTGATATCGTCGGTGATGAAGATCACTTAGGTGATATGGATTTCAAAGTAGCGGGTTCTGAGACAGGAATTACGGCCTTGCAAATGGATATCAAAATCGACGGTATTACCTCTGAAATCATGCATGCTGCTCTTGAGCAGGCAAAAGCAGGACGCTTACATATCTTAGGTGAAATGAATAAAGTCTTATCTTCAACTCGTGAAGAAATGTCTGATTTCGCACCAAGAATTATTACTTTTAAAATTGATCCTAGCAAAATCCGCGAAGTTATTGGTAAAGGTGGTGCAACCATTCGTGGTATTACCGAACAGACTGGAGCCAATGTTGATTTAACCGATGATGGGACGATTAATGTATCCTCGGTTGATAAAGCAGCTGGAGAAGCAGCGAAGAAAATTATCGAAGAAATTACCGCTGAAGTCGAAGTGGGTAAAATCTATGAAGGTAAAGTTGCTCGTCTAATGGATTTTGGTGCTTTTGTGACCATTCTTCCTGGTAAAGATGGTCTGGTACATATTTCACAAATAACCAATGAGCATGTTGATAAAGTCAGCGATAAGCTTTCAGAAGGTGATGTTGTCAAAGTCAAAGTCCTAGAGATCGACCGTCAGGGTCGGGTAAGACTTAGTATGAAAGAAGTCGAGACAGAACAAAGCTAAAAATTAAGCGGTTGTTTAATTATCACTACAAGAAAGGGTCGCAAGACCCTTTTTTTATGGCTGATTGTTAGATAAACGTATACACTTACTAATAATTTCATTAAGCAATGGGCTGATTATGGGCTTGGCATTGAAAGATACTGAATACCATAGATATACGGATTATCTACAATGGACGGATAATAACTGTGAATTGATTGATGGTAAGGCTTATTTTATGTCGCCTGAGCCTAACCTAGATCATCAAGAAGTTGCCGGTGAAGTTTATAAACAAATAGAAAATGCTTTAACAGGTAAGAAATCTCGTGTATATATTGCTCTGATCGATGTTCGATTAGCTAATCAAGGTGAAGTTGATGAGCAAATTGATACGGTGGTTCAACCTGATGTTTTAGACGTCTACTATAGCAACAAATTAGAATGCCATGGGGTACGTGAATATTGGCTGGTTCACCCGACAGATAGAGTATTAACAATTTACCTGTTAAAAGATAATGAGTTTTCTAAAGCAGTGATTGTAGCATTTGCTGGAGAAACAGCTATTACCGTTCTGGATGATGTGGTTATTCAATGGAATGAATTATTCATGCGCTTGCCACAAGCGAAAGACCGTATTAATGAGTAATGACAGTCGTTGATAAACCAGAAAATGAAGAGTCAGCATTCGATATAGAAGACTTTTTAAAGCATCTGACGCGGTTGCCGGGCATTTATAAGATGCTCAATGATAAAGACACGATAGTCTATATCGGTAAAGCTAAAAACCTTAAGAACAGAGTCTCCAGCTATTTTAGAAAAGGTGCTGCATCGCTTAAACAGCAGGTGATGGTGGCTAAAATAGCGCGCATAGAAGTGACAGTAACGCATACCGAAGGCGAGGCGCTGTTACTGGAAAGCCAGCTGATAAAAAAGCATAAGCCGCGTTTTAACATCTGTTTAAGGGACGATAAATCCTACCCGTTTATTTACATCTCTACTGAACAACAATTCCCGCAAATCACCACACACCGTGGAGCTAAAAAGAAAAAAGGCAACTATTATGGGCCTTATCCCAGTGCGGGAGCAGTAAGAGAAACCTTAAAGCAATTACAAAAAATATTTCCGGTACGGCAGTGCGAAGATTCGTATTATAAAAACCGTTCCAGGCCCTGTTTGCAGCATCAAATAGAGCGCTGTACTGCACCATGTGTCGGCTTAATTAGTCAGGAAAAGTATGCTGAGGATGTCAATAATACCCGGCTGTTTTTAGAAGGTAAGGGCAGTTTATTGATTGATAAGATGGTGCAGCATATGGATCAGTTGGCGGGTAATTTAGAATTTGAACAGGCAGCCAGTGTTAGAGATAAAATCAGTCAGTTGCGCACCATATTAGAGAAAAACTATGTACATGGTGAGCGTGGCGACGTTGATATAGTTGCCTGTGAAACCAGAGGAGGTATTGCCTGCGTACAGATCTTTTTTATTCGCAATGGACAGAATCTGGGAAATAAAACGTTCTTTCCAAAAATCAGCGCTGACTATACGCCGGAAAATATTCTGCAGGCATTTATTGCGCAATATTATCTAGATAAAAATGTTCCTTATGAGCTGATTGTCAGTCATAAGCCGGAAGAAACGGGCTTGTTAATCGAAGTATTAACTGAACATGCCGGTCATGTCGTCGCTATTTCTGCCAATGTACGCAGCGATCGCGCTAAATGGTTGCAAATGGCTAAAGCTAATGTAGAAAATGCATTACTCACCAAGTTATCCGACAAGCAGGGTATTTACGCGCGCTTTTTAAGTTTGCAAGAGGAACTGGGCTGCCAGGAAATGCCTAAGCGCCTGGAGTGTTTTGATATCAGTCATACCCAGGGAGATTATACTGTCGCATCGTGTGTCGTGTTTGATAGGGAAGGGCCTGTAAAGTCAGCTTATCGACGCTTTAATATAGCTGGAATTACCCCGGGTGACGATTACGCCGCGATATATCAAGCAGTCTCGCGGCGCTTTAAACGCCTGGTGAATGGTGAGCATGCAGCGCCGGATATATTATTTATAGATGGCGGTAAGGGTCAGGTTAATGAAGCTGAAAAGGCATTAGCTGAATTACAGGTAAATAATGTTATGATAGTCGGTGTTTCCAAAGGACCCGATAGAAAAGCGGGTATGGAAAAAATTATTTCCCCGGGCCAGGAACAGCCTATTGATGTTACGCCTGGTGCAAGTGGGTTATTGCTTATCCAGCATATCAGAGATGAGGCTCATCGCTTTGCTATTACCGGACACAGAGCGCGTAGAGCTAAGGGGAAAAAAGAATCGATTCTGGAAACCATAGCAGGACTAGGCCCTAAAAGGCGACAGATTTTATTAAAGCAGTTTGGCGGTATGCAAGGAATCTCCAGGGCAGGAGTCGATGCACTTTGCAGTATAGATGGAATTAGCCGACAATTAGCGCAACGAATATACGATACATTCCATCAGCAAGATGACTAACTTAAATTTACCCACCTTACTTACACTATCCCGCATTGCGTTAATTCCCGTATTAGCCATTTTTTTCTATATACCCTGGGAATATTCAAATATTGCGACCACGGGTATTTTTATTATCGCTTCGATCACTGACTGGTTAGATGGCTATTTAGCCAGGAAAATGCAGGTTGAAACACAGTTTGGCGCATTTTTAGATCCTGTCGCTGACAAGATCATGGTTGCCTTTGTTTTAGTTTTATTAGTGCAGGTGGAGTCCAATATTTGGATGACACTACCTGCCGCGATTATTATTGGTAGAGAGATTACTATTTCATCACTACGCGAATGGATGGCGCAATTAGGCCAGCACGCAACTGTAAAAGTTTCACAAATAGGCAAATGGAAAACCACAGCGCAAATGATTGCGATTGGCTGCTTATTGTACAGTGAAGAATTTGTGGGCGTATCGATGCAATTATTCGGTTTGGTTATGTTGTATATAGCAGCAGTATTAACTCTATGGTCAATGATAAGTTATTTAAAGGTTGCCTATACCTCCATGACGGATTGATAATTAAAAATAAACTGGAAGAAAATAAAAAAACAACATGGATCAGGAAATACAGAAAGACAAAGAACAACTGCGAGACGATATTTTAGTAGCCTCTCTAAAGTTATTTGCAGAAAAAGGGTATTTTAATACTTCACTCACTGATATAGCAGAACTTTCCGGGGTAAAAAACAGCGCCGGAATTTATAAGCATTTTAAAAATAAACAGGAAATAGCCCAGGCATTATATCTTTGGGTTATCGATAGGCTCAGTGTTTCGATTGATGATATACGCAGGAGAAGCCGTAAATCATCTGAGCAGTTAAGAGAAATTGTCGATTTATGGTTTCGCTTAACAGATGAAGCACCCGAAGTAATGCAGTTTTTATTAGTGCTCAATGTTAAAGAGTTCTTGCCCGAAGAACAGCGGATCATGGCAACGCCGCCTTTTGTAAAGATTATCAAAGTCTTGCAAAATGGCATTAAAGACGGCGAGATTAAAGCGATTGATGGCCAGCATGCTTATTGTCACTTTTTTGGGATTATTGAAAATACCTTAAGACAGGTATTAACGGGTTCTTTAAAGAAAAAAGCCAGTTACTATGAATCAGATGCCTGGCAATCAGCTTGGGCGACTATTGTTAAAAACTAGTTACCTGAATATCGGCTTATAGTGATTACCCCTGTATTTCAGGTTAATAACGTTATATGTGAAGGCCTATGGTTTACAAAACGCAAATTGCAGGCATAGTCTATCGTTTTAACTCTCTTCGCGAATTACTGGCAAAAGCCTCGCCTGCACGCTCGGGTGATATTTTGGCAGGTGTGGCTGCAGATTCACATCTGCAACGCGTTGCTGCTCAATGGGTACTTGCTGATGTGCCGCTTAAACAATTTCTACTGGAAGCTCTTATTCCCTGTGCAACAGATGATGTTAGTCGCTTAATTTTTCAGCAACATGATCAACAGGCTTTTGCCTTGGTTAGTCATTTAACCGTCGGTGGTTTTAGAGACTGGTTATTATCAGATGCCAGCACAAGCGAAATTCTACAGCAACTCGCCTGGGGTTTAACCCCGGAAATGGTAGCGGCAGTAAGTAAGTTGATGCGCATTCAGGATTTTATTCTGGTCGCCAGAAAATGTAGGGTAGTCACCCAGTTTAGAAATACCATTGGCTTGCAACACCGGCTTTCAACCCGTCTAAAACCTAATCACCCAACGGATGATCCAGCAGGTATCGCTGCAGTAATTCTGGATGGATTACTCTATGGTAGTGGTGATGCAGTGATTGGTATTAACCCGGCTTCGGATAATCTACAAGCTACCCAGGTGTTGATTCAAATGTTAAGCGATGTGATCGAGCGTTACCAGATTCCGACTCAGTTTTGCGTCTTGTCACATGTAACCACGATATTGCGGGCGATTGAAGCGGGTTCACCGGTTGATCTTGTATTCCAGTCTATAGCAGGCACAGAACAGGCTAATGCTAATTTTGGAGTCAATCTTAAATTATTGGAAGAAGCACACTCTGCTGCACTAAGCTTGAATCGGGGCACTGTTGGTAGCAATTGCATGTATTTTGAAACAGGACAGGGCAGTGCACTTTCTGCTAATACCGATCATAGACTGGATCAGCAGACTTGTGAAGCGAGAGCCTATGCTGTTGCCCGGCAATTTAATCATTAAAAAGTCATCCGCAACAGCGCAATTTTCTTTTAGAGTCGTTTTAGCACGTGCCGTCTACGAATAAGTATTAACAAATGGAATTATACCGTGCATAAAGTCCCTTACTGGCGCTTATCGGGCTTTTACTTTTTTTACTTTGCTACTTTAGGTGGGTTTTTACCCTATTGGAGCTTGTATCTTAAAGAATGTCATTTTAGTGCGGCCGAAATTGGTGAGTTAACCGCTTTTATGGTCGGTACCAAGGTTCTGGCTCCTAATATTTGGGGTTGGATTGCGGATCATACTGGGAAAAGTTTACGCGTTATTCGCATAGCTTCTTTTTTTGCCACGATTTTATTTTCTGGTTTTATGTATCGGCAATCGTTTGAGTGGTTTGCCTTTGTAACCGTTAGTTTTAGTTTTTTCTGGAATGCCGCATTACCACAGTTTGAAGCAGCGACACTGCATCACTTAAAAGACCAGACACATCGCTATAGTCAGATACGCTTATGGGGATCTATCGGCTTTATTGTTACGGTATTAAGTGTTGGCTATTTACTCGATTTATATAATATTAAATTACTACCTTATTTAATTGTTTCCTTGCTCGCGAGTATCTGGTTAATTTCTTTGCTAACTCCCGAGATATCTACAGTTAAAGCAAACCGCGCAGCCGTAAAAATCTGGCAAATTGTTAAGCAGCCAGAAATTATTGCCTTTTTGCTAGTATATATGCTGTTGCAAGCCGCACATGGTCCTTATTATGTATTTTTTTCGATATACTTAAAACAATATGGCTACTCTTCTAGCATGATTGGGCTGCTCTGGTCGCTTGGAGCCGGGGCGGAGATTATCGTCTTTCTCGTCATGCGCCGGTTATTAAAATTTATTTCCTTGCGGCGTTTCCTGTTAGTTAGTGCTTTAACATCGGTTTTACGTTGGTTAATGATAGCCTGGTATGCGGATAATCTATGGGTACTACTGGCTGCCCAGGTTTTGCATGCTGCTACTTTTGGTACGGCACATGTAACCGCTATTCATCTGGTACAAAGTTATTTTGGAAAACATCACCAGGGTAAAGGGCAGGCGCTTTATAGTAGTTTCAGCTTTGGTCTGGGTGGTGTGTTGGGAGGCTTGTATAGTGGTTATGCCTGGGATGTTTACGGTGGGCAATGGGTGTATAGTTTTGCAGCATTTTTAAGCTTTTTAGCGTATATTATTGCAGGGATCTGGGTCGGTAAAGGCAAGGCTTTTTGTCATCAATAAAAGGGTACCTCTAATAATTGTCTTTTTGCCCGATTTCAAGGTGGATGCTTTTCTGAGATCCTCATGTATTTCATATACACTGTGATTCTCGAAAATCATCCACCTTGAACTCGAATAAAAATCCTAATTATTAGAGGCACCCACAAATCAAAAGGAAAAATCAGTGTTTGAGTTAATTCAAAGCGGGGGTTTGTTAATGATCCCTATTCTCTTTTGTTCGGTCATGGCGATGGGCATTGTCGGTGAGCGTTTCTGGACATTGCGTAAAAAGAAAATATTACCCCCCGAAATGGTGTCTCAGGTCTGGCATCTGGCAAAAGCTAAAAAGCTGGATGCCAAGACTTTAAAACACTTAAAAGATAGTTCACCCCTGGGTAGGATTTTAGCGACCGGACTGAAGAGTCGAAATCTTGGTCGCGATGTCATGAAAGAATCTATTGCAGAATCTGGAAGACAAGTTGCGCATAAATTAGAGCGTTTTTTAAATACTCTGGGTACTATTGCTACGATCGCCCCATTGCTAGGTTTACTGGGTACTGTGGTCGGGATGATTAAGGTTTTTGCCGCGATAGTCAGTCATGGTGTCGGCGACCCTGCAGTTTTGGCGGGCGGTATTTCAGTGGCACTGATTACCACTGCCGCCGGCTTGTCAGTGGCGATTCCTTGTGTTATTTTTCACCGTTATTTTGATGGGCTGGTCGATGGCTATGTGCTTAATATGGAAGAAGAATCATTAAAATTAATTGAAGTGATTCACGGCACTCATGATGAATTAGAATGAATTTTCGTAATAAAAAACATAAGCCCCTGGAAATCTCTCTAACACCGATGATCGATGTGGTGTTCTTGTTACTCATTTTTTTTATGGTCACAACCACTTTTAGCAGAGAATCTGCAATTAAAGTGATGTTGCCGCAAGCAGAGGGGCAACAGGCAGAAAGGCATGAACAGGTATTATTACTGACGATTAATAAGTCAGGTCAGTATTTTATCGATGATAAACCATTAAGCGACAAGAGCCTGGTTACTCTGGCCAAAGCATTAAGGGCGAGTAGAAATAATAAGAATATCCCTTTGCTTATCAACGCCGATGCTGCTTCACCCGTACAGGCTGCAATCTCAGTCTTGGATGTTGCGTCAAAAGAAGGCTTTTCCAATATCACTTTCGCAACCCAGAAACAAGACTGATATGAAACAATTAATAGCTAAGTTTGTAGAGGAGGTCTGGTATAGAGATCATTTTATAGGTACTTGGCTGATGCCTTTATCTTTTATCTTTACAGATATCGCTAAGTTTAGGCGCTGGCTGTATAAGAAAGGCTATAAACCAGTCGAAAAACTGCCTATGCCGGTTATTATTGTCGGCAATATTACCCTGGGAGGGACAGGCAAGACTCCTCTGGTTATTTATCTGGTCGAACAGTTAAAAGCGGCCGGTTTTAAGCCCGGAGTAATAAGTCGTGGATATGGTGGGCAATCAACACACTGGCCTGTCAGAGTCAATGCAGATAGCGATGCGACATTAATAGGCGATGAACCTTTATTGATTGCACAACAGACGCATTGCCCGGTAGCGGTAGGGCCTGTTAGAGTAGAATCAGCGAGACTGTTACTAGAAAATGATGAGTTGGATGTGATTATTTCAGATGATGGCTTGCAACATTATGCGCTGTATCGTGATATTGAAATAGTGGTTATCGACGGTGTGCGCCGCTTTGGTAACAATTTTTGTTTACCTTCCGGGCCCTTACGCGAACCACAGGCGCGTATTCAGGAAGTTGATTTTGTGATTTGCAATGGTGGGGAACCCGAAGAAAGCGAAATTTTGATGCAGCTAGAAGGGAGCCATGCACTCAATATGCAAACTAATGAGCGCAGAGCCCTTGCAGAATTTAAAGGGGGTAACTGTCATGCCCTGGCGGGTATTGGTAATCCACAGAGCTTTTTTGACTTATTGGCACAACAGGGAATATCCTGTCAGACGCACCCTTTTCCTGATCACTACGTTTATAGTAGCAAAGATATTGGTTTTAAATCAGCCGACGCTATTTTTATGACCGAAAAAGATGCCGTCAAATGTCGATCATTTGCAACGGCACAACATTGGTATGTGCCAGTACAGGCAAACGTCGAAAGTCGCTTTATGGAAACTCTGATTGCATTATTAACAAGCAAGTAATGCGATAAACAGTTATGACTAAATTAGTTGCATGAACGCATAACTATATTCTGATTGAGGTATTCCTGATATTCGTCGGTATTATCAACAATTGCTACGCCACGAATAAGGTCACGGCATGAGATATTACGCAGAGATAAATCGGTTTTACTCACGCAGAGGTTAAGGTGAGCAAGTGTCTTTCTGGACAACGACGTCTTGATATTCTCTTGTTTAGCCGCATAGACAGCGTTATCTTTTAAAATAATCGTATCGCCTGAGTGCATTTGTTGTAAAAAAGAAAGTTGGATAGGGAAATTATCAATGATATGTAACATAAGCTTACCTGCTTTTTATTTTAGAGAAACTTTACATTAAATAGTTGCTATAAGCATATAAAATATAAAGATTAAAATAATAATAGTACATTTTAGTTGACATTCCTAATGGTTTTTTAATATTTCATGTAATTAATTAACTTATCTATGTTAAGTTATTGAATTTATTGAGTTGAGTGGTTGAAGTGAATAAAGAAAAAGTGATAGACAGAGCGCAGCAGTACTGGTTATTAGCCCGTTTTGATAAGCCTATTGGAATATTAATCTTATTATGGCCCGCTTTATGGGCGCTTTGGGTGGCGAGTTCAGGGCGCCCCGATATTCTGGTGCTAACAGTGATTTGTTGTGGCGTGGTATTAATGCGGGCAGCGGGTTGTGTTATTAATGACTATGCTGATCGAGATATTGACCCCCATGTCGAGCGTACAAAATTAAGACCTATTGCGGCAGGGAAAGTAACGCCTAAAGAGGCGCTGACGGTTTTTTTTGTGCTATGTTTAAGCGCTTTCGGACTGGTGTTATTGCTCAATCCATATGCAATCATGCTGTCTTTCGGTGGGGTATTTCTGGCAGCCAGTTATCCGTTTATGAAACGTTATACGCAATTACCTCAAGCGTACCTCGGGATTGCCTTTGGCTGGGCAGTGCCAATGTCATTTGCAGCACAAAGTAATGAAATACCTTTGGTAGCCTGGCTGATGTACCTGGCAACAGCACTATGGGCTCTGATCTATGACACCATGTATGCCATAGTTGATAAAGAAGACGATTTAAAAATTGGAGTAAAATCAACAGCCATCTTATTTGCTGATAAAGAACGCGAAATCTTGGCTGTGCTGCAAGTCATTGTGATGCTTTTATTGATACAAATAGGGCGTATGCAGGGATTGTCCTGGATTTACTATAGCGCTTTACTCTGTGCTAGTGGTTTTTTTATCTACCAGCAAAAACTGATTTTTTATCGCGACAAAGCGGATTGTTTCAAAGCTTTTTTAAATAGTAACTGGTTTGGTTTAACGGTTTTTATCGGTTTTCTACTGGAATTTTTATTACCTGAATTCAAGTCATAAGTATAGTACCCCTTAAAACTTACAGGGCTGGAAAAAGATATTTTTAGGCAATGCAGTTATTGCAATGGATCTTTCTAAAGTAGATAAACAATACAAAGAAAATTTAGCACAAGCTCAAGAAGAAAATGAGATCCTAACTAAGCTTGTCGGTAAGGTCACCATTAAAATGAATGGCTCGAAAAAAAACTAAAAAGCTTGGTCTCATTGGATCAGAAAAGTATCCTCGAGCCCAAGCTTAAAGCATTCTCACTTAGCCATCAGTGTCGATTGTTAGGGCTCACCAGAAGTCACTTTCGTTGAAAATCCTGGAAACGGGGTTTAAGTGAAGTGAGGATTTTTAGTCCCTGATAGTGATAGGGCGTTGTGGGATTGGATGTCCAAAAATAGCTTTCGCAAAAGTAGGGACTCCCCGAGGGGGAATTTTAATTCCCATTGCGCCAATTTGAAAATTATTTCACTCGATTGGGTATGGAATTTTTTTAAAAAAACGGCTTTTTTGTTCAAACGCTAATGATGAAAAGTTATTTTAGACGTACTCAGTTATTTTTTTATTGTAAAAAAATGAGATATAAGCTTAACTGAAAGAGAAATTAATGAAATTGATTGTCGGTCCTTTTTGATTGGGTGCATTCAATAGGTTGGCCAGTGTGATATAACTGTAGCGCATTTCCAGTGATAGGAGTAATCATCACTTGAATCTATGAGGTGTTAATCAAGCATACCCGCGCTTTTAGTTTTGTTGTCTTTCAATCCCCTGGTGCTATCGATACCCTGAATTCTATCAAAATTAGCGCCTGTTATTGTGGCGTTTGTGAAGTTAGATTCGGCTAATTTAGCAGCGCTAAAATCGACATTGCTGACATTGGCATTAGTGAAATTAGCGGCACCTAGTTCTGCTGAAATCAAAATTGCATTTTCTAAATTAGCCCCGGTTAAATTCGCAAAGCGCATCGTTGTTCGTCCAAGGTCTGCATTTTTCATGTTGGCATTGCTTAAATTCACTTTGTTCAGGCTAACCCGCATTAAGCCCATGGGTTGGTTTTTCATATCAGCGCCCCAACGAACATTAGACAAATTGGCATTACTCATATTGGAGTTATCCAGATTGGCAATCACACGGCTATGACTAAAGTCTGTATTACTTAAATCCGAGCGCATCATGCTGACACCAAAAATACTGACCCTGGATAGGTTTGCGCCGGAAAGGTTGATTCCTGTCATCACGGTTAAATCTAAAACCAGACCCGACAAGTTGCTGTGACTTAAATTTGCACCACGTAAATCTGCGCCCCAAAGATCCGCATTGCGGAAGTCCAGTCTAGACAGATCTACCCCTTTTAAGTCTTTACGTCTTAGATTGGCAGGGTTTGCTTTATTCGCTTTCTTGAGGAGTTGCTGCACTGCGCTACGAGTATAATCAGCGGCAGATACAGTATTAACAATAATGCTGGATAAGGCAAATGTTAGTATGAATGCTATCTTCTTTTGGTGATTCATGGAGAGGTTCCTGTGTATATACAAACAACTATCAAACAGCATAGAGCCAAATTTAGGCCACTATTTTGCATACAGTTAATGTTCTTTTACTCCTATTGTCTGTAAGCATAAGGATAGGTTTGTGTTTAAAAGGTCTTATTTGTACTTTGCGCTACTTCTAGTGACTTGGTGGTAAGTTAAAACAGTCCTAATTGTACTTGTGCAACTTCAGACATCATTTCACGTGACCAGGGTGGGTCCAGAACAATTTCTACTTGGACTGACTCTACGCCAGGTAGGGCACGGACAGCTTTTTCTACATCACCTTGAATTACCGGTCCCATTCCACAACCGGGTGCAGTCAGGGTCATCATGATTTGTACGCGATTGAGTGCTTCGCCTACCGTTTCGACGTTACAGTTATAGACTAGACCCAGATCCACGATATTTACCGGTATTTCAGGGTCATAAACAGTTTTCATTACTTCCCAGCAATTTTTTTCCACGGCACTGGCATCTGTTTCAGAGACTAATGTATGTAATTCATGTGTTTCTTTGCCTAAGGCATCGGCATCGGCACTGGATATTCGAACCATATGGCCGTGATCGGTAACGACTGTGTAGTTATTACCCAGATCCTGGTGTATGGTGACTTCTTTTCCTTTACTCAGGGTGCCGTGATTGCCGTCCGGAATAAGGACAACGTTGACATCTCGTGTCAGGATGATTGTTTCTCTTTCAGACATGATTGTATCTTCTATAACTTAAAAGTTAGGGCGTCTATTGTTTGCCCTGTCGTACCTATGCTATGAGGGCTGAATAAATAGAGGTAGGCCGGGTTTATTTCGGTCATTTCGGGTAGTTTGTTTTTTTCTTCCGCAGGAAATGCCTTGTTCCTAAGAGGCGAATTAACTGGGCCTGGGATTAAAACATTCACCCTGATTTTACCTGCTTCGCTGAGTTCTTCAGATAAGATTTTTGCATAGCTTTCAACTGCAATTTTAGAAACACCATAGGCTCCCGAATAGGCTCTGGCTTCGTGGACGAAGGAGTCGCTGGTCATTACAATCGATGCATGTTGCGATTTTTGTAATAAAGGAAGTAAGACCTGAGTCAGTATAAAAACAGCATTCAAGTTAACATTCAGGGTGTGCCCCCATGCTAGGCTGCCGTGTATGGACATAGGCGTAAAGGCATCAAATTCTGTTGCTGAATGTAAGAGCCCCTCTAAATGACCATATTTTTTTTCAATTGTGCTGGCTAGCTCATGGTACTGCACTTCTGTGGCACCGGCTAAATCAAAAGGGTAGATCGCAGGAGTAGGCGCATTCGCAGCGATAATGGCATCATAAAGCTGTTCTAATTTAGGGATGCTTTTATCCAATAGGATGATTGTTGCGCCTTGTTTGGCCAGTGCAAGTGCAGCTGTGCTGCCTAGACCTCCACCTGCACCGGTGATAAGAATAGTCTGCTTAGTTAAAGGCATTGCTTTGATTTGTTATCCATTCTAAAATTTGTTTTGGGTGATGTATTAATGCGTCAGCTCCCCAATCCTGTGGTTTATCATCGGGTTTTAAATAACCCCAGGTTGCCGCCAGGGTTTTCATATTAGCTGCTTTTCCCGCTGTAATATCATGTTGCGCATCGCCTATATAAAGGCATTGTTCAGGCATTACCTGGATCTGTCGGCAAGCGGCTAACATAGGTTCTGGATGCGGCTTACTATAGGCTGTGGTATCGCCACAGATAATGCAGGCAGATCGCTGGGTTAATTTCATGGCCTGCATCAAAGGGTGGGTCATGCGCTCGCGCTTGTTGGTTATGACTCCCCACGGGGTATTCTCGGCTTCCAGAGTCGTTAGTAGTTCAGACATACCGGGGTAAAGCTGGGTAAAGTCTGCAATATGCTTTTCATAATAATCAAGTAACCAGACTAAAATGTCAGCCTTTGTCTCTGCGTCCACTTCACGATCGAGTGCCGTTTCAATCATCGCCACCGCACCATAAGAAATATAAGGTGTTATGACATGCTCAGAGACGTCAGGATAATTATAATGTTCCAGTGCTTTATTCAGTGCCGTGGTTAAATCAGGGGCGGTATTCAATAAGGTGCCATCTAAATCAAACAGCACACAGGATAAGCTAAACTCGTTGTTCATAGCTTTATTCAGGGCGTTTGAAAGCTGCTATATAATTGATGTCTATATCATCATTCAAACTAAAGTTCTTGGTTAGTGGGTTATATTGAATCCCAATCATGCCTTGCAACTCTAGTCCTGCATTGCGCGCCGACTGACTTAATTCAGAAGGTTTGATAAAGGTTTTATAGTCATGCGTACCTGCGGGGAGCATTTTTAAAATATGCTCAGCAGCAACAATAGCCAAAATATAAGCTTTGGGTTTGCGGTTTAATGTTGAGAAAAACACATAACCACCGGGTTTAACCATTTTTGCACAGGCGGCAATTACCGAGCCAGGCTCCGGTACATGTTCTAGCATTTCCATGCACACGACATGATTAAAGCTGGCGGGCTCGTCTTGTGCTAAAGCTTCAGCACTGATTTTTTTATAATGGGCATTAACGCCTGACTCGAGGCCATGTAGGTCGGCAATATCTATTAAGTCCTCACTTAAATCGATACCCAGCATTTGAGCGCCTTTTTTGGCCAGACCTTCAGTCAGAATTCCACCGCCACAGCCAACATCAACGATACGCTGGTCTTGTAGGCCGATAAATTTCTGGATGAAACTAATGCGTAGCGGGTTAATGTCATGTAGAGTTTTAAACTCGCCATTCCTATCCCACCAGCGTTCTGCCTGAGATCCAAATTTGTTAATTTCGTGTTCGTGTACGTTTTCTGTTGCAGTCATGATATTAGGGTGGTATTGGTTTTGGCTATAGTATACTAGAATACTAGAATACTAGGTTATTAGAATATGCTATTAATAAATATAGCGAATAGGTAAGGGGCGAGCACGAAATAACTTCGCTACACACCGGCCTTTTTATCCGTCTTCTGGGTTGCTAAAACAGTTACATAGCTTGCTATGTGCCTGTTTCAATACCTTGAATACGAATAAAAATCCTGCGCCAGTTGTCGAACTTATTCCGAGCCAGTTCTTATACCCATTATGAGGATTTTTTATTAACGGTATAATGTTTATTTTTTCGTAACTACTCAGTGTGTTTTAATGTCGTAATACATTGATATTTAAGTAGGAGGGGCAAAGTTTACGTGCCTATCTTACTCTCTTGCTACCATTTGATTTTTATATAAAAAATACGCTGAGTAGTTACGTTTTTTCTTATTTTACAGGTTTTATAGTAGTGGGACGAATAGCAATTTTTACGGATGATCCTGGCTGGCATGGAAAGCAATTGCGTTTGGCTTTTGCGGCGCGGGGGTTTAGCGCAGAATATGTATCTTTAACTGATTGCCGTATACAACTGCAAGATGGGCTCTTACCTTTGCATATTCCGGGTTTTACAGGTGCTTTACCCGATGCTGTTTTTGTTCGAGGTGTTCCGGGTGGTTCGCTAGAAGAAGTTGTTTTATATCTGGATATCCTGCATGCGCTGAAGATAATGGGGGTTCCTGTTTATAATGATGGCCATGCGATAGAGCGCAGTGTTGATAAAGGGATGACCAGTTTTTTATTGCAACAACATGCGGTGCCCACCCCCCAGACCTGGGTATTAAGAGACAGGCAAGCGGCTTTAGCGATTGCTGATGAGCAATTGAGGGCAGGGCATCAGTTAATCAGTAAGCCTATTTTTGGATCACAAGGCGAAGGCATTCGACGTATAGAAAAAATGACGGATTTATTCTGGTTAGCGCATAGTCAGGGTGTTTACTATTTGCAGCGGTTTGTAAAATGTGCGGGTGAAGGTTATTCTGACTGGCGTGTGTTTGTGGTCCGAGGTAAAGTGATTGCAAGTATGCGCAGACGCGGTGTCCACTGGTTGAATAATGTTGCCAGAGGTGCGAGTTGTGAGGCTATGCAGTTTGAATATGAAATGGCAGATATTGCAGTCAGAGCGGTCCAGTCATTGCAGATGAGTTATGCCGGAGTGGATATTATTCGTGACCAGGACGGTAATTATCAGGTGATCGAAGTAAATAGCATTCCTGCCTGGAAAGGGCTGGAAAGTGTATGCAATATTCAGGTGGCTAAGATTTTGGTAGATGATTTATTAGATTATTGCTCTGTGTCTGGTAAATTGGGTGCGGTATGTTGACGCGACAGCAATTAATTGAAGCTTATAAAGATGCCTGCGAAATAGAACTCCGGGCTTTTAAACCGGGTAATGTCAGTATTTATGCTGATGGCCACGATATGACGGTTGAAGATTTTAGAATAAGTGCCAGGCAAAGTGCGGAGCCGATTACCCATGCCACTTATGGGTTGGGGGAACGAATTTACTATGCGGTTAAAGCGACCAGGGAAGCCGTAGGCTGCAATACTAATTTAGGTATTATTCTATTGTGCGCACCATTATTACTCGCTGCTGAACAAGCTAGCTCTATCAAGCACTTAAGGGAAAGGTTGGCGGCAATCCTGAGCAGTACCAGTATCGAAGATGCCGAATGGGTTTTTCGTGCGATTACTTTAGCTGCGCCAGGAGGATTGGGTAAATCGGCAGAGCAGGATGTTGCTGAAAAACCGGCTCTAAACTTGACTCAGGCTATGCGAATAGCCAGTAATAGAGACAGAGTTGCCTTGCAGTTTGTAACTAATTACAAAGATGTTTTTGATTTTTTAGTTTTAAGGTATAATGCTCAGTTCAATCGGTGGGGTGATGCAGAATGGTCGGCTGTTGCAGTTTATGCAGCGATGCTGGCTAAGTATCCTGATAGCCATATCGAACGAAAATATGGCGATCAGCACACCAAGACGGTGATGACTAAGATGGCTTTGGTTGACGATAAATTATCCAGTGCAGACAGGCCTGAACAGTTAATGAACTATCTGCGAAAAGTAGATGGCGAGTTCAAATCTGCTGGTATTAATCCAGGGACCGCTGCTGATTTCACAGTAGTAACAGTTTTAGCTGTACAGTTAGAAAAGTTGCTATCTGGCGAACAGTTTGTCTGGGACAATTAATGTCGTTTTCTATGAATGTTGTATTGAGAGTATTGACTGATGTCAATTCTGGATTTGGTTTTTTCTTTTTTTTCTAAGGGTAATAGTAGCATGGCTAAAATTAATAACTTACGCGTAGGTGAATCTTTAAACGGTGACGGTAACGAAGTTGCTCACATTGACTTAATGATTGGACCTCGCGGTTCAGCAGCAGAATCTGCTTTCGCAAACTGCTTAACAAACAACAAAGACGGTTTCTCTAGCCTTCTTGCCGTTGTTGCTCCTAACCTTATGGTTAAGCCTGCAACTGTTATGTTCAATAAAGTAACAATCAAAGGTTCTAAGCAAGCTGTTCAAATGTTTGGCCCTGCACAACGTGGTGTAGCAATGGCTGTTGCTGATTGTGTTGAAGACGGAACAATCCCTGCCGATGAAGCTGATGATTTATTCATATCTGTTGGTGTTTTTATTCACTGGTTAGCAGAAGATGATACTGCTATTGAGAAAAATAACTACGATGCAGTTAAAGCGTCTATCAAAAATGCTGTAGCAGGTACTCCAACTGCAGCTGAAGTTGTTGCTCAAAAAGCAACTTCTGAGCATCCATTTGCAGCAAACAAAGTTTAATCTTAACGATTACATTGTTTGAAGAAAGCCTCGGTTATCCGGGGCTTTTTTTTGCCTGACGTAAAGTAAATACAGACCTGGTATTCTCTACATTACACAAATTCTAAACTGAGTATTTATTGCTCGCTAAAATAAATATCGGCATAGTAACTCAGTACCTCACCCTCCGCATTATCGGTATCGGTCATAATAGCTAGTCCATCAATAAAGCGAATATCTTCGCCTAAGTAGTTTTTAAAGTCTTTGAGTACATTCCTTTTTTCTGTATACCAATGCTTAGTCTGATCGGTAGCTGATCGAGCTGCGACCATTATGACGTTACCTCCCGTAAAAGGATTCGCCCAGGCTGTGTTGACACGGCTATTATTTGCCCATACATAGTTGATTGCCCTGGTTTGCCAGAATGCCCAACTACCTTTAACAATAAGGTAAATGCGTGCGCTAAAATCATCGCCCCCCTTAGTTTTTTCATTACTAATGGCAAGTTTTTTATCGATACGCCAAGACCAGTTTAAATAAGGTGTTTTTTGTAAATCAATCCGTACGACTTTATATAGGCTAGACGCACTCGCTGAACTTTTTGCTGGTTTAGGTTAACAATTTTGTATTGTGTGTGATCTTTAAACGATTTGTTCTGCCAGGTATTAAGTGTCTATGTTGAGAAGTTACTGATAACAACGGATTCAGCATAAGTATTTAAAGAAAAAAGACAGAAAACTATTAGGATTCGTAGTGACATAGGCGTATATGATTTAGTAGTCCACTGGGATTTCGTAGAAGTTGTTATTATTTTTACACTTTGATATGTCTTAAATCTATTGCAACGGGCACAGTTTTTAGCGGCGCCTATTATCCTAGAAAGATCGGTTGCTCACGATTTGTAGCGCAATCTCTTGATTCCTCAGCACCTTAAAAAAGTACCCGATGAACCAACGGGTGAAGCTAAGATTATTTAAAGCACTGTGAAACCAATATCTTGCACTATAATTCCGTACTCAACTGATTTTTCTAGGATTATTAGTAAAAGCTTCTCTGGCAAGTCAAATGGCTATTATGTTACAGTGTTTTGCATGACTACTGAATCAACTATTCATAAACACTGCTGATATATGATCCCAATTAGAGATACTGCACCTTGTTATACCAAGCCTTATGTTACCTGGGCTATTATGTTTATTTGTATCAGCTTGTTTCTATTTATTGAATTCTCTCCTGATCAGTTTCATCACTATGTGATCTATATTTTTGGCATGGTTCCCGCACGTTATACTAATCCTGAGTGGGCACATGCTATGGGATATCCCATAGATTATCATTTATCATTTATCACCAACTTGTTTATACATGGAGGCTGGTTACATTTAATTATGAATATGTGGTTTCTGTGGATTTTTGCCGACAATATTGAAGACCGGATGGGGCACTGGCGGTTTGTGGCTTTTTATCTGCTTTGTGGTTTTGTTGCTAGCGGGATACAGTGTTTATATACGCCAGAATTGGTGGTGCCTGTCGTCGGGGCGTCGGGGGCAATAGCAGGAGTATTGGGTGCTTATTTTTTTCTCTATCCCTATGCGAAAATTGTCCTCTGGATTCCCATTTTATTTTTACCTATTTTTGTAGAAGTTCCTGCCATTGCTTTTATTGGTGTCTGGGTCATTTTTCAAATGGCTAAGGCAACCACGGCTATAATGTTTTATGAAGGCGCATCTGATGTGGCATTATGGGCGCATTTGGGTGGATTTATCGCCGGTTTTTTGTTTTTTCGGTTTTTTCTTAGAAAAGATTATCCCGCATAAATTCCTTTAAGGTATAATCCTCATATAATTTTAAAAGTCTCTTTGCGTGCTTTATTTTAGTCCGCATGGAGTTATTCCTAGGAAGTTGATGCTCAAATGAAAAAAATTAATATTGCCCTAGTAAGGCTTATCCAGTTTGTCGTTTTTGTTGTTTTTACCTTTGTAGTTATCGTGTATTTTGCGGCTATGGTATTTATTCCGCTTGATGCACTGGTCATGATTAGTAAAGTACTTAGTGTCGTAGGGATTAATACTTTTGTGGGCGCACTTATTGGCTTACCGGTTGTCGGTTATTTAGGCAAAATAGTTTACGAAACACCGGGCTTGGTTGCTATGGTTATGGAAACCGGAATAGATCTAGTTAAGACAGGTAAAGATAAAGTTGAAGCATTCAATAAAATTGCTGAAGCTGTTAAGTAATTAAGCATCGATTACACATCTTTGCTAAAAAAAGGTTCATGTCCTTAGGGATATGAACCTTTTTTTATGACTAATAGAAAGACTTATGCTTGTTTTCAGTGTAATAATAAATAAGGCTAGATTATGTTAATGCTAATTTCCCCGGCAAAATCTTTGGATATGCAGGCATGCTATCCAAAGGTAAAGACTACTCAAGCCAGACTTTTCAATGATAGCCAGCTATTAATAGATCAATTACAGACATTAAGTCCTGAAGACATTAAAGGTTTGATGGGTATCAGTGAAAAGTTGGCAGAACTTAATTATCAGCGCTTTCAGGATTGGGTGCTATTGGGCTCGACTGCGCAGTGCCCCGCACTATTCGCTTTTCAGGGCGATGTGTACCAGGGTTTGGCAGCAAACTCTCTGGCTATGGATGAAATTACATTTGCTCAGCAGCATTTAAGAATTTTGTCTGGACTGTATGGTTTATTACGCCCGCTGGATTTTATGCAAGCTTATCGTCTTGAAATGGGTTCAAAGCTAATGAATGAACGCGGAGCTAATTTATATGCATTCTGGGGCGATAAAATATCAACATTAATCAATGCGGATATGCCTGGAGATGAATCCCGGGAGTTAGTGAACCTGGCTTCGAATGAATATTTTAAAGCGGTTAAGCCCGATACATTAGATTGCTCTATAATTACGCCCGTTTTTAAAGACTTTAAAAACGGGAAATATAAAATCATCAGTTTTTATGCAAAAAAAGCGCGCGGAATGATGGTGAATTATGCCATTAAGCATAAAATTACTCAGGCGGAACAGCTGAAAAATTTTACCACTGCAGGGTATCAATATGCAGGGCACCTATCTGATGAAAAACAATGGGTGTTTATTCGAAGTGAAACATAATCCGGCAAACTTAATTATAAATGAAAATGAAAATTTCCAGCGCCGCAGGATTTTTCCAGAGTTGCGATGATTTTATCTGCATCGGTCGCTGATTCATTAGGACCTTTTACATAGGATGGCATTTTATCTTTCCCGTAGCGATAACGAGACCAGCAGAAGCCCAGCTTATCATCGCCAAAGAAGGCTTTTAAACTGTGATAATCTTTATGGCTACTAAATCCGAGCTGTTTCGCATAGTCGACAGCGCCAGTGACCAATTTGAGTGCACAGGCTGGTTTTAACTTAGCAAATGGGTAATCACCGTGTGATTTAAGGATCTCTGGCTTAAAGACTTTTTCATATTCTGGCAGAGGCATGGTTTTAAACAAAACTTTTTTAACGCCTAAACAAAAGACATCTACTATAAAAGAAGCGACAGCTACTTCACCTTTGTCTGAGATTCGAGTAATCAGTATATTGCCAATGCCCGCTTCAAACAAATTATTGGGCATTAAGCATTCATAAAAAGGATTTTCCACATAAGGGCTTACTTTTTCCAGTAATATTTGTGCAGAATTCGATTTACTTTGCGTACTGCGTTTTTGCTTTTTTTGTTTCGCTTTTTTTTGTTTTTGTTGTTCAGTTAAAGCCATGATGTCATCTTTGGGTTAGTTTATAAGTGTTAAGTTTATTATAATATATTTTGCATGGTCACAGTTACGCAGCTGATTATAGTACCCCAAGATTGTCAGCGAATGTAATGGTTTAATAAACCTTTGGCTATCGCCCTATAGAACAACACTGGGCCGAGGAACGTAATGTCTTTAATAGAGACTATTTGATTCCGTTTATTAACTATCATCGCCCCTGTTACTTTCCAGCTGTGATCACGGACGATAAAGGAAAGCAAAGCAAGAAATATCATTATGATAAGATGATGACGCCGTATGAAAAGCTGAAGTCACCGGAGAGTGCTCAAGACTTTTTGAAACCTTCTCTCTCCTTTGAGCCGCTGGAGAAGGTTGCTGACTGGATTAGGGATAATAAATCAGCTGACCAACTAAACCTCGCTAAAAAGCGATTATTTAAACAAATCAATGAACAGAAAAAAGGCTGAGGTTAGGGTTGGTTTAATGACGCTGTTCAGACTCATTTGTTAATTGGAAAATACTGTCTGTGGTTATCAGTTCTCCAAATAGCAATACAATTGACTAAAGGTCTTTAGTATAAATGCAGCAAAAGAAGTACGATGTTATTGTTATTGGTAGCGGTATTGGTGGTTTAACAGCTGCTGCCTTGTTGGCAAAATCAGGTCGGCAAGTTCTGGTGTTAGAGCAACATGACCGTGCTGGTGGTTATGCCCATGGCTTTAAGCGTAAGAAATACAAATTTGATGCAGGTGTACATCTTATCAGCGGTTGTGGCCTGTCCGGCTTTGACGGTGGACAAGTCATCCGAAAAGTGCTCCAGGCGATCAATCAGTATGAGCAGCTTGAATTAGTCGAAGTTAACCCCTTTGCTTTTGTGTCACTCCCGGGTATTGAAGTTGAACTGTCTTCCTCTATAGAAGGCGTGGTGAATCAATTAGCTGATCTTTTCCCCGAAGAGCGGAAGGGGCTAGCTGATTTATTAACGCTCAGTCTGCGGGTGGCTGAGCAAGTCGCTAAATGTGATGATGTGATGGCTTCGCAAAGCGTTGACAAGGTATATTCCGAGCTGGGTTTATTATTTCAATATCGGCGTAGCACTCTCGCGGATATTTGGGGGGATTATCTGTCGGACCCTCGGCTAAAATGTATTTTTGCGGCGCTTTGGCCTTATCTAGGCCTGCCTCCTGGAAAAGTATCCTTTGTGTATTGGGCGAGTATGCTGATGGGCTATATTTCAGATGGTGCTTATTATTGTAAAGGCGGTTTTCAGAAATTTGCAGATAGCCTGGTGACAGGCTTAAAGCAGGCTGGTGGTGAGATTTTCTACAAGAGTAAAGTAGATAGAATTACTGTGAATGATAACCAGGTTCAAGGCGTACTGCTAGCCTCGGGAGAGTTTATTTGCGCTGAGACTGTTATTGCTAATGCGGATATGTTGCAGACGGTATATAAGCTAGTCGGAGAAGAATATTTCCCCGAGAGTTATTTGACTCGCTTGCAGCGCATGGAGGTGTCTTGTTCACTATTTGTTGTTTATATTGCCACCGACTTGGATCTTGTTCAGGCAGGTGTGCGGCATGAGGCCTTTTATTATCAGCAGTTAAATCATCAAGATAATTATGATAATGCGCTGCAAGGGGATGTTTCCTGGCTAGGAATCACTGTGCCTACACTGCTTGATGACAGCATTGCACCCAAAGGTGAGCATTTAATGGTGCTTACCGCTTTGGTAAATTTTAATCAGACCGATAATTGGAAGCAAGCCAAAGCTGATTATATGGATAAAATGCTGGATTTTGCAGACAGCAAAATCAATGGTTTGAAATCACGTGTCTTGTTTATTGAAGCAGGCACTCCTGCGACCATGCAACGATATACCCTGAATAATAAAGGTGCTGCGTATGGCTGGGCAGTGACACCGAATCAAGTGGGGGTAAATCGTATCGCTAATAAAGCTCCAATCGAGGGACTTTACTTTGCCGGACATTGGACAACACCCGGCGGTGGTGTCTATGGGGTTAGTTATTCTGGGGTGCAAACGGCGCAGAAAATTTTAGGTCTGGCCAGGCAGGATGAACTCTGGGCTTTATGTGCTGATGGAGAATGTAATGCTTAAGGCATATGACGTTGTTATTATGGGCGGTGGATTATCCGGGCTGACATTAGCCATTCAACTTAAGCGAAGAATAGTTAATCTGCGCATTCTGATTGCCGAAAAAGCTGCTTACCCTATGCCTGAAGCCGCCCATAAAGTAGGCGAATCTTCGGTAGAGATCGCCAGTTATTATTTTGACAAAATTTTGGGTTTAAAAGCTGAGCTGGAAAAGGAACTGCCCAAACTGGGGCTACGGTTTTTCTACAGTTATCAGGGGAATCAGGATATTGAGCAACGAATTGAACTGGGTCCGAGCACTTTTCCTGCCTCAAAAAGCTACCAAATAGATCGGGGCCGGTTTGAAAATTCATTGATTCAGCGTTGTCAGAAGCTAGGCGTCGATTTTCAGGGTAGCTGTAAAATCAAAGACTTTACTCTGGGTAAAAATGACCATCAAATTAATCTACTAAAAAATGATCAGGAAATTTCTCTGCGCAGTAAATGGCTGATTGATGCCAGTGGCAGAATGAGCCTGCTGAAAAGAAAGTTAAAACTGACAAAACCCGCTTATCATGATCTAAATGCCTCTTGGTTCAGAATTAATCATCAGTTCAAAGTTGATGATTGGGTAAGCAGTCAGGGATGGCAAGACCGGGTTCAAGAGCCTAGGTGGCTGAGCACCAATCATTTGTTAGGTAAAGGCTACTGGGTGTGGATCATTCCTCTGGCATCAGGGGCAACCAGCATTGGTATTGTCGCGGATCCTAAATTTCACCCCTATGCAGAATTTAATACTTTTGAGAGAGCAATGCAGTGGCTAAAAAAGTATGAGCCACAGTTTGCCAGAATTATTGCCCCGCATCTTGATGCGTTCCAGGATTTTCTCACGTTGAAACATTATTCCTATAACTGCAAAAAAATGTTCTCGGCGGATGGTTGGGCGATTACCGGTGATGCCGGTGTCTTTCTTGATCCATTTTATTCGCCTGGCAGTGATTTTATCGCCATGAATAATTGCTTTATAACCGAGCAGGTCGTTAAGCAATATGCCGGAGAGGACATTGCTTTGCAAGCTGCGCAATATGAAAAAATATTCCGTACCTTGTTCTTAGCCTTTGGTCCTGTTTATGAAGATCAATACGCTATTATGGGTAATGCCAAGGTGATGAGTATAAAAGTTATTTGGGACTTCACTCTATACTGGAGCGGTATTGCGCTATTGTTTTTCAGAAACAAATTAACAGACCTGAAATTTATGCAATCGGCTGCCATCCAATTGCAGCAGATTTACCAACTAAATATCCAGGTGCAGGGGTTTTTCCGCGAGTGGGCTGGGGTAGATTTGTCCACTGATGAGATGAGTCATACCTTTATAAACTACAGCTATATCGGATTTGTGCAGCAATTAAATAAGGACTTGCATAAGGAGTTGACTGACGCAGAATTAGAGCAACAACTTGTGCAGAACATTGCCTTTATCAAGGAGTTGGCAAATGAAATTGCGACTGAAGTAACAGGGTTTTATCCTGAGTTAAAAGAATATGCACCCGAAATGCAAGAACGTAGTTCTAATCATTTACAAGATGTTTTTGCTCAGTTGGGGAATAGGCTTTAGCCTACTCCCCAATTTGTGATTTGAATTTAGCAAAGGCCCAGTTTTCTTTGAATTCGAGCGCAATATTGACCAAGTACAGTATTTTGAAGGCAAGTAAAGGAAGTTTGATTTTAGAATTGTTATAAGCATCAC
Source organism: Methyloprofundus sp. (assembly GCA_012960135.1). Classification (GTDB taxonomy): domain Bacteria; phylum Pseudomonadota; class Gammaproteobacteria; order Methylococcales; family Methylomonadaceae; genus Methyloprofundus. The sequence continues at coordinate 34,288 of DUBW01000073.1, forward strand.
CTGCCAGAACAGAGATAACTGCCGACTTTAGTTTTTGTTTAACTGGGTGCTGGCTGGCTTCATCGGATGACATTAATAACTTGTGTAAAGCAGGGCTGTTAAAGCGATAGATAAACCAGCAAAAGGCTTTAATTTCCTCTTTCACGGATTGTTCAAATTGCTTGATCAGTAGCCTGTTGTCAGTCGTGCTGTTTAGTACCTGGTCAACGAGTTCGGCCCCTCGCGTAGCACTTTGCATGGCTAGGTAGACTCCACTGGAAAACACCGGGTCGACAAATGCATAGGCATCACCGATCAGTAAAAAATCATCACCGGACATAATACTGGATTGATAAGAATAATTACCTGTCGCCTGAGCCGGGCCATCGAGTTGTGCATAATTTAGCCGCTGACTGAGTTCAGGAATTAGCTTGATGGTTTGCAGAAGAAAATCATCTAATGAATCTAGCCGGGTTTTCAGGTAGTCGGGCCAGCAGACACAGCCGATGCTAGTCATGCCGTCTTTGAGTGGGATCAACCATATCCAGCCATGTTGAAACCAGTAAATACTGATGTTTCCAGCATCTTTACCTGTTCTTCGTGTGACTTTATCAAAGTGGCCATAAATAGCTGCCATTTTATGTTTAGGATTTTTTTGTTTGCTTTGCAGTTGTTGAGCCAGAACAGTGTCGCGTCCGGAGGCATCAACAAGGTAACGGGCGTTGTATTCATAAGCTTTTCCTTGCTCATCCATTGCCTGGATTTTTTTTGCTGAGCTATGCAAGTCAACGCTGGTAACTGTTATGCCTTCGAGCGCTGTGACGCCTTTTTTCTGACAGTTTCTAAATAATAGTTCATCCAGTTCCGAGCGCCTGACTTGGTAGGCAAATGCAGGGCTGTTATTAGTCGCTTTGGAAAAATAGAAAATGTCCTGTGCCAGGGAGGTTTTTAAGGAATTAAATTCAGCTGCATATTTTTTAATACCTATTGCATCCACCTGTTCCAGTACGCCGAGTCTGGAAAACAGAGGTAAGTTCATCGGCAATAAGGACTCACCAATATGAAAACGGGGGTGATGCATTTTTTCCAGCAGGCAAACACTATGCCCTTTTTCTGCAAGTAAGCTGGCAATTGTCGTCCCAGCAGGACCGCCGCCTATGACGAGAACATCAAAGACAGGCGGCATTTAGGCCATGGCTCCATTGATATTGATAATCTGTCCTGAAATATAGCTGGCTTCATCCGAACAGAGAAAGGCGGCAAGTGCGGCAACTTCCTCGGGCTTACCGGCGCGCTTCATCGGGACGATATTTTTTATCGCCTGAGCATCAAAACTGTTCTCTGTCATACTGCCTTGAATAATGCCCGGAGCAATGGCATTTACCGTGATTTTGCGTGAAGCTAGTTCCTGCGCGAGTGACTTGGTTGCACCGTTTAACGCCGCTTTTGCTGCAGAGTAATTGCACTGGCCACGGTTGCCCATCACGCCCGCGATAGATGACATATTGATAATACGGCCCCAGCGACTTTGTATCATCGGCATCAATAAAGGTTGAGTCACATTATAAAAGCCATTAAGCGACACATCGATTACTTTACTCCAGTTTTCCCGGCTCATTCCCGCAAGGGGAGCGTCACGATGGATGCCCGCATTATTAATAATAATCTGGATTAGCCCTGATTCGGATAGCTTTTTCAATGTCGTTTCTGTACCTATCGCATCACAGACATCGAAAGCACAAGCCTCGGCTGAGCCACCGCCTTGATTAATGGTATCGGCAATAGACTGTGCCTTATCAAGGTTGTGATTGCTGTGCACAATGACGTGTATATTTTCGCCAGCGAGGCGTTGGCATAGGGCGGAGCCGATATCGCCACTACCGCCGGTAATCAGTGCTTTTTTCATGCTTGGGTATGAATGACAGTTGCCCGGGCATCAAGTAGTAAAATACCTTGATCATCGGTAATATTAAAAGAATAGACTGCCCCATTTTCTATTTTTAGTTCAGCGCTCGCTTGGATATGTAAAGCGCCCGTGACGGAATTCATGCTATCGATATAAAAATGAGCACCCCGCACGGCCGCGAGATAGCCAGGTGAAGATTTACCGGAGAGCAGGCCGCCATGTATGGCCATGGATTGAGCGCCGTACTCTATCAGGTGCATTACGGAAAGACCGTCACCCATACGTAACGGGTTTTCGCTAGCTAAATGAGTGCGGGTGGTGCATTGAATATGGTGCGTACTCCATGCGTCTACCTGATCAATTAATCTCATTGATCCTGCGTGTGGAATTAGGTGGGCAAACTGCTCCTGGTTTAAATGTTTATCGCTCATTTTTCTGCCAATAATCATAAAAATTAAACCAGTTATAAGGTGTTTCCAGCATTTGTTTTTCTAGTATATCAACATATTGCTGAGTATAGGCTTGTATATCCTGTTGTCTGGTTTTTCTATTCAGGATGACCTCTTCTGCGAGTAATTCAAAGTGAATTTTATAATGGTTGCCGCCTAGGTAGATACCAAAAAACACAATCAATGGTACCTTTAAGGCAGAAGCAAGCAGAACCGGAGCAGTCGACATTTTAACCGGCTCGCCTAACAACGTGCAGATTACCGTTTTCTCATTGCCTTTACCTAAAATACGATCCCCTAAGAGACCGACTGTTGTGCCGCTGTCGATGGCCTCTTTTACCTTTAATAGTCCGCTGGGAGAACCATCTAAAGAAATAAGTGTGTCGGCAACATCTGGGTTTAATGCATTGAGCACCTGTACCATCATTGGTGCCTGTTGTTCATACATCAGGATTTTTATCGGCAAGGGATAGTTGCTTACGGCATAACTACGAAGGACCTCAAAACTACCAATATGACTGCCGAGGAGAAGACAGCCCACGCCATTTCGACTATAACTTAAGGGAATATTTTCAGCCGGAAACTGGATCTTTAATTTTTCAAATTGAGTGGTTAGCAAATAAACACGATCCAGGATAGTTGAAGCAAATGCGTGTATATGTTTTGCGCTATCCAGCCAAGTCACCTTACGCTTTAGTACTCTTGCCAGGTATTGTTGAGAGGCTTTGCGCTGTGAATTGGCGAATAATAAGAAGTACAAGGTAATCGGATATAGTAGCAGGCGAGCAACTGGGCGACCAAGGCGTAAGGCAATCCAGCGTATCGTTAGTAAAGTAAGCGGGGTACCGCGTTCTTTGCTATCTTGCCAGGGATTATTCATGTTTAGCCCCTGGTAAATTCTGCAGCATAATTGAGCCGGTCGCGAGTACGTCAGTGCCACGAGTACAGGAAAACTTTATGTTTTTTACTGAAGAGGATTGCTTGAGCTGAATAGAAAAATCTTCGCCGGGGCGTAAAGGGTGTAAAAATTTTGCCTGAGCTAAAGTATTTATCTGATAAGCAGGGAGCCATGCAAGTAGTTGTTGTTGCACGAAGGTTAAGATAATTACACCTGGAACAATGGGATTGTCTGGAAAGTGTCCTGCAAAGCAAGGGTGTGTCGCTTCGATGCAATAAGTTTGTTTATTTTCCAACAAGTTGTGTCCCTATTAATAGCTCAAGTTCAGTTTTATTGATTTTGCCCATGTTATTACGCGGTATGGCGGTGACAGAATAAATAGCACGCGGAAGAAAGACTTCATCGGTGGCTTGTTTTAAATGCTGAATAATTGTTTTTTTGGGTAACTGGCTAACAACCAGGGCAGATAAACGTTCATTTTTACTGCAAAAGAATATACCATCTTCAATGCCATTGATTGATATAAGCTGTTGATTAAGATCATTAAGTGATGCTCTTTTGCCGGCAATTTTTATTAAATCTGTCGAGCGCCCCAGCAGGGTAAAAAACCCCTTGTTATCTATACTAAAATTATCATCTAAAATCTGTGCTTTGGCAATATGCCCTCCCTGTAAAACAAATTGTTGCTGCTGTTGTTTTAACTGGATGGTAGCGTACGGTCGCCACTTTGCCGAGAGTGTCGCGCGACGTGAGGCAAAAGATAGAGTTTCGGTACTACCAAGTAACTCAAATACTGGCGCGTGCAGTTTCTGTTCTATTTGTTCTGCCAGCAAGGAATCCATCGGAGCTGTTGAGGATAGAGTGAATTGTATGGCAGGCCATTTCCCCTGAGTTTGACTGCAACTTTTTAAATGCCGTGGTGTTGAAATCAGAATGCATTGCGAGCCTAAGCCTTGCAGGGTATGGCGTATATCTTCTGGGTAAAAAGGGCGACTATTATGTAGCACCAACTGTGAATAGAGTACCCAGAAGAATGAGGTCTCCAGCCCGTACATATGTTGCATGGGGACCGTAGATACGACAGTCATTTGTTTGTCATTTAAGGCAAAGCGCTGCAGTGCTAATTTAGCAGAATCCCGAAATTCTCGCCAGGTTTTTGGGGACGCTTTAGGTTTTCCAGTGCTACCTGAAGTAAACGAGATCGATAGGATGCGATCTATATCGATTAGTGGGAATGGGTTGTTGTTTTTTTTCAACAAGTCATAAGTGATAATAAAACTGGCATTGGCTTTATTGTCGCTTAATATATAGCTTTGCGGATAATTCTGTTGTAAATCCTGTAAGGTTTTTGGGGCCTGGTTTGCAGGCAGTAAGGATATTTGCTTACGAATGCAAACAGCAAGGTAGGCTACGATAAACAGATAGCGATCCTGGCATAGGTTAATGGCGTAGTTACCATTTGGTAATTTTTCACTGATTGCCATAGCATCAGCCATTAAATCGGTGCGACTCATATTGCCTGAGGAACAAATGCAAAAAGGCTGCTCTAGTGTTTTTTCTAAGCTATCGGTTAAAGAAACAGTGTGAGGGTTGTGTTCTGTCACGTTAAGAGAGGCCAATTAACAAAATGAATAATTATACAGGATACTTGACAAGAAAGGCTTAGGGAGTGGATTTACAGTGAGTTATTAAACCATTACAACGGGTTGGATCCCCCGTTCTACAGAGAGACTCATTCAAGAGTAAGAGCAGGATTTGAACTATGCTAAAATATTCAGTTATTGAAGGCGAGGGATGTTAAACCTGTTTTTTTAATTAATGATAAGTCAAGAGAGAAGTTGCTCATATATTGTTAGCCTGCTATTGGTCGTTATTATATGGTGTGGCTGGTTATTTTATACCTACCCGGATAGCTGGACCGTTATTCATAGTTATTGGCAAGTCACAGTAACCATGATCTTTGGTTCTGTTATTGCAGGTGCAACCAGTGAGGGCGGTGGTGCTATTGCTTTTCCTGTTTTTACTAAGGTTTTGCATATCCCGCCGGCTGATGCGAAGGTTTTTTCCCTGGCGATACAAAGTGTCGGTATGGTTGCGGCCTCCATTGCGATTATAATGATGCGCGCTAAGGTGTTATGGCGTGTGATCGTCTGGGTGAGTCTGGGGGGCTGGGTAGGTATGATTATAGGATCTGTGTTCTTATCTCCCTTGTTAGCACCCGCAATGATAAGGATGTTATTTACTATTATGGCCATTAGTCTGGCATTTACTCTTATTCGGCTAAGTACAGGCTTTCGTCTTAATTATCTAAAAATGCCTGAAATAACAATCAGGGAGATCGCAATTTTATTGACAGTGGGTATTGTGGGCGGGGTGATTTCTGGACTAGTCGGAAGTGGGATCGATATGCTTTGCTTTTCAGTGCTGGTGCTACTGTTTCGCATCAGCGAAAGTATCGCGACACCGACCTCGGTTATTTTAATGGCTATTAATTCTGTTTTTGGGGTGTTGCTGCATATTTATTTTTTTGATGGCATAAATACCCAGGTGCAAGCCTATTGGCTAGCTGCGGTTCCTGTGGTAGTGGTGGGCGCACCCTTAGGTGCATATCTTTGTAGTCGTATGCATTATTTACATATTCGATATTTGTTAATCGCATTAATTTGTATTGAGTTAGTCACCTCCCTCTGGTTGTTATATTTTGATAGGAAATTGATTATTTTTAGTATCAGTACCTTAATATTGTTTTTAGCTATTATGATTTCGATGAGTAGAGCGCGTTGTTATATGCGAACCTCTGAGCAGGAGTGCGTGTGATTAAATATTGCTGGGAGTGGTTGCTTTACTTATGGTTACTTGTCTACTGGACGGTTACTTCGGTAAGCATTTCTGTTGTAGGCACTGTGTTGTATTGGCTGTTGCCACAAAAATATGCGCACATATGCGGGCGTTTTATATTGCAAAAAGACTTTCAGCTATTTATTTTTATATTAAAAATTACCGGCTTGCTTATTTTAGAAGATGAACAATTAAGAAGTCTGGCAAACAAGCAAGAAGCAATGATTGTTGCACCTAATCATGTCGCCTTGTGGGATGTTGTTTTTATAGTGGCGCGGGTGCCGAATCTTATTTGTATTATGAAAGAAAGCATCCTTAGAAACCCATTATTTGGTGGGGGAGCATCGTATCTTGCTGGCTACCTTCCTGTTAGATCAATTACGCAAATGTTAAAGTTAGCTAAAACACGGTTAAAGGCTGGTGAGCAGTTGTTATTGTTTCCTGAGGGTACACGGACGAAAACAGACGTACAGTGGTTGAATCCTTTAAAAGGGGGGGGCGCTTTATTAGCTAAACAGGCGGCTGTGCCTGTCGTTCCTGTCTTTATTCGAAGTAATACTCGGTTTTTTGAAAAAGGCTGGCCTTTCTATAGGAAACCTGACTTTCCCTTAGAAATTAATATTAGTGTGGGGGAGTCTATTATTCTTGCCGAGGGTGAGTCGGTACAGAAATTTTCTCTGCGTTTGGAAGCAATCTTTATTGATGAGTTATCCAGATCTCATCCTTTGCGTAGAGTACAAAATAATGAATTATGAGTGATAAGAGCCAGATATCCAGTAGTCACCTGGTTTTAATTCCTAGTTATAACACCGGGAAATTATTAACAGACACGGTAGAGGAAGCTGTGCAGCAATGGCAGCCTGTCTGGGTCGTTATTGATGGGAGTGATGATGGTAGTGAGACGTTGCTAGAGCCTCTTCAGGTACTATACCCGGATCTATTGTTAGTGATTAAAACTAGTGAAAACAGAGGTAAAGGAGCCGCAATATTAGAGGGGGTTACCTTGGCTAAAGAGGCTGGGTTTACCCATGTGTTGACCATGGATGCAGACTATCAACACCCCGCGAGTTTTATCAGACAATTTATGCAGGCCTCTGCTGCTAATTTAGCCGCAATGGTTTTAGGTGAACCACAGTTTGATGAATCTGCGCCTATGATTCGTGTTAAGGGGCGAAAAATTTCAAACTGGTGGGCAAACCTGGAAACCCTGGGTGCAGGAATACATGATTCCTTATTTGGTATGCGGGTTTACCCGATCGCAGATTTAATCGCGGTAATGCACTCTACGCGTTGGGCCAGACGCTTTGATTTTGATCCCGAAGTAGCTGTGCGCATGGCTTGGAGGGGTGTGCCTGTCGTTAATATCGAAACGCCTGTGCGCTATCTCTCGAAACAAGAGGGTGGCGTAAGTCAGTTTAAGTATGGACGAGATAATGTGTTGTTAACTGGAATGCATATCCGTTTATTTTTAGGCTTTTTATTTCGGTTACCAAATTTATTACGTATCAACAAGGAGAGTAGACTTTAGTCTACATGCACCGTGATGTAAATAGCCGAAAAACCATTAGATAAGGCACCTGGAAATTAATAATCGTCTAATATTTGGGCAGGATTTTTGTTTGTTTCTAGATGCTTAGGTATGAGTTAGAATAATTAAGCTTCCTTTTGCAGCTAGTCTTGATGTAGGCTAAGGCCTACTCCTCAGCTGATAACGCTATTTAATTTACGAACTCTGCTACGAATTTTTAGAGAAAATAAGGTAAAATACCAGCAATTTTTTAGTTTGAATAAAGGGAAATATGTCACAAGAATTAGTTGCAGAATTAAAAGTATTATTGATTGAAGGCTTACATTTAGAAGATGTCACAGCAGAAGAAATTATTCCCGGTGAACCCTTGTTTGGTGAGGGGCTAGGTCTGGATTCAATTGATGCCTTAGAGATTGCAGTGCTACTGGACCGGAAATATGGGGTCAAAATCACCTCTGAAGATGATCGCAATCAGGAGATTTTTGCATCATTGAATTCCCTGGCTGAATTTGTCGCGGAAAATAGAAACAAATAGGGTATTATGAAAACCGTACTACGCATTATTATCAGTATTATGGTTTTTTTACTTTACCCTTATTTGGTTTACAGAGGGGTGCAAGAGGGTGTCGTCTGGTTTGCACCTGCAGCCATTGCTAGTGTTTATTTTTATCAGGCAGTTAACGCACGGAACAGAAAAATACGTATACAAAAATTGGCTATTGTTCTGATGTTATTTGTGGGCGCAATTTATTTTCAAGACACCGTGGCAAAACTGGTTCCTATTATTATCCAATTAAGCTTAATGCTATTTTTCGGAAAAACGCTGTTACCTAATAAGGGGCCGTCACTGGTTGAGCGCTTTGCGAGCCTGGAATTTCCGGTTATGCCTCCGGTTCTTATGCGTTATTGTCGGCATTTAACGGTTATATGGACAGGTTTTTTTGCTTTTAATGTATTAGCTTGTTTATATCTGGCATTATTTGCGCCCGTGCAATGGTGGGCAATTTATACGGGTGTGCTGATTTTTGTGCTAACAGCGTTAATCATGATCGCTGAATATATCTGGCGTTTTTTTATGTTCCGCCGGATTGATCTGCCCTCAGCTCAAATTCCAGGTATTAAAGAGACGGCAAAAATGATGATTATTAATGGACGTAAAATTTGGCTGGATATACAAGCGAGTTAATTGTCGATGATAAAAGAAATATGTGTATTGTTTTTATGTTGTTTTTCTCTAGGTTGCCTGGCTGAAGAAAATTTGGAAAGTGTCATGCTACGCATGAAGCCTGAGACTGCCGTGCAAATAGCCTATCAAGAAACGCGCTCCATGGGCTTATTTGATAATGATTGGGAAGGGAGCGGGTATTTATATGCTGCTGTTCCCAATGCCATACTGAAACAGCAAATAAATCCAGACATTGAACTAATGGCGGCGGAAGGGAGTCAATTAAGTTATTCCAAACCAGCTAGCCATACTTTTCACCACACTCAGCTAGATGAAAGTAATCCCATGATGGCTAGTCTGATTGCGTTTAAAGCTATGTTGACGGGAAACCTTGTTATTCTACGACAGCTTTATCAGCTTAAATTTAGTACTACCGAAACTTTATGGCGACTGGAGATGACAGCTAATGAGTCTGCACCAGACGAGCAGCCACTTAAGATTATTATGCAAGGGTTGAGTAAGCAGGCTGCTAATAGAATGGAGATGATTTTGCCTGACGGTGATCGCAGTTTATATGTTTTAAGCAAGCCACAAGAAGGGTTGGCAATTCAGCAGCACATGCAGAAATTATTACAGACACTTAAAAGTCAATAATTGTGCGTCAGTCGATACCCGCGTTAGTTTTCTTTCTGAGTTTGCCGCTGTTGATTGCCCTGGCTTTTTATACTACAAAGTTTAAAACAGATATCTCCGCCTTTGTGATTGCGGGCGATAATGCCGAAGAAATTTTATTAGCCAGTGAAATACAATCGGGCACCTTATCCCGACGCTATATATTGTCAATAGTTACGGGTGAGGATAAGCAGGTTTCGATAGTTTTTATTAATGCGTTATTGCAGAAACTGCAAGCTATTTCCGGTGTCGTTGATGTCTGGGCGACTGATGAAAATAAAGCGGCTTTAGGGGCGTTATCGAGTTTATATGCGCAACACGGCGCGCAGTTATATAGTCTATATCCGGAACAGGCATTGGCAGCAATATTAACTGAGCCCGCGCTGGAAAAACGTGCTGCAGGCCTAAGGCAAGCGCTGCTTTCTCCACAGGCCCGGTTGATAAAAAACATCGCCGTGCAAGACCCTTTATTATTATCCTTGAATGGCTTTAAAAGCCTTGCAGCACACATACAAAATCAACAATCAAAATCTGGGCAATTTGTTAATTTCATCCTGGAAACACAGGCGTCCGGTATGGATGTACCTGTACAGTTAAAAATTCAACAACAGATAAAGCAGGCGTTTGCTACTCAGGCGAAAAATACCGAATATCAGTTAGAAATGACGGGTGTGCCTATGTTTGCTGTAGCAACACAGACGCTGATAGAGAGTGATATTAAATTTATCAGTATTTTCTCTTCACTAGCGCTAATGCTGTTGTTTCTGCTTATATTCCGCTCATTCCGGGTTTTGTTCTGGGTATTTTCTTTACTGATGATGGTGATGACGATTGCCATATTAGTTACCAACTTAGTGTTCGGTTCGGTACATGGCATGACCATCGCCATAGGTTCAACTCTGATTGGTATTTGCATAGATTATCCTATCCACGCCATTGTGCATACCCAGGGCTTACCGCAGACTCAGCGCATCGCTGTGATCAAGCGTATCTTCCCCAGCCTGCTTATGGGAGCAATGACCACGCTGATAGGTTATATTGCTCTCGGTCTGTCTGGTTATCCCGGATTTCAGCAGGTTGCTGTCTATACCGGTAGCGGAATTCTGGTTTCTTTATTCTTGACCCGTTATGTATTCCCCAGGTTGATGACCGGGACTGCTAAAAACATCCAGCCCTTTCGTTTTATCATTTTCTGGCCGGCTTTTTGTCAGCGTTATCGCGGGGCCTTATTAAGTATTGTTCTGATTTTATCGGTCTCTGGAGTCGTGCAACTGGATCGCTTGCAATGGCTACAGGATTTACAGGAATTAACGCCGGAACTGAATCATTTAAAAGTGACCGATAAAAAAATTCGTGAACGGATGATTAGCATGGAACCTGGACGATTTGTGTTAATCAGTGGTGCGACGCTTGAACAGACGCTACAGAGTGCAGAACAGGCTTATCGTCATTTAGACTCAGTAAAACAGTCGGGAGACTTAGACGGCTATTTTGGACTTTATCCCTGGCTATTATCAGAGCAGCAGCAGTTGGCTAATCAAACACGTTTGTTAGCCGCGCTAGATGATCAGCAACGCCAGTTCTGGCGTAGCGCTTTGCAAAATCAGGGCTTATCAGTATCGCGCCTGGGTGAATTAGATTATACGCAAACTGAAACTTTGCAGTTGCAACAGCTATTAGAATCACCTATTGCCAAATTAATTAGTAATCAGGTGGTTGTGACCGACCAGCGTGTCTTATTAATGATCTGGCTGAGTAAGCATGAGCCAGAAGCCGTTATAAAAGCCTTGGCAGGCATGGAGCATGTCCAGTACTTCAGTCAGCGCGATATGCTGAATCGTATGGCAATAGACTACCAGCAACGGGCCGAAATAACTTTATTAGCTGGCCTGGCTTTAATCACCTGTTTATTATGGTTGCGCTATAAAAGTATCGTGACCACCTTGCAGACACTGGCGCCTGCTTTTCTGGCGGCCTTGATGATTCTGGCACTCTGGGCGTGGACGGGCGAGGCGATTAGTTTTTTACATCTAGTCGGCTTTTTATTAGCGGTCGCTATCTGTGTGGATTACGGTATTTTTTATCAGGAAAATCGCAGTGGGCATCTAGCATTAACTTATCAGGCTATGGCAGCATCTATGCTAACCAGTGCACTGGTCTTTGGCTGCCTGATTTTTGCAGAGACGTCTATGCTACAGACGCTTGCTAAAGTGGTGAGCTGTGGGGTGGTTTTGGGGTTTCTACTATGTCCGATTTTGATTAGATCCAGGCAGAATTAAAACTATTTTTCCCTCATGCTGTGTTAGTTTGTTTCGTTGACAAAAAAGGCTAGGAGGCTGTCCAAGAATAGAAAACCTACTACGGAAAAAGCCCTTTTGGCCATTTTCCCCGAACATTTTCGTTAAAGAGCGCAACTATTCGCCTCAAATGTTCGAAAAAACTGACTCAAAAGGGCTTTTCCTCGCTACGGCTTCTATTCTCGGACAGCCTCCTAGACCAGAATTACCTTTGGTTTAGCCTAACTTAAAACTATATTATGCAAATTACTAATATATCTGATGCACAGTCTAGTTTGTCGCAGTTAATAAAAATAGTTCAAGAGACAAAGGAACCTATTATTGGTAATGCAGGTCATCCAGCTGCCATACCTTCTGCGTTCAAAGAAAATCTATAGCCTAGAAAATTAGGCGGAAGCTGAGAAGGGGAAGTGAATGTCAGAGAGGATTTCGACGAGCTAGACGATGATGTGAGCGATGGTTTTTATAATTTAACTATCTATCCTGGTAAATAATGAATTTGCTGCTTAACCAGTTTGTTTATAGCTTAAGGTAGATAACGATAAAGTCTGGAAAAAAAAGTAAAGGGCGAGTATCCTTGAATGCAAGCATTCACTATGGGAAGCCAAAATAGCAACGTCAATCAGGTTATCATCAGAAACAGAAAACAAGATTAATGTACTAGCGAATGAAACGGGGCGTTCAAAGGCCTATTACCTTCGTCAGCTTATTGAAAGCGGGCTAAATGAGATTGAAGATTATTTTCTTAGTGAAAAGATGATGGAACGTGTACGTCATGGAGCTAGAAAAAATTCTAGCTTAGAAGAGATGGAGAAAGAGCTTGGTTTGGTAAATTAAATTTACCAAGATGGCAAAAAAACAACTATTGAAGCTAGATAGGTCGGTTGCAAAATCGATTACTACTTATCTGCGGGAAAGAGTTTTACCACTAGAAGACCCTAAGACATTTGGAACGCCTTTAACAAAACACGTCAAAAAAATCTGGTGTTATCGTGTTGGAGATTGTAGCGTTATTTATGATTTAGACGGTGAACTCCTCACAATTATGGTTGTACGAGTTGGCAAAAGAAAAGGAGTCTATAAGAAGAATACCAGCTAGACCTTCGTTTTTAATAGATACAACTTTTTATTAATTACAAAGTTACTTAACACAGGATACGATAATATATGAACTGTAGTATTTTATGGACACTATAGACAATCGGCACACATCAATTTCACCTGTCGCAATCACAGCATATTCAGCATTGAGTGCCTGTGGTATGGGTAATAAGGCTTTATCCCAAGCGCTATTAGATAACCAGTCGCAACTAACACCTTTATCCTTATTTAATATCCCATTCCCCAGCTTTGTAGGCGAAATTAAACAGCCATTATTAGCTATTCGTGAGCAATTAGCCGAATACAATTGTCGTAATGCAAGAGTCGCATTAACGGCCTTAAATGATGCCGAGGGTGGTGTGCGTGTGGCTGTTGAGCAGGCGAAGCAAAAATATGGTGCACACCGAATCGGAGTTATTATTGGCACCAGTACCTCCGGGCTTTATGAGACGGAATCCGCTTATGGTGTGTTACTGGAAACAGGTAAAATGCCCGATGATTTCCATTTTGTGACTGAACATGCCTACCAGGCGACTGCACGCTTTATTCAGCTGGAATTAGGTTTAACCGGCGTGTGTTATGCTATTTCAACCGCCTGTTCATCAGGGGCAAAAGCGATTGCCGCCGGACAACGTTTAATAAATAGTGGGCTTTGTGATGCTGTTATTGTTGGGGGTGTTGATACTCTATGCCGTCTAACCTTGCGTGGTTTTCGCAGTCTGGAGCTGGTGTCCAGTAAGCCGTGTACACCGATGGATAAAAACCGGCATGGGATTAGTATCGGTGAGGCAGGAGGGTTATTGATGCTGGAAAAAAGACATGCTGATAATAATAGTGCCATGAAAGTATTAGCGGTAGGAGAGTCTTCGGATGCGCATCATATGAGTACACCCCACCCAGAAGGTAGAGGAGCCGCGCTAGCGATGACAAATGCTTTGCAACTGGCAGGCTTAAAAGCTGAAGAGATTGATTATTTGAATCTGCATGCCACAGCAACTAAAATAAATGATAGCGTGGAAAGCAAAGCAGTATTCAGCGTTTTCAAAGACCAGCTTCCTTGTAGTGGCACTAAGGGGATTACCGGGCATACGCTAGGCGCAGCAGGTGCAATAGAAACAATTATTGCCTTAATTGCATTACAACAGCAGTTTATTCCCGGAACTCAGGGTTTAAAAAATCTGGATGAAGATTGCCAGTGCCAGGTGATTCAAGACCCATTACATAAACAAGGCTTACAAATTGCAATGAGTAATTCTTTTGGTTTTGGTGGTAATAATGCCAGTGTGATTGTATCCCTATGATAAAGCAGCTATATATAAAATCAGCAGCGGTCTGCTGTCCTGACAGTGAGCTATTACAATCCTTTGATTTACAAGGGAGCGATATTGAAAAAAGTCTTATTCCTGCCGGGATGCGCAGACGGACTAGTTTGACTACGCGTATGGCGATTACAGCTGCAACACATGCCTGCGCGCAAGCGGGATCTGATGCTCAATATCTGGCTAGCGTATTTGCTTCATTAGGTGGAGAGATACAGGTAACTGATGCGTTGTGTCGTTTATTACCGGATGACAATGAGTTACTATCCCCGACCCAGTTTCATAATTCAGTACATAATACCACCGCGGGTTATTGGGGGATTTTAAATAAATGTCAGGCTCCAACTACTGCGATTGCAGCCGCTGATGATACTTTTGCAATGGGTCTGATTGAGGTATGGGCGCAGTTACAGCAAAATAATGGCGAGCGACTTTTGGTTTGTTATGATGAACTCTGGCCACAATATCTCGCACCACCGATAGGGCTAACGGCATTTGCCTGTGCGTTTGTATTGAGCACAGAAGCTGATCAATCGATTGGGGCTATTACTATGCCTCAGGTTTCGCAGTTGAAGCAGCAAAGTTTGCAGGTTGATTGGGTTAAACTAACAGAATCAGCACCAGCGGCGGCAGTTATTCCTTTGTTGCTTGCCTTACAAGATAAACAGCCAGGTTTAGTCGCATTAAACATAAAAGCACCACTCTGGACAAGTCAGTTTGAGGTGTGATTTTGCCTATGCTTCAAGTCTTGATATGAGGTAGAGCGGACTTTAGTCCGCTATAAATGTAAAGAGTAGCGGACTAAAGTCCGCTCTACACTATTTTCTGTCTAAGAGGAGAATAGATAATGCTTAAGAGAGATTGGTAGTGGAACAAAAGAACTACGATGTTATTATTGCTGGTGGAGGGCCTGCTGGTTCGACTGCAGCAACCCTGTTAGCGCAATATGGGCATAGTGTATTACTTATCGAAAAAACATCCCATCCGCGTTTTCATATCGGTGAGTCGATGTTGCCGATGGTCGAACCTATTATGCAAAGATTAGGTATTGACTGGAGTGTGGGGAATTTATGCAAGAGAGGAGCTGAGTTTATTGATGAAGCTTCCGGGAAAGCGACTTTATTTTCATTTGAAGGCATTCACCATACCTATCAGGTAGAGCGCTCTGTATTTGATGAAAAACTGTTTAATAATGCAGTGCAACACGGTGTTATTGCGCACCAGAATGAAAGGGTTACTCAGATCCTTTGTTCCGAAAATAAAGTGCAGATAGATACTGATAAGGCTAAGTATCAAGGGCGCTATTTTATTGATGCAACGGGGCGTAATGCTCTGATGGGAAAAAAATTAAGTACTATTAATAAAATGACTAACCTGGGTAAGTTCGCTCTATTTAAACACTATCAATTAGCATCGACACCAGCCGCTGAAAAGCTATTTGTACATGGCAATATCCAGATTTTCCTGTCTAAAATTGGCTGGATCTGGTGTATCCCAATGACGCAAGGGCGATTAAGTGTTGGTTTAGTCGTACAAAAAGAAGTGCCTGGTGATTTAAAGCAAGAGGCATTATTTGAGCGCTATATTAAAGCTTCAGCACGAATGACTGAGTTACTGGATAGTGCGGAAGTTTTGTCTGACTTGCGTATAGAGGCGGACTTCAGTTACTTGAATAATCAGCGTTATGGCCAGCGTTTTTCCTGTTGTGGCGATGCTGCTGGATTTCTGGATCCGGTGTTTTCTTCGGGTTTTTTCTTTGCTGTCAAAACCGCTGAACTTGTTGCCGATCAACTGCACCAGGGACTCATTTCAGGTACTGAGGCAGATCCATTATTACACCAGAGTAGTGATGAGAGTTATCAAAAAGGCTTTAAGACCATGCTTTTACTCATTGAGCGCTTTTATGGTTCTAATCTGGTAGAAAATCTATTTTTTGAGCATGATCGTCATAAAGGTATAAAAAAAGATATCATCGCTATTTTATCGGGAGATTTATGGCAGCAGGAAAATGGTTTTCAACAGGGACTGTTACGTGGGAGAAGTAAGGTTGGTATATAGGTTTATATTTTAGGCGTATATTTTTTTATGAATCTATTTGGAGTTGGAGTAATTATTTTAATACCTTTATCGTTCATTTTGAGAATGGCAAAGTGGCACGAATTTAGGAGTAAAATCTATTTTCATAGCTGATGCAAAATCTAAAAGCACTGCTGGTTTTTTCAATATGGGCAGTGCTTTTGGGGAATATTCAAATTTTAGGAGCACCTTATGAGTAAATTTATATTATCACCCCTTTTTTTATCTTTGTTTATTGTGTCCTGTGCAAATACTAACCCTAGTGATGCACCGACCACTGAAAATACGGTGCAGCCAGTAAGCTATATCGGGACTGGGACTTTAAATATTGCACCTGTTGTATTTGCCAAGGATTTGCAAGTGAGAGAGGCTGTGCGCAATGAATGTCAGTTACTAACTAAATTACCTGGCTTTGTGCAAAGTTATGCACAAGATCAATATGCAGGAATAAACTTAAATGCTAAACGATCAACCAAGTCTGATTTTTTAGAAATTAAAATAATAGATCTGCCCAAATATAAAAAAAATGCCTGGGCAGGACGTGGTGGACAATGGGTGACGGTGAAAGGTTTTTTGCTTAGAAAGGGAAAAAAAACGGTAACATTTACCGCAAATCGCGGCTCTATGGGAGGGTTTATGGGAGCCTATAAAGGCACGTGCGCATTGTTGGGGCGTTGTACCAAGGCCTTAGGTAATGATATTGCTGAGTGGTTAAAAAATCCTGTTGATGGAGCGTCGTTAGGTGATATGTAGTTTGCCGTTTGAGGAATTATCAAAATAATGCAAACCACAGTACCTGAAAAATGTACTGTACTAGTTATCGGCGGAGGTCCGGCCGGTAGCAGTGCAGCAACGCATCTGGCAAAACAAGGTGTTGATGTTGTATTACTGGAACGCGCAGAATTTCCACGTAATCAGGTGGGTGAAAGCCTGATCCCGCATTTCTGGAAATTTACCGACCAACTGGGTGTTTCTGAAAAAATTAAGCAGCAGGGCTTTATCAGTAAAGCAGGTGGTATTACTGTGTGGAATAATAAAATTCATCAGATTCTGTTTTCTGATTATGGTTATACCCGCCCCGGTTTGCATATAGAGCGTGATGTTTTTGATCATTTACTGCTTGATTTTTCAGTAGAGCAGGGCGTACAGGTTTTTAATCAGGTGGTGGTTAAAAAGGTCGATTTATCGACTGCCGAGCCTGAGGTTTATTACACCGATACGCGCGATACAACTAATCGGGATGGCAAGATTCAGTGCCGCTATGTGATTGATGCCAGTGGTCATAGTTCTTTACTGGCGCATCAATTAGACACGCGGCAAACGATTAGCTCAGAAATAAACTTTTTATCGCTCTGGGGCTATTTCAAAAACTCACGCTTTGTGGGTGTGGACCGGCAAAGCCACGCGAACGATGAGCTTGATAAAATGGCTCCGGTCACATTTGTTATGTCGCATGAGGATGGCTGGCTATGGCATATTATTCTGCGTGAAAAAACCAGTGTGGGTATGATCGTGCATACCGACAAACTAACGGGTATGAATAAAGCGCAGCGTGAAGTTTTTTTTAAGCAAAGCTGTGCTCAGATTCCTTATCTTAAAGATCTATTAAGAGAGGCCGAGTTTATCGAAAACTCTTTACAATATCGTCCTGATTATTCTTATTACGCCAGCGAGACTTGCCGTGAGAATTATTATTGTATCGGCGATGCAGCGGGTTTTGTTGACCCCATTTTTTCTCATGGGGTACAGAATGCATTTTATAATGCAGCTGTGGCAACGATGGCGATTATGGGGTCTTTAAAAAATACCAGTAAAAGTGCTCGCTATGCCGCTTTATGTGAAAATCGCATGCAGCAGTTTTATAGCTTTTCTAGAGCTCTATCTTTAGGAGATTTTGGTTGTAATGGCGTGCATAGAGATCTGGTGAAGTCATTGATGAATGCGATGCCACCTCTGGAGTTAGAGCTAATGCTCGTGGCTTCTGAAATGACCAATCGTTCGGAAAATTTTAAGCAGCTAGCGCGCGAGGCGGGTGTCTGGGAGCAATTTTCAGAGCAGTTTGAACAGCAAAAACGCGGCGTAATAGAAGAGCTGAATTTTTAATTATTGCTCAGGGTAATAAGCCTTAAGTTGTGGTAACCACCTAGGTACATTGTCTTTATAGTTTTGCCATTCAGCCGCAAATATCCTTTCTGCCCAGGGCTCTTCGTGCATTTTTACCCTGAAAAAAAAGGCAGTAGACATAAATAGTGAAAATCCAGCCACTATAGGTGATCCAGTTAAGATTGCCCAACCCGATAGAATTAAAATCACACCGACATACATCGGGTTTCTAACAAATCGATACAGGCCCACAGTAACTAGGTTGTTAGGCGGATCCCAGGGGGCTAAAGTGCCTTTTCCGGAAATATAAAAGTCACGCACACACCAGAGCAGAATAGCCATGCCTATTGCAAGGGGCAATATTCCAGCTAGACTACCTGTACTTTTAAATGGGTCATACAAGGCTATGGTAAAAGGCACGATTCCAGCGACAACGACTGGAACCATTAAAAAAGCTAAAAGGGCGCGTAGAAACATGGTGTATCCTCGAGTGTTGCTGCATTCGCAATAATTTTCTGAGTTATTACAGAGAGGGGTTTAGGAGTAAAAAAACTTTAGCTTTTTCTAGTAGCGGTGATAGCTAAAGCTATTGCACTCATGGTTTTGCAGTAGGGATATGATGACCAAATAATATTTAACGCATCAATATTTTGTAATTTTGTATCAGCAGAAATTAGAGGTGCTTTATTAGCTATAGCAGTTGATGCGATTAAGCGGTCAGCAGGGTCTTTATTAATAAATATATCTTTTTGGGACAATGTTGCAATTTCAGAAGTAACAGGCAAAACGGTTAGTGACATAGTCAAAATAATATCGTTCATATATTGTTCGGCTGAAATATTATTCCGTAGTCGTCCAGATTTGAATAGCATGGCAATTTCCCAAAAAGAGATATCGGAACATGTCAGTGATTTATTTGCTAATGCCTGTTCTAGCGTTAAGCTTGCTTTTGTCGATAGTCGCTTGGGATCATCCTGCCAAAAAATCAAAATGTGGGAGTCACAAATTGTCAGCATCGGCACCCCATTCGTTCTCCAAAGGTTCCATAATATCGCCAACGATCATAGTGCCACGAAGTTCATCAAGTCTATTTTGAGCCGCTTGTACAGAGTCAGTTCCAGGAATCAATCAGGCTATGGTTTTTCCGAGGCTGGTGATTTGAATTTGCTCGCCATGACTCACTTTTTTCAAAAAGTCAGGTAAGTTAGCTCTTAGGTCAGTCACTTTAACTTGTAGCATCATTAAATCCTATTTTGTACATATAATACGTACAATTATAAAGAGGGTCTGCTTGATAGCAATCGTTACTTTTATTTCCGGCTCTTAAATCCCGCCCCCGTACCTAATAAAGCCGCAATAATATTTTTCTGAATTTCCGAGGAACCTGAAAATAATCGGCTGGCCAGGGCATCTTGAACCAGTGTGGTCATTTTATTTTCGGTAATTAAACCATTAGCTCCCATTATGTGAGTGGCATCCAGACTGGATTGTAAAAAGGCCTCACTGGCAAATAGCTTGGTCTGTGCGCTGGTTAAACTAATACGCTTGCCGGCGTCTTTTAATCGTGCGCATTCATTGATCCATAATAAACAAGTTTCTAGGCGACATTTCATCTCGGCAATCTTGTGACTGATCGCCTGATTGGCACCTAAATGAGCGCCATTGACCTGACGTTTCCGGCTGAACTGAATCACTTGCTCCAGTTGCCATTGCATAATGCCGCTGATGCCGGCAAAAATAAAAGCTCGTTCCAGTTCCAGTGCGCTTTGTATCATCATGCCACCTGCACCGGTTTTGCCCAGCTGGCGATCGAAGGGAATATGGCAGTCTTGCAGGATAATATCGCCCATCGTAGCTGTGGCACACCCGGTTACATTGGGGCTATCAGTAAAATAAGCACCTGCATCTGTTTTTTTAACCAGGAAGGCAGTAAGTTTACCTGCTAACTTTGCATAGATAAGCAATACATCTGCAATCGGTGTATTGGTAATAAACCGCTTGTGACCATTGAGAACAACCCCCGAGTCTGTTGGTATTGCATGAGTTTCGATCGTATTAATATCAGAGCCAGCTTGAGGTTCTGTAATTGCATGGCCGCCGATCATCTCGGCCGATAGAAGTGCGGGTAGCCATTGTTGTTTTTGTTGCTCAGAACCATAGAGTATCAGCGGAAAAATGGAACCCCAGAGGTGGGCATTGATCGATAGAATTAACCCGCTATCCTGGCATTGTTTTCCTAGGCTCAGGTGAGCTTTTACCAAAGCGTCAAAATTGTCACCATGCCCTCCCAAGTCATTGCTAATAGCATGTTTTAAAATATTTTGTTGCGCACAATAAATTAGCCGTTGCCTTGAAGCATAAATATCACCGCTTGGGGGGAACTGTTGGTTTTGGGTCATGGTGTGGAATTTAGGAGTAGTATTGGCATTAGTTGGTGGGCATTTTTGCTTTAAGTATCAAGGTTTTTTTTCTGTATATTTGCCATCTACAAATTTGTGCAAGATGCGGGTAATAAATGTTTGATAGGGAATGCCTTCAACTAAAGCGACCTTTTGCAGTTCTAATAGATCGCGATTGGCAATGCGAATATTGATTCGTTTATCTTTTAAATGTTGCCGTTGCGATCTGCCGATGTCTTTGCATTTCCTCTTGTATGTTGGCAATAGGTTTGATTTTTTCAGACTCAAATGCATCTAGAATATCTTGCTCTTCTTCGTCTAAAGTATACTCAATTATGATTATCCTCTCTCTCTATTTTTTCGTGGCTTTGCGGCTAGGAATAATTGTCTTTAAGAAAATTTCATTTTTAGATTCCACATAGAGAACCAGGTAAACATAGTCTTTGACCAATACGACAGAAATTATTTGCGACGGATATCGTGCGTGATTGGAGTGAGGGTATACATCCAATTCATCACCATTAGCTATATGAAAGATAATTTCTTCGAATAAAATACCTCTCTCTGCTTTTAGATCCGCATTTTTTCTCGATTCCAGTTAGAGAAATTCATCTTAAAACCATAGCATAATGTCTGCTTTTTGTATTCAAAAAAACTAATTTTATAGGGGGTTATCAATCAGATAGATGAATAATATTAGGACTCAAACAGGCGTTGTATCGCCTGATAATTAGTTTTTCCATTGGCTAAGCGAGGCAAGGTATCCAGCACAATAAACTTACAGGGTTGCATATAAGGTGCTAATTGCTGGCGCAATGGTTTAATTGTATTTGATAAAGTAGCATCGCCTGTTAACACAACTGCTGCAACAGGCCGCTGTCCACTGGTCAGGTCTTTTATACCGACAACAGCGCAACTTACAATAGTAGCCAGTTGATTGATGCATTGCTCAATTTCAGCGGGTTCCACTCGATAACCGGAACATTTCAACATGCGATCGAGGCGGCCATAATATTCATATTCGCCTTGAGTATTCAGGGCTACTTTATCACCTGTTGGATAATAATTCGTGCTAAGTGGCTGTAGTTTTCCCTGTTGCCAGTAGCCGGAAAAATTATTCAGGCTATTGACTAATAATTCACCTGATTCAGTATCGATAAGCAGGTCTGCATCACAAGCTGCATAACCGATAGGAATATTCTGTTCCACTGTTAAGCGTTGATGTTCTACCTGCCAGTAGCAACAAACATTGGTTTCTGTGGGGCCGTATAAATTAAACAGTTCAGTATCGGGTAATAAGTCAGCTAGTTTTATTAAATGCGGGCAGGGGAAGACTTCGCCTGCAAATAACAAGCGCTTTAAGTGACTTAAATCTGTTGTTTGTAATGCGCCTTTCAGTGCAATAAAACTTAATAAAGAGGGTACGGTATACCAGGTGGTGATTTTATATTCGCTTAGCCATGCTGTTAAACGACTGGGGGACAGGCTTAAACGGGCAGGAAGAAAGTAAACAGTTGCCCCTGATGCCAGACTGCTGAATAAATCAAAAATAGATAAGTCAAAATGGAACGGAGCAAGACTGGCTATGCGCTCTAGTTGGTTTAGTTTAAAGGTCGTCTGAGCCCAGCTTGAAAAATTCATTAATGCCTGGTGGCTTAAGGCAACACCTTTGGGATTGCCAGTGGAACCAGAAGTGTAGAGGATAGCTGCCAGGTCATTTTTATCGACAAGAACAGGGAAAATACCTTTAATCTCAGTTAATGGTAGCTGAGATAGGTCTAGCCATATTGCAGGATTATCAAGCCAGTCTGGCGCGTCACCTATGCCGATAATAAACGCAGGCTGTGCATCGGCGATAATAAAATTTATCCGTGTTACCGGGTTTTTAATATCTAAGGGTAGATAGATTGCCCCCGCACTTAAAACAGCATAAATAGAGCTGGCTGCTTCTATACCACGGTCTAGAGCAATAGCGATGCACTGGTTTCGAACCTGTTTTATACGTAAAAAAGCCGCTATTTTTTCTATGCCTGTCTTGAGATCAATATAACTGATTGTGTGCTCTTCTTCTACAAATGCAGTTTTGTCGGGTGTTTGATTGCACTGTTGAAAAAAAGGGATAACGATATTCATGAGAGTGTTTCAAAATCTGGGGTAGGGCGCGGCTTTAGCCGGCCAATTTAGCAGGCGGGCTAAAGCCGCGCCCTACAGATACAATATATTAGATTAGGGTAAAAGCAATTCTTCCAGCATGTTTTGATGCAAAGCTGCTATCCATTCCTCGGTAAATAACGGCTCGATAAAATTATAACTAAGTGTCAGTTGTTGGTTAAACTGGCAGCTTAAAAAGGCGATAGCTGGCGGACTGCTGATCTGACAAAGATGATAGATTCGGGTGATGTCAGTATTAAAAAAAGAGGTATTGGATAAATCAACCTGACCTATATCAGAAAACCAGAATGAGCTCCGTTCAGTTCCGGTGCGCATGGAGGTGCGTAGCTTCTCGCCATGTTGCTTTAAGGACAGCCAGCTGGCAGCCCACATAACAGGGAGAAATGCATAATCGAGCTGCTTGCGTAGGGTATTGGTATTTTGCTGTTTTAAATGCTGGAACAGGGCAGGGCGGTCATGTAGTATCGCTTTAGGTGCCTGAGCAAATAAAGGAGCAACATGGTTACTTAATAACGGACTGAGAGCTTTATTTCTGCGTAAGTTAAATGCATAAGGAGCGCAGTATGCATCACCTTCTTGCTCCGGGTTCATGCGCTGCAATGCGCGCATAAAGCAGCCGACATAATATAAACTGCTCGCTGTTAGACCCACTTGCTGGCGGATATTTTGATTAATCGTCTGAGTCTGTTCAGGGCTAAGCGTATAAGTGTGGTAGTTTAATTGCTTTGGTGCTTTGCTAGTGTCGGCATGGATCACGCTTTGTAAGGTATCCATTTGGGAAATATAACGCTTAGCCTTAATAAACATGGCTATTTTCTGCCACCATTTATACTTAGCTAACTGGGTATTTACCAGGGGTTCCAGCCGGGGTAAATCAAATTTGAGTCGTTGCTCTGCATCGTCGGTGCAAAGATATTTTAAAATTAAATCAGCCCCTTTAGCATCGCAAAAAGGGTGGATCCAGCGCATCAGGAAAGTATTTCTGCTGGCACTTTGAATAAGATGGAATTCTATCGGTGGAACTGTCTCTCGGTCTTGCCGGTGATTGAGTAATTTGAGCGCTGTTTGCTTATGAAAGTCATCTTTACTTATCTTATTGCTAGCGATATGTTGATGAAATAAAGGATGTTGTTGCGCGCGCTGACACCAGAAAAAACGTTTGCCACGTTGTTGTAAGCTGGCAAAAACCAGAGGAAATCGCTCACCAAATTCATTGATGCGTTGTTGTATTGCGTTAGGATCGGGTGGGCTAGCTAATTCGAGGGCAAAGCCACATTGGCTGCCGGGCATGTTTTCCTGGCGAATCTCCTCGTCCATTGCCAGGGTAAAGCAATCGGAGGGGTTGAGAATCTGGATAATATCGTCAGTGGCTTTACTCATGCTTTGTGCTGCAGTATCCATTGTTCCAAGGCATTAAAGGACTTCACGTTATCCGGGTCAATTTCAGAATCGGGCAAGGTCACCGAAAACTGCTCTTCTATATGCATAATCAAACGCATAATACCCATGCTATCTAGCCCGGCTTCTAGCAAGTCATCATTATCAGAGAATTTCTCAGGCTCTGCGACAAAAATAAGTTCGTTAAAAATAAATTCGCGGATATGTTGTTTCATAGAAGAGCGAGGCTTTTAAGGTTTTTAATAAGGTACCTGGAAATAAATAACCAGCAAGGATGGATGATTATTTGTTTCCAGGTGCCCAGGCACAAGATGAGTGGCTTTAGCTGTGAATTGTATTCACTTACTAAAGTCCCTGCATCATTTTGATTAATTCTCTAGTTGTTGCAAACCATCTAGATACCATTTAGCCTGGCTACTGTTTTTGGGTTTGATAAAAGTCCATACTTCACGGACTTGCTCGGGGTGTGCCGTACTCTCTTCGCGCATTAACGTGTCGAACAGCACCACAGCTTCTATGCCGTTATCTATTTCACGCACTTCCAGTAGTTCCGCTTCAATATTTAATACGTCAGTATGGTTTTTGCCTGTAGAGCCCTGGAGTTGTGACTGGATTTCAGTAAAGACTTTATCGGTTGTTAAACTGCGAATTTCAGCTAGGTCTCTTTGGTCCCAGGCCGACTGCAGCATTTTATAAGCGCCTTCAGCACCATTTAAAAAATCCTGCTCATTAAAGTCCTTAGGTAATACGATGGCATCTTCAACTAGCTTTTCTTCGCTGTGGGCATCGCTACGCTGTCCTTTTTTAGAAAAAATATCGGTATCAAAACCGGCACTGTTGGCAGGTTCATGGTTAGTGCGTTGATAGCTGCTATTGAGAGGCTCTGTATGTGAGGTGCTACGCGCATAATTATTGGCATTACTGGTTCGTGGTCTGCCTGCTTTTGCTGCGAACAATTTGAATAATAGATAGGCGATGCCGCCAAAGATCAGAATATCCATAAAATTGAAGTTTTCAAAAGCGCCACCAAAAAATAGCGAGCCTAATAAGCCACCCAGTGCTAAGCCACCCAATAAGCCCATTAGCCCACCGCGCTTAGACATGCTTTGACGAGCTGATTGATTTTTGTTGTAAGCTTGCTGCTGATTGGCCGTTCTTTTAGTCGGGCTGGAAGCCTTTCGGGAGTATGATTTACTATATTTGGACGAACTGCCAAAAGACCGCGCCCCACCAAAGCGTTTGGCTTCGGCATCGGAAATACCGGCAAAGCTTAAAGTGGCAGTAATAATCATTGTTAAAAAAAAGCTAGATAATTTATTCATAGTGATGATTATGTGATTATATTGGTTATCAAAGTGGGCTTACTTTTAATATGAGGTTAAACACATAAAAAACAAGAAAACTGGGGAGATGCCTTAGTCTACTTAAGTCCAGATTTCATGTGGCCTAAAGCCTACTCCCCAGATTCATATCAATAAATAATACTGAGAGTTGTTGCGCTTTTATTATTATAGAGTTTACGCGTTGCAATAATTTACTTGATTCTGATTGGGTGTGCTGACGATTTCGCCAATGGCAAAGGCCTCTTCACCCTGGTCAACTAAAGTAGCTATGGTAGCTGCTTCATCTTCAGCGGCTACACAGACAATCATACCTATACCACAGTTAAAGGTAGTGAGCATATCCGCTTGGGTGACATTGCCTTGCTCCTGTAGCCATTGAAAAATATCCGGTAGCTTCCATGAATTAAGATTAATGCTGGCGCTCAAGCCGTCGGGTAATACACGGGGTAGGTTTTCAGTGATCCCACCGCCGGTAATGTGCGCCATGGCATGCACAGGTACCTGATTAATTAGCTCTAATAAGGGTTTGACATAAATCCGTGTGGGTTCCAGCAAATGTTCGGCCAGGGGTTTCCCTGCTAGAGTATCGCTGAGTGGAATATTACTACGTTCTATAATCTTGCGAATCAAAGAGTAGCCATTTGAATGGGGGCCGGAAGATGCAATTCCAATCAGCTTATCGCTCGCAGCTACTTTGCTGCCATCAATAATGGCTTCTTTTTCGACAACACCGACACAAAAACCGGCCAGGTCGTACTCGCCATCGGCATACATACCCGGCATTTCAGCGGTTTCACCGCCGACTAATGCAGCCCCTGCAAGCTCGCAACCCTTACCGATACCTTCAACAACAGCAGCAGCGGTATCGACATCTAATTTTCCAGTGGCAAAGTAGTCCAGGAAAAAAAGTGACTCGGCACCTTGTACTATAATATCGTTAACGCACATGCCAACCAGGTCTATGCCGACTGTGTCGTGCTTATTTAAATCAAACGCAAGTTTTAATTTTGTACCGACACCGTCGGTACCAGAAACCAGAATCGGCTGTTTATAGCGATCCAGTGGCAGTTCAAACATCGAACCAAAGCCACCCAGACCGGACATGACACCTGCTGTCCGTGTTCTGGCTGCAATCGGCTTAATGCGCTCCACAAGTGTGTTGCCTGCTTCTATATCAACGCCGGCACTTTTATAGTTTAAACTCTCTGGTTTATGTTCGCTCACAAGGCTACTCTTACTGGTCAAATTAAATTATAGTTAGCGCTTATTGTACAAGACAAAATAAAGGATATGAAATTGCACACCAGGTTTTTATTGCTTTGTTGTTTATTCATGACGCAAAGTATTTCCGCTACTGAGGTAGAAGGGCTGTTTACGGCTGACGTGACAGCACGTAGTCAATCACTCGCGGACAGGAATGGGGCGTTAAGTGAAGCGCTGCAGTTGGTTTTTAGCCGGTTTTTTATCACTAATGATTTTGCTCAGAACCCGGTGCTGAAAGCCGCTCTGGGAAATGCTGCTTCTTATGTGGGTCAGTATCAATATCTACAGCTTGCCGGTGATACTGCTACGCAACCCGCAAATATTATGCGAGTGACCTTTAATAAAGATTCGCTAACAGCATTAATGCGCACTAGTGGTTTGGCTTTATGGGGTGCAAAACGTGAGAAAACGCTACTGTGGTTAGCTATTGAGCAAGGTACTAAAAAGGCTTTTCTGGACATAGCTCAGGATACCGAAATTGCAGAGGCATTACAGCATGCTGAGAGTTCTAACGGTATTCCGTTATTATTTCCATTAATGGATCTGGAGGAAAAACAGGCCATATCAGTGATGGATATATTATCGACTAAACCAGACAAGGCTCTGGCGGCATCAGAGCGCTATGGGGTAAAGGCAGTATTGTCCGGAAAACTGGTCAAGCGTCGTACTTGTTGGCGATCAGAATGGGCTTTGCATGTTAATAATATGGATGAGCGCTGGGCGACACCCTGCGGTAAATTAAAAGCAAACCTGACGAGTGCATTGCAAACTGTTTATCAGTATTTATCGGTTTTTTATGCGCAAAAACCTTAAATGTGTCATTTTAAATCAATAAACAATCGCAGTCGTGACCGTGCAAAGTATATCTACAGCTGTTTAGCCAGCGTCAATATAAAGTCGGCTTCAATTTGCAAATCATTAGCGCGTTGAATTTTATTTTGTATTGCTGCATTGGCACGCCAGGCAAAGGGTGTCATTTGTAATAATGCCATACGCTGGTTCTGGTCGGGGCGAATTTTATAGCTGACACGCTGGCTATCTATTTGCGTAAATCCCTCGGGAAGAGCAACGTCTGCAGGATGTTCTTTTACATCATGATAGATAAACTCTTTTAATTGCCATAAATGCCTTGGCCCAGGGGTGACGACTAATAACAAACCATCAGGCTTTAACAGACGGATGATCTCTTGATCATTTGCCGGCGCATAGATTCTTAGCAATAAGTCAAAATAGTGATCGGCATATGGCATGCTCTTGGTGCTGGCAACAATAAAACGGGCATTTAACTGTTTTTTAGCGGCGGCAAAAATAGCGTTTTTTGCTATGTCTATGCCGTGTAGATCCAGGTCTTCTGGATGGTTTGATAACGCTTCCAGTTGTCTGCAATAATAACCTTCACCACACCCGACATCCAGAATATGCATAGGCAAGGATGGCGGTTTATGAGAGTCGATAATCTTTACTAGCGCCTCTGCCATCGACTGATAAAATCCGGCTTCAAGAAAATTACGCCGGGCCCGCATCATGGCTCGGCTATCTCCGGGCTCTTTGGATTTTTTATGTTGTGCTGGTAGCAGGTTTAAATAGCCTTCTTTTGCAAGGTCAAAGTGATGCTTGTTAGTGCAATAATAGCCTTTTGATGGCAGGTGTTGCTGCAGAGGATGTCTGCAAATTGGACAAATATAGGGCATGGTTGGCTTATTTTCTAATGATAAATTTTGCTCGCGGCAATACGCTGGTCTATGTCTTCCAGGACCTTTTGGTACCTGGCGCTATGGATAGACTGGTATTGTTCGGTAAAGGCTTGTGAAGTCAGACTTTCAGGCAAGTCTCTTATATCGGGCATAAATGCCTGGTAATTTTCGATAGTGGCCATTTTTTCCTGGATTTTCAGTGCTTGCTCCGGGCTTGCGGTGGCTTGTTTGCCAAAGTAGATGCCGGCGCGGTCGGCGGCGAGGTCGATAAAGCTAAATCCGCTGCCTTTTTTTGCGTCACTGAGTTCTTTTTTCAGGCCGAGTATATTCGCTAATTGGCTACTTCCTATGGCCGTGACGGTGGCTGACCACATAAAGTGTTGTGCCATATCAATTCGTTTATAGAGAAACACCGAATATTTGGGAGTCGTGTCAGTCTTTTGTCTATGCGCCGTCGAACCGGGGTAATAATTAACATAGCGATTGGCGACAAAGATAGCCAGTCGATTTTCGGCAATGGCATTTTTTGCAGTCGAGCGCTCCCAGGCTAGCTGAAACAATGGGCGCAGCACATTACTTAAAGATAAACGCCAGTCAGGGTCATGTTCACGTAGTGCCTGATTCAGTTTTTCCTGGTATGGCTCCAGCGCCAGATTATCAGTTTTTGGCGTCAGTAATTGCTGGAAATTACTGTTGGCAGTAATGGCCGATTGATATACCAAATGTAATGTCTGGTTTTGAATGCGAAAGAGTTTTAAGTTTTGCCTGATTACTTTTAAATAATTGTCTAAGCGTGTTTGCTCAATAAGCGTGTCAATGAATAAACCCGCGTAGCTATCTGGAATGGCGATTTTTCCAATATGTAAATGATTAATTTTTGGAGTCTGTTTGTCTGGCGTGTGTAACTGGAACTGCATGTCTAGATAGCGCCCGAACAGATTTTTTGGCAAGGCGAAGCGCAGGTCAAATGAAATATAGTTATCGACTATTTGTATTTGCGATTGGCTGTTGGTATAGACATTGAGTAAATAGGTGCAGGCGATATTCAGGTCACGTTCTGTTAAATTCAGGTTCAGCGGTTTATCCGAAGCTTGTTTATTCGCGTGTAAGATACTTTTAGCACGTTGAATATCGGCGCTATTGAGTTCCCATTTAGGCAATGTGATGTCTTTGTTGCTGGTTGCCAGGGCAAAAACAACAGCAAGGATAGCGGCAGGTATACCGATTCCATATAAGATCATGCGAAGTAAGAACAGCACTGGGGCTAGCTCGCTTGTAAGCTAAACTTGGCTTTTGCCAGGTAAGTTTCTTCCATCTGTAAATCAGCTTGCGTTAAGGGCGCACTGTCCAACCAGCTTTCTGGAAATTCAATGCTGACGGATTTTTTCGTCAAAGTGATATTAAATTCTGGAATAGCTGAATTACTCCTATTCCGCCGCAGAATAACGGCCAGCCTTAGAATAATAACCATATAAATAGCCAGATCATCCCAAGGCGCAGGAAGGTCGTTGATATTTTTTACCGGGATTTTTCGCCGGTGGGCTTGCACCAGGGTGGAAAGCAGGTTTTGATCTTGTTGTGAAAAGCCGGCTAAATCACCATGCTTAATAATATAGGCGCCATGATTATGATACTGACTATGCGCTATATTGCGGCCTATTTCATGCAGTTCAGCAGCCCAGTCCAGATATTGATGCATGATTCTTGATTGCGCGCCGAGAAAGGGACTAACCTGTTTTAAGATAAGGGCTATGGTGGATTTAATCAGCTCTGTTTGCCTGATGTCGGTATGATAATGCTGCGCTAGCATGTTAGCTGTGTCGGAACGTACATCATGATTAACCATGCGACCTAGAAAGTCGTATATCAAGCCTTCACGTAATGCGCCATCAGAGACACTCATTTTGTCTATACCTAGCGTTTTGAAGGTGGTGTACAGAATCGCCAGACCACCCATAAATACCGGTAATCTATCTGGGTCCAGGTCAGGTAAATCCAATTCTGAGACATGCTTGCAGCTAAGTGTGTGGTGTTTAAGCTTTTCCAGACCTTCCAGGGTAATGCCGCCGTGACTCCATTCAGTGGCTAACAGTACTTTGCGGATCGATCGAATGCTGCCCGAAGCACCGATAGCTTCATCCCATTCATTATATGTAAACAAGTTTCTGTAGGTGTTAAGCCGCAGGTTGACGAAAATTTCGGCTTTCTTGAATTGTTTGGCGCTGATTTCGCCATTGGCAAAAAAACGGTTGCTAACGGTAACACAGCCCATACGCAGGCTTTCTTTTTGTGAGGGATCAGAATTAGTGCCGATAATGTATTCGGTACTCCCGCCACCGATATCCATGACCAGGCGGCGATTAGCATTACTTTGCAGACTATGGGCAACGCCCTGATATATTAGTCGTGCTTCTTCTATCCCGGAGATAATGTGAATCGGGAAGCCTATCGCTAGTTCTGCTTTGTGTAAAAATTGCGCCGCATTTTTGGCGGTACGCAAAGTATTGGTGCCGACGATACGCACATTGCTTTCAGGAAATTTTTGGATGCGTTGACCAAAGCGTTCCAAACACGCAAGTGCGCGCTGCTGGGTCTCGTCATTGAGGATGTTTTTTTCATTTAAGCCTGAGGCAAGCCTGACCATTTCTCGCAGTCGATCTAGAGTTTTGAATT
Organism: Methyloprofundus sp.; assembly: GCA_012960135.1. Classification (GTDB taxonomy): domain Bacteria; phylum Pseudomonadota; class Gammaproteobacteria; order Methylococcales; family Methylomonadaceae; genus Methyloprofundus. Next base: position 65,561 of record DUBW01000073.1, read on the forward strand.
GCCCTTTATGTACGCTACAGACAATCATATGAAAACTATTTGAGCCTAAATCAACAGCGGCAACGAGTTCTGGAACTTGTTCCTGTTCAGTAGTCTGGGTCATTTGTTTATAATATCAGTGAATTTTCTGCTAAAATTTGTCTAATTTTTTCTGCATAATGTAACGCATTTGGTGACTTAGGTTAAGCGCTGATATGTATTAAGTTAATATTACCCGGACCGAACGACATTGAAAGCCTTATCTATTCGTAATTTAAAGAAAACTTATGCTAATGGTCTGGTAGCCATAAAAGGTATTGATCTGGATGTAGAAGAGGGTGATTTTTTTGCCCTTTTAGGGCCTAATGGCGCGGGAAAATCGACGGCCATTGGTATTATTAGCTCCCTGGTTAATGCTACAAGTGGCGTGGTGCGAATTTTTGATGCTGATTTAAAGCGTAACAAGAAACTGGCAAAAAGTTATATAGGCCTGGTACCTCAAGAAGTTAATTTTAACCAGTTTGAGACAGCACGCAATATCGTCATGAATCAAGCTGGCTACTATGGTTTACCCAGAAAAGAAGCTTTAAAAAATACCGAGTACTGCCTGAAATTAATGCATTTATGGGATCAGCGTAATACCGTCTCCCGACGCTTATCGGGAGGGATGAAGCGTCGAGTGATGATTGCTCGAGCCATGGTGCATCAGCCTAGGTTATTGATTTTAGATGAGCCGACGGCAGGGGTGGATATCGAAATTCGGCGTTCGATGTGGGAGACCATGAAACAGGTTAATGAGCAGGGTACGACGATTATTCTTACCACTCATTATCTGGAAGAAGCAGAGAGTTTATGTCGCAATATTGCTATTATTAACCAAGGTGAAATTGTTGAGCATACCGATATGCAGAGCTTACTGGCACGCCTCAATGAAGAGC
>DUBW01000074.1:0-20486 GCA_012960135.1 Methyloprofundus sp.
ACTTAAGTTAAAAAAGTTGCGTGGTAATTTTTTAGTCATTCATAATCATTTGGTGGATATATTGTGTTTGGATTTTTGTGTGTAAAAAGCTCCGCAGTCCTCATGCTGCTGATCATGTCAAATGCTGTCGCCTTTGGATCTGAAAATCAGGGTTCGGAGAAAATCTCATCAGCTGAACCCGAAGCTAGCCGTATTGAAACTGATATTGACTCACTATATCAGGACGCCAAAGAGGATACTACAAAAGTACAGGTCGAGGTAGATAGCTATGGTCAAAAGCAGCATGTGAAATTGGTTGATTTAAGCGCCGATGCACTAAAAGATCTTGGTGCTAGAGCGCATTACGATCTGGCAGTCATTAGCCGCTTCCCCTCGGCATCCCAATGCGCGGATTGCCATCCGAGACATTATAAAGAGTGGGCAGCATCACCTCATGCCTACGCGCAACTCAGTCCGGTTTTTAACTCTATGCAAGCCACGTTTATTGAGCGGAGCCTGGGGACTAACGGCGATTTTTGTATTCGTTGTCATTCAGAAGTGGGCATGACGCTTAAGGAACCGTTATTTACTGCAAATGCAAATCGTAGTGCCGTATCCAGGCAAGGAATTACATGTGTGGTATGCCATCGTATTGAAAAGCCGTATGGACGGGTGAGTGGGCGATTTGGGCTGGAGCAAGGTTCAATACACAAACCTATGTATGGCCCTCTCTCTAACAAAACCTTAAAAGAGGTTATCGAAAGGGATAGTGTCTCCCCTGAAGAGGGTATAAAAGATGGCAGTGAGCTTATTCACTCGGAAGCTGAAAAAAGATTATATTTTTCCACAGAGCAGATTTGCTCCATGTGCCATGACGTGAATTCACAAAATGGGTTTCGGCTGGAAGCGGCTTATACTCAGTTTCTTAACTCCCCAGCCAAGGCACGGGGAGAAACCTGTCAGGATTGTCATATGGGCATAAAACAGGGAATAAAATCCGGTTACGATAAGGGCCCTGTTGCGCGTGTTGGGGGTACTCCAACACCCACAAAAAAAATTACTAATCATCAATTTCCTGGGCCTGATTACTCTATTATTCATCCCGGAATTTTTCCACATTCAACAGAAGGGCCGATGATCGCTACATTTGCAGACTGGACAAGCTTTGACTATATAGCTGGCTGGGGTTCTGATGAATTTGAGAGTGTCAACAATGATGGGCATTCTTTCCCTGCAGCCTGGCAAAGTCATGAAAAAAGGCGCCGGGCCCATGACTTTATCAAGCTTCAGATCGAACGCCTTGCTGATATTGATGTGCCACGTTATCAACTGCTTAGACGAGGATATCAGTTTGGCAAATTCAAGGTCGAAGAAAACAGTGAAGCAGGAATCGCTTTTAAGTTAGAAGTCAGAAATGGAACTGATGGTCATAATGTACCTACTGGTTTTGATGCAGAAAGGCTTGTTTTTGTTCAGGTGACTGTACGTGATAGTGAAGGAGCCGTAGTGTTTCAATCTGGAGACCGGGACCCAAACGGTGATGTCCGGGACTTTTTATCCCGCTATGTTCATAACTGGGAAGTTCCCGCCGATCCTTTTTTGCTTAACCTGCAATCCGAATTTCTGGGTTTGACGATCCGAGGAGGATACCGCTCCGAAATTCTGACCGTTAATTTTTCTCAGACTGCGCTGCCTTTTGTTCGCCCAAATACATCTTCATCACTGCTTGAAGGAAGACCGCCAGCAACTAGGAAACAGGTCAAATCTCTGGCTCCTAATGGTACTCGTTGGGGTGTATATGAGATCGATGCGGACGCGCTGACCGGTAGGGGACCGTATACGGTTAATCTTAAATTTATCTCGCAAATGGTACCGGCGCATTTAGTCTGGGATATTAGTGGAGTGGGTTTTGACTACGGTCTGTCAGCTAAAGAAATTGCAGATCGAATTGTAAAGGGTGCGATGGTCTTGTGGGAACATGATATTGTTCTGGACAAAACCTCAGGGGTTATAGACTTGACACCAACGGAATATCAGATTATGAATTCTCCGCCGCAACAGCATAAGGAGTCCTGGGTAATGGATCTCGAGCAAATTTTTTAGGGTTGTTTGTTATGTATACTTTAAGAAGCAATCAAGCAGTATGAAGAGACAGAGCCTATTTATTCCGGAAATTTTTGCTGTCAATCTTGTCTTTTCGGCAATAATGATAAGTATTCCTATGCAGAGTTATGCTCAGGAAACAAATAATAAAGATCAGGCTGCAAGTGTCTGGCACGAAAGTATTAATGATGCCTACCAGTTAAAAGCGCAGGGCCACCAGATACTTAAAAAAGATTTAGCGCATGCTGAAACGGTCAAAAATCAAGTCAAAGCTGACTTCGATAAAGATATTCAAAGAGCTAAAGACAGAGTTCAAAATGCCGAGCCGGAAGACTTTGATGCTGCAATCTCTGATGCCATAAAAATCAAAAACGATGCGACGACTCGCTACAACAATAAGTTAGCCGAAGTAGAAAAACTTAAAAGTAATTTTGCGCATGCTGAAATGGTCAAAAATCAAGCCAAATCTGACTTCGATAAAGATATTCAAAGAGCTAAAGACAGAGTTCAAAATGCCGAGCCGGAAGACTTTGATGCTGCAATCTTAGATGCCATAAAAATCAAAAGCGATGCGACGACTCGCTACAACAATAAGTTAGCAGAAGTAGAAAAACTTAAAAGTAAAGCTGATAAGCGCTTTTCTAGTAATCTTGCCAAGGCAAAAGAAAAAGTTGATGCTATCGGACTGGATGCCGAGAAAAAGTTTGATCAGGATGAAGCTAATATTAAATCGCTTGTTTATGACAAAAAAGCCCCAGCAAAAAAAGCTTATAACACTAAGGTAATTTCTTTGGCAGGGTCAGGGGAGCAAACTGACGCTGACCTAGCAAATATTAAACAATTGCCGAAACGTATCGAAAATACTGAGTTGAGTTCGCGCTCAATTCCGCTGCAAGATGTTCCTGAACGTCCTGATACGCTGTTTCATTTAGGCGATTCATTTTTTGGCGAAGGGCCTATTAGTAAAGGGTTTAAGCTGCCAACTGGTGCCGTCTGGCAGCCTCAGTTTTTTCCATTCGGAACTTTTAGCACTGCAGTACAGATTTCTGATAATGGCGATCAGCAAGTGAGCGAATGGGTGAATGCGCTGGATATTTATGGGAATCTAAATCTTACGCCTACCGAACGGCTATTAATTGGGTTTACGCCTTTTGATAATGACGGTCACTTTTCCGGTTACAATATGTATCCGCAAGGGGAAGGGGTTGATGCGACTAATGGCCATGTGCAAGTGCTGTTTTTTGAAGGTCGCTTCGATAGCCTTTTTCCCGGGCTGAAAAGTTCTACCGGAAACTGGGCCAGTTTCGACTTTGCTCTGGGCCGGCAACCAGTGAGTTATCAGTCGGGCATATTGATTAACGACACCATAGACTCGATAGGTATTACCCGCACATCGTTGAATTTATTTGGCAGCCCCGAAGTCACAATTACCGGTTTGTTTGGCTGGAATTTTATAAATCGTGGCAACGATAATCAGCGCGATGATAACGCTCAGTTGCTAGGGATGTTTTCTACCTTTAATTACGCAGAGCATCAAATAGAGGCTGATATAGTCGTGGTTTATGATGTTGACGACAGTAATCCCAGTAATGGTCTGAATTTTGCCTTATCCTCTTATCAGCAACTCTGGGGAGTGTTAAATACAACGTTTAGCTATAACCAGTCGATTTCATTAAACCAAGGCGGTACACGTTCACAAACAGGTGCAGTTCTACTTTCGCAGTTTAATTTAACACCGCCATATACCGTTGATAATGCTTATATGAACGTATTCTGGGGAATTGGCAACTTTACCTCGGCCGCTCGTAATGCTAATGCGGGAGGTCCGTTGGGTCAAACCGGTATATTATTTTCTGCTACAGGTCTTGGTGATTATGGTCCGGCATTACCCAATGATGGACAAAATATGTTTGGTGGTTCAATTGGGTATGAGCGCTATTTGGGTTCGATTCATAGACGAGTTATCCTTGAGTTCGGTGGAGTTAGCAAGGATAGCGCCATCGCTTTTGGCGGCCAGTTTGAGCAAGCATTCGGCAGTAATTATCTACTTACGCTGGGATCTTACGTGAGCTATCAAAAAAATCATATACGAAGTGTCGGTTATGGTGTTCGTTCGGTTTTTACCGTAAATTTTTAATCCAGCAGGTTGCCTTCATGAAGTCTATCGCTACGATCATTTCAAAAAAACTGTTTGCCTGGCCTTTGTTGGCAACGCCTGCATTGTATATGCTTATTCAATTTCAGAGTGGCAGCTTAGGCAGTTGGGAATATTCTGATATACAGGATTTTTTTGGCAATACAGCGATTATGTGTCTGATCACTGTCTTGTGTCTGACGCCGTTGAAACAGTTTTTCCCTAAGTGGCCTGTTATATCAGCTCTGAATGCTCATCGACGGGCGATTGGAATAAGTTGCTTTTCGTATGCCTCATTTCATGTGTTTCTTTATGTCAATCAGGCTGCGAGTCCGGCGGAAATCGTCCGGGATTTCCAGCAACCAGGATTGTTTTATCTTTTTTTGGGGCTGACGGGTTTTTGTCTGCTTATTCCTTTATTTCTTACCAGCAATAATTTTTCGGTAAAACACCTCAAATACAAGTGGTGGAAACGTCTGCACCGGATAATTTATCTGGCTACATTTATCCTGTTTATGCATCGAGCTTTTGGTGAGCGTGAGGATTTCTTTGGTACTATTCTTATGTTCTTCCCATTGTTTGTCCTGGAAGGCATACGGATAATCAGAAATATTTTTCAACACCTCTCTACAGAAACGCCTGCTAAAAAACCACCCCTGGTGCCAGTCTGGAATGATGAAAAGTTTTTCCATGTAGATAAGATTGTTATTGAATCCGATCAGGTGCATTCATTTTATTTAAAACCGGTTGAAAAATTTAACCTGCCGAATTATAAACCTGGCCAGTTTCTGACCTTTCGCTTTGATATACCTGGACAGGAAAAATCGGTCGTGCGTTGTTATAGTCTATCGGATGCACCGGGTAATGATTATTACCGGATTTCAGTAAAGCGCATCCCCGCACCACGAAATAAACCTGAATTACCACCCGGGCTTTCTTCTTCCTTTTTGCACGATCACGTTAAAGAAAATGACCAGATTAAAGTATTGGCACCCAACGGTAATTTCTGCCTCCCGGAAGGGAAAAATCTTAATAAAATTGTCATGATTGGTTCAGGTATCGGAATTACGCCGGTACTCAGTATGCTAAATCACTTGGATAAAACAGGCATTAAATCCGGTTCTGATATCTGGTTTTTTTATGGAGTCAGAAACGGTAGTGAACAGATTATGAAACAGCACCTGAAAAAAGTTGCAGAGGCGAATAAGCACCTTAATTTGCATGTCTGCTTCAGTGCACCAGGTGAACAGGATACGCTGGGAGAGGATTATCATATAGCGGGGCGTGTTTCCCTCGATTTATTGAAAAAAACATTACCAGGTAATGATTTCGACTTTTACTTCTGTGGCCCTGGCCCAATGATGGCTGATTTAGCAGAAGGGCTGGATGCATGGGGTGTCGCTGATGAGCGTATTCATTTTGAGGCTTTTGGGCCGTCTACCGTGAAACGAAAATCAGTGCCCGCCAAAGCCGCGAATCAATTTCAGGTAAAATTTGATCAGTCTGGGAAGACGCTGGCCTGGACAGGTGAGCATGAATCTACTCTGGAATTTGCCGAGGCCAACGGCATTACCCTCCCTTTTGGTTGTCGCATGGGAAATTGTGGGTCCTGTAGCCTAAAGCTGGTTAAGGGGGAGGTACATTACCCGACTGCTCCTTCCTTTACTCCCGAAGAAGGCTATTGCCTGACTTGCAGCTCAGTACCAGCGTCTGATGTCGAATTGGCTACATAACCCTCGATCGGCATACAATAGGTTTTCTTGCAGGTGAGGGCTCTTGTCTGCAAGTCGCCGTAAACTTATTCGTTTTCCTGTAATAGAAAAAGCGAGATTTCGCCCTCGTGAGTCACTGTTACATCGATGATGATCGGCTGGCAACAAACCTGACAGTCTTCGATGTAATTTTGCTGCATCCCCGAAGGGTCAATCAGTAAATCTATACTTTCCCCGCAATAAGGGCATTGCTCCGTTCTTTCTGCTAAAACATTCATGATAGTGATCTCTGCCTAGGTTTGTTGGGTATGTTGTTGTGTCGTTAAGTGTATATTAAAACATAGCAGATTTTGTGAAATAGGAACAAAATAACCTAGCCAGGAGCGTTTTACTTTAGGGATATTTTCTTTTGCCCTTGAAAAAATATTCTTTACCCTTATATCGAAAGGATAATTTATTTTTATTTTGGAGAAAACTATCACAATGACCGTTGAAGCAAAAAAAGAAACGCTAGGGTTTCAGACAGAAGTTAAGCATTTATTACATTTAATGATTCACTCTTTATATAGTAATAAAGAGATTTTTCTACGTGAATTAATTTCCAATGCCTCAGATGCAGCGGACAAGCTACGCTTTGAAGCATTATCTAATGATGGACTTTATAATGGAGATAGCGAGCTAAAAATTCGTATAGCTTTTGATAAAGAAGCCAATACAATCACCGTTAGTGATAACGGTATTGGTATGACGCGAGAAGAAGTACAAGAGCATATTGGTACTATCGCTAAATCTGGTACTAAGCAATTCTTTGATTCATTGACTGGTGATCAGGCGAAAGACAGTGAATTAATTGGTCAATTCGGTGTTGGTTTTTATTCTGCTTTTATTGTTGCTGATAAAGTGACTTTGACGACACGTAAAGCAGGTTCAACGGAAGCTGTGACCTGGGAATCAGCGGGCGAAGGTGATTACACGCTGGAATCAGTGGAAAAAGCAGAACGTGGTACTGACATTGTTTTACATCTAAAAGAAAATGAGAAAGAATTTTTAGATGATTACCGCTTGCGCTCTATCGTTAAAAAATTCTCCGATCATATTTCTTTACCGATAGTTATGGATAAAGAAATCCCTGCGGTAAAAGATGAAGAAGGCAATGAGACAGAAGCGGCAAAAATAGAAGATGAGACAGTTAATAGTGCTTCTGCCATGTGGACTAAATCTAAAGAAGATTTAGATGACGAAGCATATAACGAATTTTACAAGCATGTCGGCCATGATTTTCAGGATCCTCTAGCACATGTACACAGTAAGGTTGAAGGCACAAACGAATACACCATGTTGTTGTATGTGCCTGCTCGCGCGCCATTTGACCTATGGGATAAAGATGCCAAGCACGGTGTAAAACTGTATGTACGCAAAGTGTTTATTATGGATGATGCTGAGCAATTAATGCCACGCTATCTGCGTTTTATTCGTGGTGTGATTGATACCGATTCATTGCCACTCAATGTATCGCGTGAACTGTTGCAGCAAAGCAAAAAGATCAGCATCATTAAAGCCGGTGCAGTTAAAAAAGTTCTGGGCTTACTCGAAGGTATTGCTAAAAACGATAAAGAGAAATACGCGGGCTTCTGGTCAGAGTTTGGTAATGTGATTAAAGAAGGCCCAATCGAAGATCATAAAAATAAAGAGCGGGTCGCTAAATTATTGCGTTTTGCTTCTACTCATACGGACACTGATGTACAGGATGCTTCTTTTGAAGATTACATCTCCCGTATGAAAGAAGACCAGGACAAAATTTACTATGTGACAGCGGATAGCTTTACTGCGGCTAAAAACAGCCCGCATTTAGAAATCTTCCGTAAAAAAGGCATCGAAGTCTTATTATTATCTGATCGTGTTGATGAGTGGCTGGTGTCTAACCTGAATGACTTTGATGGCAAAGTATTGCAATCGGTTGCCAAAGGCCAATTAGATCTGGATAAATTTGATACTGAAGAAGATAAAAAAGAGCAGGAAGAAGTAACTAAAGATTTTGAGTCTGTGATCACTCAGATCAAAGAAGTCTTGGCTGACAAGGTTGGCGATGTGCGTATCAGTCATCGATTGACGGCTTCACCTTCTTGTCTGGTAACAGAGCAAGATGCGATGAGCTTAAATATGGAGCGCATTATGAAAGAAGCGGGTCAGGATATGAGCATGATGGGTATGGGCGCTCCCAAACCTATCTTCGAAATTAACCCTGAGCATGCCCTCGTCACCCGCTTAAAAGAAGAGCAGGATGATGAGCGTTTTGCTGATTTAACACGCATTCTGTTTGACCAGGCTATTTTAAGTGAAGGCGGTCAGCTTGATGACCCAGCTGATTTTGTACACAACCTAAATGGTTTGTTACAGGGTTTGTTGAAATAAGTATTTAGTTTGAGTATTAAAAAAGGCCGCTTTATGCGGTCTTTTTTTTGCCCGAAAAAAACTATTAGCCTCTTTTGAATAGTGCGAAAATATTAATTGTCTTTATGTTTTGGGGTGCTATACACTGATGATACAACTAGATCAATGACGTGCTTTTTTTGTATTCGTTATAAACGCAGTAAATCCTGATATGCGCTTTAGTAAAGTTAAAATATTTATTGCATTCCGAGGAACGGCAACACTATGCTAAAAATGCTATTACAGATACTCAGGTTAATGCTAGTTTTAATCTTAGTTGTTGTTATTGGCTGGGTGATATGGTCATTCCAACGTGGCTCATTTGCCATTTTTAATCGTACCAGTATGGCAAGTAGTTTTAGTCAATTCGTCTCACTTGAGGGGGCGGATGAATATGTTATTGCAAAGTTTACCAGTAATGAGACATTTAACAGGCATGAGTATGAGTATTTATTTGGCTTTCCAGTCGGTGATACGCGTGTATCATTATCTCTAGTAGCCAACTATAAATACTATGTAAAGCTGGCAGAACTAACCCAGACACTGGAAGGTGACACTTTATTTATTCAAGCTCCTAGACTCTACTTGTCTAAGCCTGTCGCTTTTGAATTATCCAGTGTCAGATTAAATGAACAAGTGGTTGCATTTGGCCCCGATTATCAACAACTGACTGATAAACTAAAACAAGATTCCTCGACTGAATTAGCCATTAAAGGTAGGTTACATACCGCTGTCGTGTATGATTCCGCCGCCAAAGCATTAGCGGAAAACTTTAACAACTACTTTAAGACTAATAATATGCAGAATTACTATAAAGATATCGTTATTATTTTTAAGGACGAAACTGCACAAAGCATCAGACGTTTTACGTTGAATAATGGTTTTTGTGATCCTATACCCTGCATATTAGAGTTTGATTTGGGAGATGGTAATATTTTTATAGCCAGATAATAGTTATACGTGTTTTATATCTAACATGGTCAGAATATGTAAAAAATTTCCTGAAACTGATTTATTGTGAGTCATGACGTTAAAAAATAGCATCCTTTTATCAATTATTGCCATTTCTACTATTAGCTGTGCGATTTCCTTGCAGAAAGGTGCTGAAATAGTGCAGTTAATTTATATTCTACCAAATGAAGAAAACTGTCGATTTATCGGTCAGACATCAGCGTCTGATGGCGGTATGGTTTCAGGCGATTTTATGTCAGATGCCAAGATTCACAAAAGTACCGCCAATATGATGAAGAATAAAGCCTACGCTATGAGCGGGAATCTGGTTTATATTCAGCAGCAATTCAATAAAAATAAAAACTTGACCAAAACCCTGACTAATCAGACTATGCTTGGTTATGTATATCAATGCCAGGGACTTGAGTCGCCGCTGCCCATTATTGATAAACAATAGCAATGGATCGTTTTTTACCGCTAAGTCTGTGAAGAGGTTAAATGCATAAAATATAAATACTCCTGCTGTCTATAATTACAGTATTTACGGGGAGTCGCTATTTTTGCGAAAGCTTGTTTTGGGTATCCCCGCCCAAGCAAGCGGCAAAAAATTAACGCGACCGCTAATGCCTTCGGCGCCCCAGACGTCCTGCGTACGTGCCACTTCGCCACTACCATCGTAAACTCGGCGCTGGCTTCGTAACACTCCCTCAAATGACTGGACGGCGTTTCGGAATGCCTTTTATTTTGTCTCCACCTGCGCTAGCACTCCGATTCCGACAAAACAACGCCCCTACATCTTCTGGGGACTACCAGCCCTTGCGATCGCTTTCCATGGCTGGCAGCGAGAGCAGGCTTTCTAAGTGTGTAGATGTAAGTATAGAGTTGCTTAAGAAATATTAAAATCTAAAGTTTTTTAGAATAACTTTACAATGCATGTTAAGTATATTATAAGCAACTTATATTGATTTATTAGTCAGGAGAATCTCATGAAAAATAACGTTAATATCCAGCGTCGCAAACTATTAAAATTTGCCGGTGTTAGTGTTGCAGCATTAGCCACATTTCCTGGTCTGATAAATGCCAAGATGATGCGAGTGGGTAGCCACGCATCGCTGGATTTTATACCCGATATAGAAATTAGCCTGACTGGTGAAGTTAAAAATGTATCAATTTTTAAGGGCCCTAAAACACATGTCTGGAAAGTGGTGGGTAAAGTATTAAAAGGCGATAAAAATGCTATTACTAATGAAGAGAGTTATCTTGCCCCTACTATCCGTTTGCATAAAGGCCAGAAAGTTCGTATCTATTTAAAAAATGAATTACCTTCATCAACGATTTTACATTGGCATGGCTTACACGTACCGTCCAAAATGGATGGTAACCCGATGTATGCGATTGATAATGGTGAAACCTTTGTCTATGAATTTGAAATACTCAATCGAGCGGGTACCTACTGGTATCATGCGCATACTCATAGTTTAACTGCAAAGCACGTATATTCAGGTCTTGCTGGTTTTTTTATAGTCAGTGATGACGAGGAGCAAGCGCTTGAATTGCCCCGTGGAGAATTTGATATACCTCTGGTTATTCAGGACCGTAACTTTGATCAGCAAAACCAGCTTCAATATGATGGTGGCAGGATGATGAAGATGCATGGGTTTTTAGGGCAGCAGATTTTGGTTAATGGCACGCCTGAGTTTGAATTATCTGTTTCCACGCGTGCCTACCGGTTGCGTTTGTTAAATGGCTCAAACTCGCGTATCTATAAATTAGCTTGGGATGATGGTACACCTTTTAAGGTGATTGGTACTGACGGTGGACTTTTAGAGCGGCCTGAAACGCTTGATTATATAACGCTTGCGCCAGCAGAAAGGCGCGAAATCTGGGTTGATCTTAGTGATAAAAAAGTAGGGTCTGAAATTACTTTACGCAGCCTGGAATTTTCTTCTGGTGGTATGGGTATGATGGGAGGAATGGGCGGCGGTCGTGGCGGCATGGGAGGAGGGCAGTCTCATGCGGGAGAAGATTTTGCTGTGCTTAAAGTACGTGTCAGTAAAAAAACTTCCAGTAGAGATGTTTTACCCAAACGCCTAAGCACAATAAAAGCACTGCGTTTAGCTGATGCTGCAAATCCTCAGTCACCTCGACGTATTACGCTATCAATGCGTCATATGTCGGCATTGCTTAATGGTCGTTCATATAAAATGAATGATATCAGGAAAGATGAAATTGTTCCTGTTAATACCTTACAACTTATGGAATTCGATAATGGTTATCATGGCATGGGCGGAGGAATGATGGGCATGCCACATCCTATGCATCTGCATGGTGAGCAATTTCAGGTTGTTAAGCGTCAAGTACGAAATAAATCTGGAAAGGGTTATTCTTCAGTTTCTGAGGGCTTTCTGGATAAAGGCTGGAAAGATACAGTTCTAGTTATGCCAGGCGAAACAGTCACTATATTGAAACCTTTTAATGGTTATACGGGTATTTTTATGTATCACTGCCATAACCTAGAGCATGAAGATATGGGGATGATGCGGGATTTATTGGTTAAATAGTTAAAGGGTGGTTTAACCAAAACCCGCAGTTGAGCACGAATTTTGTGGAGAATCTGAGGGCGAAAGACAAGGCACAGCTCGCTGGCAATGGCCGTCGCCCTTGGTAAAAGTTTTTCGTGCTCAGATTTATTCACAAAACTGTGAAGCGGAGGCTGCCCACCCAGCAAGTGACAAGTATTTACGATGATTAATTTTAATACTCAGATACGTAGAGTGTTTTATAGTGGTCAACTGCAGTTTTTAGGTTTAAACAGCAATATAAACAGACTGTTTTTTAACAGAAATAGTTATGGCGTATTTTTAACGAATAGCCCAGAATCTTTTTCTTGTTATAAACAAGTAAATTAAAGGACATAGAGGTAGTTTATGCAGATTAATAAACAAATCGATATTAAAGGAATGGTATGCGGTGGTTGTGAGTCGATGATTGAAGATGCCGTGTCTGTAATGGATGGTGTTTTTGAGGTTAAGGCTGATTATCCCTCTGGTAAGTGTTATCTGAACTTTGATAGCGATAAAGTCAATCTTGAGGAAATTTATAAAACCATAGAACAAAATGGATATGTAGTTAATCTAACGCCGAATGACCATAAGGGTAATGTTTTTATAAAAATTAGCCTGTCATTATTGGCACTGATTAGCATTGTTTTGTTAATGTTTTTTTCACGCAAATTATGGCATCAATTTAGTGCACCTGATATTAGCTCGCAATTAAGTTATGGCATGATTTTCGTGGTCGGCTTGATTACCGGATTACATTGTATCGGCATGTGCGGTAGTTTTGTTATAGGATATACGGTTAAAGATGCTGAACACGGGCGTTCAGTATATTTATCGCATCTTTTATATGGCATGGGAAAAACACTTTCTTATGCCATGTTTGGGGCAATATTTGGTTTTATAGGCTCGGTAGTCAGCATTACCCCGTTTATCAGTGGTGTAAGCATCTTGCTGGCGGGAATATTTTTAATCATCTTTGGGCTAAATACTCTGGGTTTATTTGCTGTATTAAGGCGCGTGCGCATTAAGCAACCTAAAGCTATGACGCGTTATGCAAACAGTAAGCGACGCAATTCACGCAGTCCATTTTTTATTGGTTTTTTCTCTGGTTTTCTATTGGGGTGCGGACCATTACAAGCGATGTATATAATGGCCGCAGGCTATGGTGACCCGGCTGAGGGTGCGAAATTTTTAGCGGCATTTGGTTTAGGTACTTTGCCAGCCTTACTGGGTTTTGGCATCGCAACACGTTGGCTTTCAGGAGCAATGACTCACCGAGTTACGCAAATTTCCGGAGTTATTTTGCTCGTTATGGGAACCATGATGCTGAACAAAGGCTTGATGAAAACCAAGTCTGGTTATGATTTTCATTCTGTCAATACGATGTTAAACCAAAAAGTCAATAATCATTAAGCTCGCTAATGCTGTAAAAATATTCATTATTTTACTTTGCAATATTTCTGCGAAGTAGAACCTTTATCGCCGAAGGCATGAGTGAAAAAACCGACCGTGCCTTTATCACGCGAGACTTGGCCTTTCATCAAAAACTACTGTAATTGTGCGAGCAGGGAGAAGAAAATGCGTTTTTAGATGCCTGGAAAGGATTTACCGTGAAAAAGTTAGGCTAGACCCACTTGGCGATGAAAGTCGCTTTAGAATTGGCGAGATTAAAGATTTAGACGAACGAGTAAATACTGCGATTAATAATGGAGCGGTTGCTTATGTACCTTCTTAATGGAGGCAATAAGTGGCGTTGATTAAAGGTATAAGAACTCAATATTTGCAGTAGGTTGAAACCAGAAATTATTTCTAATTATTCATGTTTTTACACGGGTGAAATATCTTGAACGGTACCAATAATACAAAGCTACAAATAACATGGCACCGATAGTATCAGCCACCCAGTCGGCAATATCACTCATTCTTCCAGGTACAAAGGACTGATGCCATTCATCGCTGAATCCATACAGACTACAAAAAACCACGCTGGTTACAATTAATGCGGTTAGAGAATCGGTGAAATGCCGGAAAGCCCTGAGTGCAAAAGCAGCCATAACAAAATAGGCTCCTGCATGAATGACTTTATCCTGATGAGGAAATAGCCCAGGTACTGGAAGAGAAGACTGATCTGAGAGCCAGTAAATCAAAACACAATAGAGTATAAGCTGTGTGCTATCAAATGCTTTGCTATAATATCCGGTCATATGAGATTTGGGGCGCTAACTTTAAGAAATGAATAATGTTTTTGATTTTGCAGAGGCCTGTTTACATCGTTCTGATATAGCTGAGAAGCTGCAATTAACGGCAGAAGCATGGCAATTATATCAACAAGGTGATTTAAAGTTTGAGTCTTTGTCTGAACCCCAAGGAATAGAGCGTGTTTGCTTTCCAGCCAGGCCTGAGTTACTTGCGCCTAGGTATATGGCAAAACGTAAACTAGGTTCTCCCGAAGGCATACAGGCTTTTTATCATGCTCTTGCACATATTGAGTTTGTTGCCATTTATCTTGCCTGGGATATACTTTATCGATTTCGGGGGTTACCAGAAAAGTTTTATCGAGACTGGCTACAAGTGGCACAGGAAGAAGCTCTCCATTTTACTTTGATCCGTGAACATTTGCGCAAGCTTGGCATTGATTATGGTGACCTGCCTGCGCACCAGGGTTTATGGGAACATGCTCAGGATACAGCAGATGATTTGCTGTCACGGCTGGCTATTATTCCGCGGTGTATGGAAGCCAGAGGCTTGGACGTAACACCAGGAATGATAGAAAAAATTCGCATGCTAAAGGACGATGCTGGCGTAAAAATATTAGAGCGTATTCTTAATGATGAACAACAGCACGTACAATTTGGCTCCCAATGGTTTTATCAGCAATGTCACAAGCAACAACTGGAGCCAGAAGCTAGCTTTAAAATGTTAGTTTTAAAATATTTTAATAATACTAAACCCAAAGGTCCGTTTAATACTCCAATGCGCTTAAAAGCAGGCTTTACCGAAAATGAGCTGGCCTGGTTAGAAGAGCAATAAGAAAAGACCAAGAACATCATCGTTCCCATGCTCCGCGTGGGAATGTCTCAGGGGACGCGCTGGCGTTCTATAACTCGCGATCTAGAGCGTCGCTGACTGCATTCCCAAGCAGAGCATGGGGACGAGTGAAATTATGAATCATAATAAGCCCTTTAATATTCCTTTTTTTGCCTTAGGATTCCGCACCTTTTTTGCTTTATCTGGCCTATCTGCTTTGGTCTTGATGCTTGTCTGGCGTGCTTTGTATGATGGTAGTTTAGTCATGGATAATTATTTCGTGAATAATTACTGGCATGCGCATGAAATGCTGTTGGGCTATACCGTTGCGGTGATTGCTGGGTTTTTACTAACGTCAGTAAAAAACTGGACAGGACAAAAAACGCTGACTGGGATGAACCTGGCTGGCCTGGCTTTGTTATGGGTTTATGGCAGAATTTTGCCTTTTTATTCAGGCTTGTTGGCGGATGAATTTATAGGCCTGGTGGATTTTATGTTTTTACCGGTCCTTGCCTTTAGCCTGCTCAAGCCGATTATGGCCGCTAAATATACGCGTGGTTATGTTTTTATCGCGCTATTATTAATTATGAGCTTTGGTAACGGACTAATTCACATGGAAATATTAGGCCTGTCAGAGCAAACTGCCTGGACCGGCTTTCAGATAGTTATCGACCTGATCATCGTGATGATATTAGTCATAGCAGGACGTGTGTTTCCGTTTTTTACCGAAAAAGGTTTGTCGGGTACTTGGCCAATTCGTAACCCATTATACGATGCCCTATCAATCGGCTCTGCTGCGCTGGTATTTGGTTTGATGATTATGCAGGTTTCCGGGTTTGTATTGGCATTAGCAGCAAGTGTGGCGGCTGTTTGTAATATACTTAGAGTAAATGACTGGTATGTGTTTAAACTATGGTTTGTGCCTTTACTTTGGGTACTTTATATAGGTTATGGCTGGATTATTATTGGCTTTATCCTTACTGCACTCAGCGCATTTGAAATCATCTTACCAACTTTGGCTTTGCATGCTTTTACCATGGGAGGGATAGGTGTTATCACCTTAGGTATGATGGCAAGAGTATCGTTAGGTCATACCGGACGAGTATTGAAAGCCTCACAAGCCATGGCTATTGCCTTTGCGTTAATCAATATAGCCACGTTAGTTAGAGTCTTTATACCTATACTCTTACCGGCCTGGTATACAGATATTATTTACGTAGCAACCCTACTATGGCTAGCGGCTTTTTCACTGTTTGCCTATGTCTATGCACCGATCTTAACGACTGCTAGAGCCGATGGCAAAGAAGGCTAATAGCAAATAATGCAGATATGGGGAGTAGACTCAAGCCTACTCCCCAACGATATAAAAACTATAATATATAAATATTCACTCAATGGCCTAAAGCCATTGAGCAAACCTTAACCTTATTATTCAAGAGAAAACATGGCACTATATTGTGGAATCGTCGGCTTACCCAATGTTGGTAAATCAACTTTATTTAATGCGTTAACCAATGCGGAAATTGCTGCAGAAAATTACCCTTTTTGTACGATTGATCCCAATGTCGGTGTTGTCCCGGTGCCTGATGCGCGAATGGATGCGTTAGCTGAAATTGTAAATCCAGACCGTGTTTTACCAACGACAATGGAATTTGTTGATATTGCAGGGTTAGTTGCTGGTGCATCAAAAGGTGAGGGCTTAGGTAATAAATTCTTAGGTAATATACGTGAGACAGATGCCATTGTGCATGTTGTGCGTTGTTTTGAAGATGAAAACGTTGTGCATGTTGCTGGGAAAATTGATCCATTAGGTGATATTGAAGTCATTAATACCGAACTTGCCTTAGCCGATATGGCTAGCCTTGACAAAGCGTTAGTTAAAACAGCTAAAGCAGCAAGAACAGGCAATAAAGAAGAAGTTGCTAAAAAAGATACTTATGAAAAGATCATTAAGCATTTGGATGAAGGCGGCCAGGCGCGATCTTTAGACTTATCAGAAAATGAATTAGAGATTATAAAAGACTTATTCTTACTTACTATAAAACCAGCTATGTATGTTGCTAATGTACAAGATGATGGTTTTGAAAATAATCCATTATTAGATGCGGTTCGTGAATTTGCAGAAAAAGAAGGCTCAGAAGTAGTTGCCGTTTGCGCTGCTATTGAAGCGGAAATCATTCAGTTAGATGAAGATGAAAAGCAAGAATTTATGGATGATCTAGGCTTAGAAGAGCCGGGCTTAAATCGAGTGATTCGTGCGGCTTATAAACTATTAGAGCTTTCTACTTACTTTACAGCGGGTGTTATGGAAGTTAGGGCATGGACAATTCCTATTGGCGCGACTGCACCACAAGCTGCAGGTGTTATTCATACCGATTTTGAAAAAGGCTTTATCCGTGCTGAGGTAACAGCCTACCAAGATTTTGTTGACTTTAAAGGTGAGCAGGGAGCAAAAGATGCAGGTAAGTGGCGCTTAGAAGGTAAAGACTATATCGTGCAAGATGGAGATGTCGTACATTTTAGATTTAATGTTTGATGAATAAGCAAGGAGAAGCTATAATAGCCGCTCTTTAGTTAGATTAATTAAAGATTTAGTGGCGATATAGCTCAGTCCGGTTAGAGCACAGGATTCATAACCCTGGGGTCCCAGGTTCAATTCCCGGTATCGCCACCATTAACTTCTTTATTGAAGTAATCAAACCAGCCTTCAGTGCTGGTTTTTTTATGCCTGTTGCTTTTGTTTTCTGCCTATTTTGCGGTACGACATAAAGGCTACTCACGCTCTCCATGGCTGGCAGCGTTGGAGGTTGCAAAGGTCACTCAATATAGTAGTAATCTGATTAATAGCTTGTCAAAATAATAGGAGCGTAAAATGCGCTGATTAACACTCATCTTACTGGCAAACAGTTGATAGACTGCTTGTTGCCGAAAATCAAATAACATCTTGACTTTGTGTCTTGGAATTCCTATTCTTCATCATTACGGCATCGTCAGGCGATTTTGGCACTTTCCGCACCGTAATGAAATTCTGGAGTGAGAGAATAGTGATGCGTAAATCGATAATTGAATTAACAAAACAGGGGTTTAAAGGATGAAAATAACTGTCGATAACATCAAAACACGAATCGAGCAATACGTCTGGTCCTATAACGCCTGTGATGCCACGGCGCCACGCTCGTATCTGCGTCACTTCTTGCAAATTATACTAATGGTTGGCCGTGATTTAATGGATGGTATGCTCACATTGCGGTCAATGAGCCTGGTGTATACCACCTTGTTATCGATAGTGCCGTTACTTGCTGTGAGTATTTCGGTTTTAAAAGGCTTTGATGTGCACAATCAACTCGAACCCGCTTTGGTCAGTTTACTCGCGCCACTGGGTGAGCGTAGCGCCGAAATCAGCTCGCACATTGTTGGATTCGTTGACAATATGAAAATTGGTGTATTGGGTGCACTCGGCCTAAGTATGTTGATTTTTACCGTGGTTTCGCTGATTCAAAAAATCGAATCGGCTTTTAACTTTACCTGGCACCTGCAAAACAACCGCAATCTGATGCAGCGTTTTAGCAACTATCTTAGTGTCGTGTTAGTCGGCCCCGTTTTAATCTTTTCTGCTGTTGGTATTACTGCGTCACTGAGCAGTAACATAGTACTCACCTACATTAATGACCTGCCATATATGAACGATTTGGTTCGGTTTAGCGGTAAGTTGATCCCTTATCTGCTGATTATCGGCGTATTTTCTTTCATCTACGTGCTGGTGCCGAATACTCGCGTGAAGCCGAAATCTGCTTTGTTGGGCGCTGTGGTTGCGGGTATTTTATGGGAGACATCGGGCCTGCTTTTTACCTCGTTTATTGGTGGTTCAACCAATAGTTATACAGCGATCTACTCGGGGCTCGCAATCATGATCATGTTTATGATCTGGCTTTATCTGAGTTGGTTGATCCTGCTCATTGGTTCGAGTATTGCCTTTTATCATCAATTCCCTGAGCGCCTAAAATGGCGAAAAACCAATCTTTATCTGAGCGCGAGGATGCACGAGCAGTTGATATTACAACTCATGGTCAATATCGGACGCAGTTACGATAGGCAATCGGAAATGCTCACCACCATCGATGATCTGGCAAATTATCAGCAGGTACCAGTCGAAATAATTGACCGCATGCTCAATGTGTTGGAAGACGATGGGTTAATACTACCTTCGAGCGATGAAAATCCTCGATATCTGCCTGCACGTTCACTTAACCGAATCAGCTTAATCGATATATTACGCAGTTCGCGCAGTGCCGAAGAGGAAAATCAACGCAGCAGCCTGTATTGTGATCCAGCGGTTGCGGGATTGATGGACGATTTTGAAAGCGAATACGAAAATAGACTCAGCGAGCAAACGCTCGCTGATTTCCTCGATGCAAACCCGAAGCTTGAAACGTCATGAAAATTGTCTCGTTTAATGTTAACTGTGTGCGTCTGCGAATTCACCAACTGGCCGAGGTAATCGATCGACATGCCCCCGAATTTGTCGGGTTGAAATAAAAGCGGGATGTTCAGGTCTTGCCTTTTGCGGTAGATTTCAAGAGAGTTGTCGCCTAAAGTGAAAAATTCAGAGGGATTTAGCCTATTTTGCTCAAGAGTGTGAAATGGGTGGATTTAATTTCCTCTTACTGACAGACAGTTGTTAGACTGCTTGTTGCCGAAAATCAAATAACATCTTGACTTTGTGGCTTGGAATTCTTATTCTTCTGCGTGCCACAATATAATTCACGATTACTGTAAGTATTGACCGTAAGGAAGATTTAGATGAAGCTATTACTGCGAATGACAATAACGCTTGGCCTATTGGTGAGCTCACCAGCACTGTTAGCAGCTGATCTCAA
This sequence comes from Methyloprofundus sp., assembly GCA_012960135.1. Classification (GTDB taxonomy): domain Bacteria; phylum Pseudomonadota; class Gammaproteobacteria; order Methylococcales; family Methylomonadaceae; genus Methyloprofundus. The sequence goes on from DUBW01000074.1 coordinate 19,775, forward strand.
CGGACTATGGAAGAATGATGAGCAAGCTATTTGGATTAACATTCAATTTGACGGCGATTCGGCTACGGGCACTGTTGCTCGTGATGATGCCGATCCAGCGGCAGTTGGAGCTTTAATATTAAAAGAGGTTGTAGCCGATGCTGAGGCCTGGCGCGGGCAAATATATGCGAAAAAATTGGGCGCATTTAAAGCGGCCGAATTAACCCTTACAAGCTCTGATCAGTTAACAATACTGGTAAAAGTGGGTCTTTTTAGCAAGAGCGTAGGCTGGACTCGAGTCACAGCGCTGCCCGCCGATTAATGTAACATTTGCTTGGCGCATGCTTTCATCAACGATCCTCGTTTGGTTCAGACCACAGCACTCCGTCGTTTAATGATGTAAAATTCTAACGATACCAAACATACTACCAAAGAGTTATGGGCCCCGTGTTTAGGTGCCTAAGTTAGAGCGAAGAAGTTACCAAAAACATTGATTGTTCTCTATTATTAAGAAAAATGTAATGGTCAAGTAAAACAGGACACATTCTTAGACTGTTTTTCTATGGAATTCACGCCCAAACTCTCAAGGTGATTGATAGCTCAATTTAGAGTGTGTTCGCTTACCATTATAAAAAGCTAGGTAATCAATCATACTCAGCTTTGCTGCTTCTTTTGTTCACAATTTTTCGTAGTTCAGTTGTTCATGTTTTAGACTCCGAAAAACCGTTCTGTT
>DUBW01000074.1:20519-66050 GCA_012960135.1 Methyloprofundus sp.
AGTGCTGCACAGCATGATATCCAGATGATTGCGGTACTCTATACTCGCATATTGGCTACCACGATCCGAGTGATGTCGCAGTCCAGGCTTGGGGTTTCTGCGCCAAAAACTCATCTGCAAGGTATCTAAGTAAAGCGAGGTGCGCATATGATCATTAATCGCCCCACCCATCACTTGGCGTGAAAACAAGTCAATAACGACAGCGACATAAAGCCAGCCTTCAAGTGTCCAAACGTAGGTAACATCGGAAGTCCACACTTTGTTTGGCGCTTTAACCGTCAACTGACGGTCAAGCTTATTTGGCGAGATCTCATCATTGTGATCGCTGTCAGTCGTCACTTTATATTGCTTGGGGTAACGTATCTTTATAACGCCCAGCCTTAATGCCTATTTTGCTAAGTGCATCTGCCATGCGACGACTTCCATACACTTGTTTATTTGCATAAATGCGGCTCTTATGCGGCTTCTTGCACAAAGACGACTGCGGCCTTTGTTAATAGTTCGCGCTCCCTACGCAATTGTTCGTTTTCTTTGCGTAAGTGCGTTAATTCATCATGCGCACTTAGATTTAATGCAGAATACTTTTTAATTGTTTTCTCTTCCGCTGCTAGCCAAGGAGAGCGAACGCGAGGGCCGTTGTTTTGTCGGAATCGGAGCGCTAGCGTAGTTGGAGACAAAATAAAAGGCATTCCGAAACGCCGTCCAGTCATTTGAGGGAGTGTTACGAAGCCAGCGCCGAGTTTACGATGGTAGTAGCGAAGTGGCATGTACGCAGGACGTCTGGGGCGCTGAAGGCATTAGCGGTCGCGTTAAGTTTTTGTCGCTTGCTTGGGCTGGGATGCCCAAAACAAGCTTTCGCAAAAATAGCGACTCCCCGTAGGACCTTTTTCAGCCTTAACCCAGCGACTAATAGCGCTTAATGAAACCCCTAAATGATCTGCGGCTCGTTGTCGCATATATCTATTTTTAAGCACTTAGTTCGCCGCATCTGAATACTTGACCATTACACTCCTGTTTAAATTCTAGTGTCTATCTAGGTTTTGGCTGTTTGTTTTCGTTACTCATATTCACCCCTAATGACGTAATAAAAAAACCTTTAAATGTGTCCTGCTTTATTAAGCCATTACAAGTGTACCTAGTGGAATGGAGCTGGGTATATTGTTAGTGACCCAGTGACTGGGGATGGGGCTTATAAGATTGCGGGTGGGGGTAATAGGTATTTTTTTGCAGTAATGATATTTATTTTTTTATTTTTTGCTTCAACTACAGTTATTGGTTTAATAGCTGCGACTATTGTTTATCGAGCAATGTGAATTCAGGCCGTAACGAAAAGAAGTAATGACTTAACCTACGATTTTTCCCGTTGAGTGGGCTGACCTCATATAGCTCCTGATCCAAAAACATAAACCTTGTTTCAGGCGAGCACTTCAGCCAGGAAATTCTGCATACTTTGCCATGAGCGTTGCTTGGCAATGTCTTTATACACAGTGCCTAATTCCGGACTGTTAGCGTTAGGGTTGGTAAATGCATGCACTGTATTGCCATACTGGTGTAATTGCCAATCCACTTTTAAATCAGTCATTTCCTGGCAAAAGGCGCTAACCATATCGTCTGTTGCCATCGGATCATCATGCCCATGTAAGGCTAGAATCTTTGCCTGCACCGGTTTATTCGCTAAATTTTCCGGTACATTTAATAGACCATGAAAACTCACGACACCTTTAATATCGGCGCCCATGCGTGCCAGATCCAGAACACATAAGCCACCAAAACAAAAGCCAATGGCTGCGATCTTGCTATCATCGACCCAGGGCAATAATCTAACGGCATAAAATGCGGCATTGATACGTTGCTGCAGTAATTGTCGATCATCTATAAAGGGCTGCATTAAAGCCGCATTTTCTTCCGGGTTAGCACCCAATACTCCTTGACCATACATGTCCAGGGCAAAAGCAACATAACCCAGTTCGGCTAATTGTATGGCTTTGTTATTAACAAAATCATCCCTCCCACCCCAGGCATGACTAATTAATACCGCAGGGCGTCGGCCTTCGAATGTATCGTCATAGGCAAAGAAGGCTTGTAATAAGGTGCCGCCATCTAAATAATTGACTGTGTTAGATATTATTGCCATTGTGACAGCCTATAGGTTACCAAAGTTATAGACTACGACTCGATTGACTAATGGCTTAAGTTGCTTATTCAACATATCTTTATGCTGCTGACTTTTCATATATTTTTTAAGTGCCTGAGCATTTTCAAAAGTAACCGTCACAGCAACATCGAAAGTGTCGTCATTGATAGTCCGCTCACTAGGAATAACGGCACTGACATGACGAGATACAACCCCGGGTAAATCCTCCAGACCACGGCTGGCATTAATGAATTTTTCACGCATCTGAGCGTTGCCCAGCTCGTTTAACCAGACGACAACTACATGGCTGACGCGCTGATCTTCCTGGGCATGAATAATAAAGCTAAAGCCAAATAGAGCAAGGAATACTATGCTTTGTATATATTTTTTCATTAAATTTCTCCTGATGTCTTGAGTTTTTCCAGAAAACCAACTGAGGCTTCTTCGATTAAATCCAGTACGCGCTCAAATCCATAAGTCCCCCCATAATAAGGATCAGGAACTTCATCGGTATCTAAATGAGGTGCGTAGTCCAAAAATAATTGAATTTTATGTTGATGCTCTTCGGGGCAAGACTCCATCATAATCGCATGATTATCTCCGTCCATGGCCAGTAAGTAATCATAATCTTCAAAATCACCCATAATAACTTTCCGCGCACGTAACGTACTCAGGTCGACTTTTCGCTCCTTTGCAGCCCTTTGCGAGCGTAGGTCGGGGGAATCTCCAATATGATAGGCATGAGTACCCGCCGAATCAATTGAAAAGCATTTTTGTAATTGCTCTTCTTTAATTAATTTCTTGAATACGCCTTCAGCACTTGGAGACCGGCATATATTGCCCATGCAAACAAAAAGCACTTTTATTTGGTTTTGATTCTTCATAACTAACTGAATTTATTTATTTATTTTAAATTACTATTTATCAGAGTGCACTAGTGTTTACAGCTGATTTGTACGCAAACTTAAAAAGCATGAGTGTATTTTAATGAATAAAAAAGAAATTGAAAAGCTTATCTATTAGGCAATGATACAGATTATTCAATACCTGAATCAGAAACTTCATTTTCAAAAGACAACTGTCTACGTAACGTTTGGTTTATTTTTTTAAAATTCCTCCAAAAACTACAAAGATAACGACTAGAGTGTTCTTTTAATCTAGTGTGTTCAAATTTTTATCATATTTTATTAATTTCAGCTCAAATAATCGCCTCTGTACCTAAATAGCCGTTATTCTAAATGCTTACTCTTTAAGTCTAAGAGACTTAACCAGAGCATAATTTTTCATAAACTCTCTGAAAAGAAAAAATGCACAGGTTGACCGACCGAAACGAATGCCAATCGACCTCCACGTTTATAAGTATGCGCCCTAATATAGATCAATTCCTGTATAACCGTTTTGCCCCGTCGTCTTTTTTCATTATGTCGCACCAAAGAGTCTTCACCTATTAAGCCTTTTAATCCGATCCATTTCAGCATGTTGGTCACTACTACTTAGCGTAAACAAATAAAATCGTTCTTGATAGGGTTGTAGCCCGTTGTTGATATTTTTAGTGAACTAGGTGTTAGCTGATAAATATCCTGTTTATTACTTCTGTTTTCAAAAGCATCCGGAAACTTTTTTGTAATTACCGTCAACCTCGAGCCACTTTTTTATTCGCCTTACATTCGAGTACAACAAGGAAAATTGGGGTTTTAAAGACCATGAGATAATAAACCTGTCCATAGAGCAATACAGGTGCCCCCCTTGAAAATAGATTCCATCGATATTGATATTTCAAGAGTCGTGACAGAGTATCGAGCGCAACGGTTGGCTAATGAAAAAGGTCAGTGCTTTATCGCCCCTTTTTCAAATGAAGTCACTAAGGCTGTGCAATAGGGTAATGGGATAAAAGCCCATGTGGTTTATCTTTCGCAATATCAGTTATTGCCCTACCACCGAATTTAGGAGTATTTCACTGATCAATTAGGTATGCCGGTGAGTGAAGGCTCCCTCTACAATTTCAATAAGCAAACGTATGAGAAATTGGCAGGGTTTGAGGCGATCAGTGAAGAACACTTAGTCGGATCCCCGTGTATTTATGTGGATGAAACAGTAACTATCAGATTGATAATAATGCAGCAAAGCGCCATATTAAACCATTTGTTATTGGACGTAAAAACTGGCTATTTAATCAAACATCACGCAGTGCTAATGCCAGCGCAGTAGTATACAGCCTTGTGCAAACAGCGGTAGCCAATAATCTGAAACCTTTTGATTACCTGAAGTACTGACTGACTGAACCCCGCAAACTTGGTAGGTATTATGTACCCGAGGCATTGGATCAGTTTCTACCCTGGAACTTGACTGAAAAAATAAACCTTAAAGTAAATGGCATAGCTTGCCAGGTGGGGTGAATTGACGCTTACGAAGCAAAAACATGGTCTTCAGAAATAACTTACTCAAAAAACCAAATGCGCCTGACAGCCATGAGCTACAACTTATTACGTCTGGTTGAAGAGCTTTCTAAAATACAAGACCCTGAATTGATTCACCCCCTCTGATAAAAAGAACACCGAAGTACTTGAGAAAAGACTGCAAGCTGCCAAAAAATGAGGAGGATTTGTGAATCCATTATTTTTTAATGAAAGAATCACACGTATAAGCTCGCCTACTATTCGGGCTGTTCAAAGTGCAATAATAACCGGAACGGTCACTGAGTGGCTTTATCACTGAGCTTGTTGCCTAGTTAGTTTCAAGGGTGGGGCTGATAGGGGAGCGCTGATGATTGAGTCAGTTATATGATCAATCTAGTACAGCGCCAATACCAGTTTTAAAAAGATTAATAGGTTAATGTCTATTTTAAATCAGCATCTTACTCTACTATCTATTAAGGCGGAATTGGTGCTGTACTAGAATTTAATCATGGTCTGTCCCTTTTTTTATAATTTTGTAAAGATACTTGGGATAGAAATTAATTCAGTAATATTTTCAAAAATCTAGCTCAGATATATTGAAGCAAAATACTAAAAATTATCACATGAGGTTGCACCCCCTACTGAAATGTTGTAACACAGCCCTTGAGTTGCTACATAACTAAATAGTTTACTCTGGTTTGTAAAATTTAAAGAATTTATATCGCTCGTTGCCCCCGCCATTCTGCAACAATTTTCCTGAGTAGTATAACAAGACGCCCCCGGACCACATTCATTTGTTTGAAAATTAACGTCTAATGAATAAGGGCAATCTAATACATTTCTGATAGCCCTATTATTTATTGCACAACTAGCAAGTTTATTAGCTATATCTTTAATAACTGGCTCCGTTAGTTCACTAGTACATTCTGTTGAAGTTGATGCTGGGACAGTTACACTCGTGTCAGTGCAGTTACCATTAGCTATACTAAACACATTACCTTTAACAATACTTTTCAAAAAACCTTTAAAATAATTATTTGGAAAATTATCTTGAGATGACCAAGGATGTCCTGTTGGCGCTACTGGTGATGGAGTATTATGACAAAATGGTCCTATATAATTTTCATCAGTTTGGGAATTGCAAGTGTTATCTATACAATAATTAGAGTTAGTGTCATAACATTTTTTTGTGTTATTTGAATAGGTTACACATACCTTTTCTTGTGGGCCATCAGTAGCAACCTCATTCATTATAATACAACCTATTTCAGTTTCACCAGGTGTAGTATTTTTGGCTTTTACATTTAATTGTGGTATTAATACTACTCTGGTTGCAGCCCATATATTTTCACATATATTATTGTTATTATAGCCAAATGGGTCCCTACAAGTATCACATTGTAAAACTCCCGAATTTACACTGCCTGTAATTTGATTAACAAAATCTCCAGGATTTCCTCCATTAATTTGAGAAGCTTCTCCTCCTGCAAGCATTGTGCCGTAATATGCAGTATCCGGTGTATTACCAGCATCCACCCACGCTCTTGCTATATCTAATGCTCCAACTAAAGTACCTTTTGTAGTAGCGTACGTATAACCATATTTACCATCTGCTGCATAATCGTTACAAGCAGGCGGAGGACTTTTAATATTTATAGTTGGATCTACAATAATCTCTTTAACTGTCAGTGTCCTTCCATTCTTTGTGTTAGGTATTATTAGATTTTTTTCGCCGCCAAAGCCGACGCCGGACGTATATGGCGCATTACTTACAAGATTAAATGTTGGGAAGTCTACTCCAAGTTGTGCCTGCCACAATTTGTTATTAAAGGAAACACAGGTGACCGCTAGAGCCACCTCGGGGGTGTACAGAGCACAGTCCTTGTTGCCTAGATCGAAGGTCGCAGGCGTGATGCTCTTTGTATCTACACTCCACATATCTGGCTGTGCTTGCTGTATTAGCGTCGCACTGTAAGTCTTATTCCCAGACACAACGCATGGAAGTTTTAACACCATGGCATCATCGAGGGTACCACAGGCTGAGTCTTGCGCAAAAACCACTCCACTCCCCCCCATAAAGGCTGATAGCGCCAGTAAACAAACTATTCTAATATTTTTCATGTGCACTTCTCCGATTTATTATTCCTCAAATTAATTTAGGTTAATTTGAGGCTTACCCCGATTTAATCATATCTTAAAATAATCTAGCCGGCAAGATCATTAATGCTTGTAGTTCAGTGGTTTTTGTGGCAGCATTCCTAGAAGTCTCTTTTGGTAATATTGGTGAGTGGTACAAGCGATATTCTACCGTTTAGATGATCTTTCTTCTTTTTAATTCAATTGGTTGCCTTGTTATGTGTGTTTGAATCCCGAAGCTTTTATGGTTCATAGTAAACAAAAACGTACTGAATACTCGAAGTATTGGGATCAGCCTTGAAAATAATAATAAATCGGAGTATTGAATATGAAACATAATTATTTATATAGTGCTTTAATAATATCAGGTTTTCTGGGAGGCGGCATGGCACTCGCAGATCAAACTTCGTCCTGTACGACTTTAGATAAGGATCTCAACTTACAAATTGGCTGTATTGACGTAGGGGGGATAAAATACCAAGCGGGCTTAATCAAAAATAAGCAGGAAGGTATTTTGAGTTGGGATTTTTTAGGTGGGGAAAAGAAAATTTCAGCGGGGCTTTCAAGCGAGCAAGACGAGCAATGCGCTACAATGGATAAGCAATCAAAAATTCATTTTGGCTGTGTTATTGTGGACGGAAGATTGGAGGAAGCAGAGTTAGTTCAAACTACCCCGAATTCCTGGAAATTCTCAAGTTTTACTCGTCCTCATTTATTTGGTTCTGAAGATGAACTATTGGGTGCCCCTGCCGGGTATAGTAATTACACTCCGCCTAGCTGTCCAGATCAAATGTCAATTGCTTGCCATGATATAGACCAATATGGACAAAGTGAGTTGTGTAATGCACATGCTCCTTCACCAGGGCAAGTCAGGCCGGATAAGGCGGGCGCATGGCAAAAGAAGATAAGTATCAAAGTTGAAACGGAAGGTAGTGACTCTTTTACATACCCAATACCGACGAAAACGACACCGCCAAGAGTGTTTACTAACGGCAATAACCCCGCACTGACAAGCTTTTATAATAATAATACCCCATCCGATGTTGTATATCCGCAGCCCCCCAAGACCATCCCTCCCGTGCCAAAAGTAAGCGACTTGAAGAGCGTATCCTATACTACTGATGGTGGACAAACTTTTACGAAATGTACCGTAAGTACAACTGATACTAATGACTTCTATGATGGAATTAACGTTTCGATAAAAAATGTAAAAGAAGGCGACGACCCGAAAGCATGTACATATGAACTTCAAAACAGATGTGACTGGAAAGGGCCTAAGGCAGCCACACTCAAGCCTATGATGCCCCAGAGCATATCGCAAGATAATAGCGCGCGCGCTCCATATAAATCCTGTACAGGGCAGTTTTTCAAAACAAGTTGGGACAAAAAGATTCCAGGTGAGAATATCGCCTGCGTGCAAAATACAGATGATAACTTAACAGGTGGATATGCTACATTCGTAACGGGAATTTATCCTTATAGCAAAGTGTATGGTACATTCACGTTGACTGCGCAGCTGCCGGATGGAGCTGACCCTAGTTGTAAACCAGGAGATAGGACGCAATGTGCATACCAGGTAACCTCAGAACTTAACTGCGTACTCAACGATGGCCACGCTGACAATGATTTACTAGGATCTCAGGGAGATAGTACTTCAAAAAATTATGTCGGCAACAAGGGGAAATGGGCTACTTTTATGGACAAAGGGGAACAAGCAACTTATGACTGCCTGCAACAAGGAACAGTTAATGGTGAAACTGTATGTATTACTAGGCAATACCCTCTTGTAACTCACGGAACTTATGGAAGTTGGCCTAACGACACTAATAACCCATCCAATTACCCTGACCCGAATAAACAACCAATGACTGGCGCTTGTTCAAATGGTAAATGGGCTACATTTGATCACAGCATATCTAAAGAAATCGTAACTCAACAAAGGACGTTTGTAAAATTACGCGAGCAATGTGTTGGCAGTCCAACTGAAGACAATCCAGAAGTTGGCTGCATGGTAAAGCTTCCAGCCGCTACATACTTTGATGCAAATGGAACAGAGATCAAACAAGCTCTCTTGAGTATTGGACATGGCACAATGCTCGACCGTTGTGGCGACATAACTTTAGCTTCAAATGGTAACAATGCTATTTTAGAAATGGTTACAGGAACTCGCTCTTGGAGCTTTGAAATTCAATCTCCAAGTGGTTCATGGCTAGCCTGTGAAAGTGCTGAGTACTATAAGATGAACATGTCAGCCTGTGATGCCGCTCGCACTATCTTTGGTTATCCTAAACTAGATGCACCAACTGGCCAAGGCCCCCTTAGCTATCCCGCGGATGCAACTGTACCAGTAAATGGTAAAAGTCAGAAAGTATCTTGCAAACCTGATGGAACCCAAGGTATACAACCATGGGTACAGAAATTCGACTTTAAAGATTTGCCTACTACTGGCTCAAAGGTGACATTGCCTGCTGACTAAAAAAAGTATATTTCAACTAACCCAGACCTAAAATTTGAGTCTGGGTTAGTTGAGTTCTTGGTTCTGTTGATTTTTCGTAGCTGATGTGTCAACATTTTTTTGGGCACAAAATTACGCTGATTTTGGCAGCATTTCGTCATCAGCAGGTGATATATAATTATTAGCTGAATGGTGTCGTTTACGGTTATAAAAAACTTCGATATATTCAAAGATTTCCTGCTTTGCTTCTGCGCGTGTTGCAAAGTCGAAATGATGCACCAGCTCTGTCTTAAGGCTGTTAAAAAAGCTTTCAGCGACCGTATTGTCCCAACAATTCCCTTTATGACTCATACTTTGCGTAATGCCATTGGCGACCAGTAGCTCTCGGTGGCTTTCTGAGGCATACTGGCTTCCTCTATCACTATGCCACAGCAGATTATTTTCAGGTTTTCTTTGGTTAAGTGCCATAGACAATGCATCATTGACGAGGGCTGTTCGCATATTATCTGCCATTGACCATCCAACAACGCGGCGTGAATATAAATCAATCACAGTCGCAAGGTATAACCAACCTTCTCTTGTCGCGATATACATCATGTCACCGACATAGCATGTATCAGGCTTATCAACCGTAAACGCTCGATTTAACACCTTATTGGCTTATCATTTGGTGCATACACTGCGTCATCAACTCAGACTGCAGGTTTTTCACTTAAGCTGGGACAGCATTCGCAGTATCATGTCGACCCAGCAGCGCCTGACCATTACCTTGCCTAAAGATAGCGACACTATCATTCACCTGAGAACCACATGCAAAGTAGAGGCCAGGCAAAAACAAATATACACTGCATTGAACATTACCCCAGACCCGATAGGAAAATTTAAAACGACCGTTAATCTAAAATCTGTAGTGCTAACCGAGACCGACTGAAAATTTAACTCATTGAAATAATGGGGAATTGACAGTATAAGTGGCGAAGATGGGTTAAGCTTTCTAATCCGATCCATTTCAGCATGTTGTAATTAAAAAGGCCAAGCGTCAAAATCAATGTATTGCCTGCACACTTCCCAAAGGGCAGTCTTTCCAGGTCCAGATTCGTTTTTATTTCATTATGACATTGTGCTGAGGTCGCATGGTCTCTGTCCAGGGGAAATACATCTTTGCTGGGATATTTAAGTGTAGTCCACCAGTTCTCGAGTTCTAACTTGGGAGTTAGTAACAATTGTCCTTTCGGTAATCTACATTATTCTGGCTGTTTTATATTTTTTTCATCATGCTCCTCTTCAATATCGACAATAAAAGTTCCAATCCGTTTGCCTTCTCTAGGAACCGTTCCATTACTATCCTTTTTGCTCTTGTGCGAAATGACTTCTTGAAGAATTTTGAAAATAGCTTCTTTCAAAGATTTTGTTGTATAAATGTGTTGTAATCCAAGCAGGATGAGTTGAATATCATCACCAGATGACATTTCTCATGTTTTTTTGCGCGAAGTTTTGGTAAGTTAGGGCGGGTATTGAAGACTCAGGGGTTTTCAGTGCACTTTTAGGGTATAAATTTACATTTAAAAACAGTGGCTTAGCTGTTTTTATGTAAATACTAAAATGGCGGATTTTGAATATCCAATCGTTTTATTAACCATTATTAGAATATAGTATGCTGATTTTAAAGGGGAAATTTTTTTCCGTTCAATCACAAGCTAAGAATGCTGAGAGGGTGGTTTATATGCATAAAAAGGCCTGTAGACAGTATTCAATTGTTGGCTAAGGTATGTGCCATATTCGAAATGCTCTGCTACAAATAATTATTGTTAGCTTATTTTGTTCGGTGCAAAGTGCCTATGCAATAAATGCAATGACCGTGAACATAGACAGTATGACGGCTGAGGAATTTTCCTTAAAAAATGCAGTACTGGAAATACATGACATTAACCAGTCACCTGCGAAAATATCCCTGCAATCTGCGACCCTGATCTTACCCCCTCCGTTTAATACTTTCACTGAACTAGACATTCATTGCAAGCAGTTTTCTTGGCACGAGCATTATCTTGAATGTTCTGACGGGCACGGGCGTTTCAATTCTGAGAAGTTCAAAACACAGTTTTTTGATTTTTCCATTCAACTACAGGATAACAAAACTAAAATCACCATTAAACGGTTGTCATTAGCTGGTGGAATGTTATCAGTCTATATGCAGGAAGAAGCTGATCAATGGCAGGTTCGTATCAAAGCAAAAAATATAGACCTGGTAAAATTACAGACCTGGTTTTCTCTGGAAGGCTTAACAGTAACACAAGGCATGTTGGATTTTAATATGCAGCTCAAAGGCACTCAGACAACTATCCAGAGGCTCATTATTAGGGCCTTGTTGACAAAATTATCAATACAGGATCAGCAGGGAAAGCTGGCAAGTGAATCGGCAGACTTGCAAACAGAATTTACGCTAAGAAAAAATAAAACGGGTTGGCGGTGGCACAGTAACAACTGGTTAACTGGCGACTTGTATGTAGACCCTGTTTATCTCCAATTGAACAAAGATGATGAATTTACAGTCTCCGCACAGGGCTTATGGCAACCGGGTCAAAAAAAAATTCAGGTGCAGAAATTTCACATTGAACATCCTCATTATCTTGAATTGAAAGGCAATGCAGAGCTTTCTTATCAATCCGAATTCAAAATGGAAACTGCTGATTTAACACTTTATGTCCCTCAATTAAAATTGGCGACCCCGGTTTATCTTTTGCCTTTTCTTGAGTCTAGTGCCTTTCATGCTATTGAATTGGCTGGTATAGCAGACGTTCAACTTAAGATAAAACAGCACAAGTTGCAGGACGCTAGTATTGTTGTCAGTCACTTATTTCTAGCTGAAGCTGAAAATAAGTGGGCTATCAAACAGGCTAATGCTTCGATTAACTGGTCTAAGAATGGCAGTAATAAGCAGTCTTCTTATATAAACTGGCAACATTTAAACATACAGGCAATTCCATTTCAGGCTGGCCAACTCGATTTTGTCAGTTATGCTCGGCAGGTTGAATTGTTAAAACCTGCTAATCTTGCGCTTTTAGGCGGATTGTTATCCATTAAACGATTTAGTTTCTCGGCTACTGAAAATTCAGAAGATGCCAATGTTTATTTTGCAGCGGATATAAAAAAATTATCTTTGCAGCAGTTAACAAAAGCACTCGATTGGACGCCCTTGAGTGGCACTATCAGTGGCTATATTCCCTCGGTACGGTATCAGGATAAAACATTGTCGCTGGACGGTAACATTAAAATGCAGGTTTTCGATGGTGAGGTAATTATTAAAGACCTGGCTTCTTCAGGACTTTTTAGTGACTTTCCGCAGTTTTACACAGGTATTGAATTTGACCGTCTAGACCTGCAGGCCGTCACGCATACCTTTGATATAGGTTATATCGAAGGTAGATTATCCGGAACTGTGCAAAACCTGTATCTGGAAAACTGGAAGCCAGTATCATTTTATGCCTGGGTAGGAACCCCCGAAGACGATAACTCTAGGCATAGAATCAGTCAGCAAGCTGTAGAAAATATTGCCAGCATCGGCGGTGGCGGTATATCAGATGTTTTATCCAGAGGCTTTTTGGGACTATTTAGTACGTTTGGCTACAGAAAATTAGGTTTTGGTTGTTATCTGTATCAGGGTGTTTGTCAACTAATGGGAGTTGAAGCCGTTGATAATGGATTTTATCTAATCAAGGGGGGAGGCTTGCCAAGAATTGATATTATAGGTTATAACCCTAGGCTGGATTGGAATGTATTGTTAAATCGTTTAAATAGAATTGAAGCCTCTGATGAGGTTATTGTTGAGTAATGGGATAACTATGAATATACAAAAAATACCGTTAATGAGTGCTTTATTTTTAACCGCTTGTGTGACTATTAATATTTATTTTCCTGCCGCTGCGGCTGAAAAGGTAGCAGACGAAATAATACAGGATATACAAAGCAGTGAACCGGAGAAACCTCAAAGCCAGTTGCTGCCAGTTTCTGATCTGGCGCAATGGCAGATAAGTTTTTATCAACTGCTAGATCAGACTGTTTCCCTGTTTATTACCTCTGCACATGCAGAAGCAAATTTGTCAGTAGATAGCGCTGATATTAGGCGTATCAGAGCAAATATGCGCAACCGTTTTAGTTCCTTAAAAAGGTTTTATCAGCAAGGCATTATAGGTATTAAGTTTGATGGTTTTTTGGCTACTAGGGGGAGTGTTGCATTAAAAGACCGGAATAAAGTTAATAAATTGATTCAAGCGGAAAATACCGACAGGATTAATCTATATCATGCTATTGCCAAGGCAAACGATCACCCTGAGTGGTTTAATCAGATTAAAGCGACTTTTTCCCTTAGCTGGGTTGGTCATGCACAATCCGGCTGGTGGTATCAGGCTGCTAATGGGCACTGGAAACAGAAATAAAATGACAGCCCCCAAATGATTAGAGAATTTAGCTCGGTAGTCCGTTATAGACCTGAGTTTTGATGTATATTAAATCAATAAACTGAATTTTAAACTCATAAGTTCTAACATTTAGTTTTTAGCTGTTTGGCTAATGCTCATCAAGGCGTCTTTAATTTTAGTCCCTTCTTCTGACATGTTATGAAAGCTAACATCTCGTGACCTAGCTTGAACACGTGTAGCTCATTATTTGCCATAATCAGGACCATCCGGAGAGAGCAGGGCATCATCAGGTTTGTTTACCTATATTTTTAAATTTTAGCCTGAATGAGACCTGTAAGCTCAGCAATCCACATTCACCCTGCATCAAACAAACTGAAAATAAATTTGTGCTCAGAGGCATCGACTAACCCAACGACTTTCTATAGTTGATTTTCGTTATACAGGGCCGCCATCACGGCAAAAGATAAAAGCATAGCGGGCATCTCGGGAGAAAACCACGGAGGCATGCGATAGGTCGCCTTAACCTATGATTCTACTTAATGAAGATTTACTCGTGGTGTAAAGGATTTGTACGTCTGCCGGTTCTCTTTCGATAATGACACCTAGCTCACCTGCGCCAGGTAATTCAGCAACGCTGCTTTGAGAAAATAGTAATAAGCTGAGCAGGGGTATTAGGTGCGTCATTTATGATTTAAAATGCAATAGGTGAACGAGTTAGCGATTAACCCATTTTTTACCATGAAGGGCATGAAGGGCATGAAGAAAAGATATAAAACTTCAAGTCCTTGATGCCTTTTATGTTGATAAAAATATGAGTAATGTTAGTTTGTAGAGCTTATTTTCCCCACGGCATAATAGGGACTGTTGATATGCTATTTGCAGGTGCGCCATCAATTACTTTGCGGCTGATGGCAAGGTAAATAAGCGTATTGCGTTTTTCATCATATATCCGGTTGACGCGCGTTTCTTTAAACAAAAGCGACGTATCTTCACTGAACGCGACTTCCTGCTCGGGTAGTTTTGAATCAATAATAATTTTACCAACCTGGCGACAATCCAGAGAAAATTGAGCCGGGTCTTCGGCCAAGCCAAAAGTCCCTGAAAGTCCGCCTTTTTTAGCCTGACTCATATAGCAACTAACGCCCTTAACTTTTGGATCATCATAGGCTTGCACGCAGACTTTATGATTAGCGCCAATTAATTTCCATGATGTTGTGACACAGTCAACTTCTTCGGCATAGGTGTTAACAGCCGTCATACTGAATAGCAGTGCGTAAAGGGTGAGATTTTTTTTCATAAGGCCTTCTGTCTATAGTGGGTTGTTTGAATATGTTGGGTACGAATGCATTAGCGGATAAAGTCCGCTCTACAAGTTTTTTAAGGCCAATTCAAGATAGGCTTCATCTCAACCTGCTAAAGGAGGGAATGATGCTTCGGCACTGGTAGAACGAATCCCGTGACACTAAGAGCAAACGGCCGCTGCATTGATTTTACCAGCATAAATACTGGCTGCCTAACTGTTCAAGCTAAAACCTAAAGCAAAGCTTACACAAAAAAATAAGACAGGGTTATTATAGGTCTTACTCCATTTCATCAAGTGATAAGTCACGTGTCATATATTTAACACGGCCATGAGAGAATATTTCAGTGGGGCTATTTATACGAATATTGGCGGCTTTTTTCAATGATATTGAGCCGTAAACAACGACTTCATCGCCCGTATAGGCTGCGTTGATACACAGGGATTAAGTACCACCATAGACCGAATTTTGTTTAATCAGTTCCAATTTGTCCAGATCCCATGCGCTGGCCATGTTTTATCACAAGTACCAAAATTGGTTCCAAAGCCTAAAGTACGGCCATCCACTTTAACGGCTGCCCCCCACACATGAGACACGCAACCGGCAGGCAGTTTTTTGATGATTTCGTGTTTTTCTCATATAACCACACTGTCATCATAAGAGGCAACCATGAGTTTTTTGCCTTCTTGAGTCAAGAAGGCGTCATGTAAATGGCGCCCTATATTTTTGATTTTTGTTAATGGAAAGCTTTCTTTTAAGTCTACTACCCAGACCTGACAAGCATTTTCCAGCGCGATGGCAAAAACATCAGCGTAGGGTGTACCTATAATCAGCTCAGAACCTGAGCTGAATACCATCTCGATCTACACCTAATAATTTTAGCATCTTTAAGGGATTTAATGCCTCTGCATCTAGATTTACGGCATTATGTGGTACAAATGAACCTGCCATAATATATTCCCCATCACGCGAAACCTCGACGTTTATAATTCTTGAGAAAAGAGAGTTTATAAAGATAACCAGGGGGGCTAATAAACGGTTTTTTCATATTCAACTGTTGCAAAAAGGGCGTAATATCTTAAAAAAGCCAAGTCGACTGAGCTGTTTAATAAAGCATCGGTTATTTTAGCGACAAATACATCAATATCAGGGGGAGAAGAAATTTTTATTGATGCACTGACAGCGCTGCAAAAATCCAACGAATCAATGCCTTTTGGAGTATGTAAAACTTGTAAAAATTTTACTAGAAATGCGAATGTATTTTATTATCAGTTAACGCAGGAAAAATTAAGTAAAAATGATAGCGAGAAGATTTGTCAGGAACATATTCCTATATAATACAGCAGTTATATTTTGATGTATTTTTACAGGATAAAAGAGCGAATGATAAAACGACCTTTACTAATGGGTGCGGGGATGCTGTCGGGATATACAAATAGTCTGCGTCATGATCTACCTGCGGGTATTGTAGTCTTCCTACTGGCATTGCCTTTATGCCTGGGTATTGCGCTTGCATCTGGGGCTCCGTTGTTTGCGGGATTAATAACCGGAGTTGTTGGTGGTATTGTAGTAACCCATTTTAGTGACTCGGCATTAGGTATTAGCGGTCCCTCTGCAGGACTGGCGGTAATTGTCTTTGCGGCTATTCAGGAACTGAGTTTTGATGCCGTCCTGTTAGCCGTTGTTTTGGCAGGGGTTATTCAATTTATTATCGGGAACCTGGGGGCGGGAGTGATTGGCTATTATTTTCCTTCTGCTGTGATTACCGGCATGCTATCGGGTATAGGGATTATTATTTTCCTTAAGCAGATTCCTCATACAATGGGGTATGACAAGGATTATGAAGGGGATATCTCATTTTTTCAGGGTGATGATTACACAACGTTGACAGAATTAGGGCATATGTTGGATTTTATTGCTCCTGGCGCGGTGGTTATCAGTCTGGTTTGTCTGGCGATTCTACTGCTATGGGAAACCAACTGGATTAAGCAATACCCGTTTAGACGATGGTTGCATAGTTCGTTAATTGTGGTGATTGTCGGAGTATTATTAAATCAGCTGTTTGTATTCTTTTATCCAGAGTTGGCATTGGGTGCGAGCCATCTTGTCAGGTTGCCCGAAGCAGAAACACTGCACGATGTCCTTGGTTTAATTACCTTACCGAATTTTAGCCAAATTACCAACCCTGCTATTTATACGCTTGCTTTTACTATCGCTATTGTTGCCAGCCTGGAAACTTTATTATGTGTGGAGGCGGTAGATAAACTCGACCCTTATAAGCGAGTTACCTCTAGTAATCGAGAGCTTAGAGCGCAGGGCATCGGTAATATCTGTTCTGGTTTGATTGGTGGTTTACCGATGACCCAGCTGATTGTACGAAGTTCGGCAAATATGCAATCAGGTGGACGTACTAAAACCGCAGCGTTCACTCAGGGTGTTTTGCTATTAATTGTGGTGTTGTGGGTTCCTCATGTAGCCAATATGATCCCTTTGGCAAGTCTTGCTTCTATTTTACTGGTGGTCGGCTATAAATTAGCTCAGCCAGCCTTATTTAAAACTATGTATCAGGTAGGTTACTTTCATTTCATTCCATTTATGGCAACGATTTTCGGATTGATTTTTTCTGATATGTTGACAGGTATTAGTATAGGTATGGGGTTTGCCTTGTTTTTTATTTTGCTAGAAAATTTGAAAGTGGGGTTTTATTTACTTGAACAGAAAAAATCAAATAAAACAGTTATTACCTTTTCGGACAATGTTTCATTTTTGAATAAGTCAAAAATTCTTCATATATTAAGTAATCTACCGGCCAAATCTAGCTTAGTGATCGATGCAACCTACGCTAAATATATTGATTATGATGTTTACGAAGTTATCCAGAATTTCAAGGTTGAGGCAAAACGTAGGAAGATCAATCTAGTCATTCAAAATTTGCGTGGTTTTGGTTTTTTAAAACCGGTCGAGCGTGCCTTGCCCATTACAAAAGAATCTCAGCAGGCATTATCGCCCAAAGGTGTGCTGGAGATATTAAAATCAGGAAATAGCCGCTTTGTTAATAGCCTTAAAAATAATCGTAATCTTTTAGAACAGGCAAACGAGAGTGTAGAGGGGCAGTTTCCTATTGCCATCATTTTAAGCTGTATTGATTCACGTACTTCAGCGGAATTGATTTTTGACCAAGGACTGGGTGATGTCTTTAGTGTTAGAGTCGCTGGAAATATCGTTAATGAAGATATTCTGGGCAGTATGGAGTTTGCCTGTAAATCAGCAGGCTCTAAATTGGTCGTGGTGTTAGGGCACACCCATTGTGGTGCTATCAAAGGTGCATGCTCGGGAACTAAGCTAGGTAATTTAACGGGGTTACTGGAAAAAATACAACCTGCCATTGAATCCGTTAACATGGGAAAACTCACTAACAACAGTTCTCTTTACTGCTCGCGAGAAGAGAAGGTTGCAGAGCGTAATGTTGAGCTGATGGTAGAGCAAGTGAAGCAACGCAGTGATGTCCTGGCTGAACTGGAAGCAGCGGGTGGAATTAGTATCGTTGGGGCAATGTACAATATTGAAACCGGAATTGTTGAATTTTATAATTGAATGGTTTTTCTTGAAAGTATTCAGGTTTTAGCCATAGAAATTTCTGATTTATTCACATTGAAAGATGGAATTCAAGTAGAATACGGCTCCTTTTAAAGATAATATCAATTATAAAAGCACATCCTATGTTCTGATCTTTCAGGCTTATGTGCTTACTCACTACCTAGAAAATAAACATGCTTACCACCGCAAATATCACCATGCAATTTGGCGCCAAGCCGCTCTTTGAAGATGTCTCTGTTAAATTTGGTAACGGAAATCGTTATGGACTTATTGGTGCCAATGGCTGTGGTAAAACAACCTTTATGAAAATTTTGGGTGGTGACCTGGAGCAAACAGCGGGTAATGTTTCCAAAGATTCACAGGAACGCATTGGTAAACTGAAACAGGATCAGTTTGCTTATGAAGAGTATGCGGTAATAGATACTGTCATTATGGGGCACGAAGAATTATGGAAAGTAAAATCGGAGCGTGATGCCATTTATGCTAATCCAGCGATGACAGAGGAAGAAGGGATGCGTGTTGCAGAACTAGAATCTGAATTTGCCGAGATGGATGGCTACACTGCCGAGTCGCGTGCCGGGGAATTATTAGCCGGTGTCGGAATACCGCCAGAGCAACATTATGGCTTCATGAGTAACGTTGCCCCCGGCTGGAAATTGCGCGTATTATTAGCGCAGGTATTGTTCGCTGAACCAGATATTATGCTGCTGGACGAGCCGACAAATAACCTGGATATTAACGCTATCCGCTGGCTGGAAGGGGTGTTAAATGAACGTCAGTGCACCATGGTCATCATCTCGCATGATCGACACTTCCTAAATAGCGTGTGTAGTCATATGGCTGATCTGGATTATGGTGAAATTCGGCTTTATCCAGGTTCTTATGATGATTATATGACCGCATCAACGATGGTTACCGATCAGTTACAAGCCGATAACGCCAGAAAACAAGCGAAAATTACCGAACTCAAAGCCTTTGTCAGTCGCTTTTCTGCCAACGCCTCAAAATCAAAACAAGCGACCTCTCGCGCAAGACAGATGGAAAAGATAGATCTAGTTGAGATCAAGCCTTCGAGCCGGAAAAATCCGTTTATCCGCTTCGAGCAAAATAAAAAACTGCATAGGCTGGCACTAGAAATACAAGATCTGACTAAAGGTTATGAACAACAATTATTTAAGCAGCTTAACCTGATGGTACAGGTAGGTGAGCGTATTGCCATTATCGGTCCAAACGGCATTGGTAAAACAACCTTATTAAAATGCATGGCAGGAGAAACAGAGCTAGATTCAGGGACGGTAAAATGGTCTGATAATTCAGATATAGGCTATTGTGCGCAAGATCATGCGGCTGATTTTGTACAAGATAAACAATTATTTGACTGGATGGAGCAATGGAGGCAACCTAGTGATGATGATCAGGCTATACGTGGTACGTTGGGGCGTTTGTTATTTTCTCAGGATGATATCGATAAAAAGGTGAGTGTACTATCCGGTGGGGAAAAGGGCCGGATGATCTTTGGTAAGCTGATGTTGCGTCGTAATAATATTCTATTACTGGATGAGCCGACCAATCATCTGGATATGGAATCTATCGAGGCATTGAATCTAGCGCTGGAAAATTACCCGGGGACTTTAATTTTCGTTAGCCATGACCGTGAATTTGTTTCCAGTCTGGCAACCCGGATACTGGAACTATCACCCTCAGGAATAGTTGATTTTCGTGGCACCTATGAAGAATATCTTGTGAGTCAGAATATTGGCTAACATTTCCTGGTTTGAATTTAACTCTGCGTATCAGTACAACTAATAAGCTGTTTCGGTAAGATTCATGTCTTGCCGCTTGCTTCAGATATTGCTGCGCTAGAGATCTTTCAAACCAAGAACATCCTGCATATCATACAGGCCATTTTCTTGATTTTCTAACCAGACGGCAGCGCGTACCGCGCCATTGGCAAAGGTCATTCTGCTAGTCGCTTTATGAGTGATTTCAACTCGCTCGCCTTCATCGGCAAACATCACCGTATGCTCGCCAACAATATCACCGGCACGAATGGTGGAAAATCCGATGGTTTTCCGCTCACGCTCACCAGTATCACCTTCACGCCCGTAGATGGCACAGTCTTGCAAATCGCGACCTAAAGCATCCGCAATAACTTCGCCCATACGTAAAGCGGTGCCTGAAGGCGCATCGACTTTATGTCGGTGATGCGCTTCTATCACTTCGATATCTGTATAGTCACCCATCACTTTTGCAGTCATTTCTAATAATTTTAGCGAAAGATTAACGCCTACGCTCATATTAGGAGCGATAACGATAGCCGTGTTTTTAGCTGCGGTAGCAATCTGCGCTTTCTGCTGTTCACTATAGCCTGTTGTGCCGATGACCAGTTTTTTACCCGCTTGACGGCATAGTTCTATATATTGCATGGATGGTTCAGGGCGAGAGAAATCAATTAATACATCAAACTGATCCAGTACCTCGGCAAGGTCGTCATTAATAATTACATCAAGCGTTCCAATGCCGGCTAGTATGCCTGCATCTATACCGACTGAAGCGCTGCCAACACGTGAAATTGCAGCGCTAAGTGTTGTTTTATCCGCTAGTGCCGCAGCTTTGATTAAGCACAAGCCCATACGCCCTGAAGCACCGACAACCGCAACTCTGATCATGCTTAATTATCCTGTTAATTTATCGAAAAAACTTTTTACACCATCGACCCAAGTATGCTCTTGTGGACTATGGTGTTTGCCGCCAGATGATAGGGCCTCGCGAAATTTCTCAACCAGTTCTTTTTGCTCTTTTGTTAATCGCACCGGGGTTTCAATCTGCACACGACACATTAAATCACCCACTGCACCACCACGCACTGGCTTAACGCCTTTGCCGCGTAATCTAAATAATTTTCCTGTCTGGGTCTCGGCAGGAATTTTTAATTTAACCTTACCACTTAGAGTAGGTACTTCCAGTTCGCCGCCCAGGCAGGCTGTAGGAAAGCTGATGGGCACTTCACAATAAAGGTTCGCACCATCACGGGTAAAAATAGGGTGATCTTTTACCTGAATCTGAACGTATAAGTCTCCAGCTGGACCGCCATGAGCGCCTGCTTCTCCTTCTCCGCCCAAGCGAATACGATCGCCGGTATCAACACCTTGTGGTACTTTGACAGATAAGGTCTTATTTTCTTGAACACGTCCCTGTCCCTGACATTTACGACAAGGGTCTTTAATTTGCTGACCTGTGCCCTGACAGGTAGGACATGCCTGCTGTACAGAGAAAAATCCTTGCTGCATTCTAACTTGGCCATGCCCCTGACAGGTTGAACATGTTACCGGGCTGGAGCCTTTTTTAGCACCTGATCCGCTACATTCTCCACAGGCGGTTAATACGGGTACTCTGATCTTAGCTTCAGTACCGGCAACAGCATCTTCTAGAGAGAGTTCCAGGTTATAGCGTAAATCGGCACCGCGCTGTACATTACTGCGTTGGCGACCGCCGCTAGCTCCACCACCACCAAAAATATCACCGAAAACATCACCAAAGACATCGCCAAAGCCTTCAGCATTACCGCCAAAGCCACCTCGGCCACCACCAGTAGAGTTATCAACACCGGCATGACCAAACTGGTCATAAGCTGAACGTTTCTGAGCATCGGATAGAATTTCGTAAGCTTCTTTAATCTGTTTGAATTTCTTCTCAGCTACCTTTGGCTTTTCTTTATTTCTATCAGGGTGATATTTCATTGCCATCTTGCGATAGTTTTTCTTTATTTCTGGTTCACTTGCGTTTTTACTAACACCCAGTAGTTTATAAAAGTCTTCTTTTGCCATGTTTCAGTCCACACCCTAACATTGTCAGGGCTTATACTTCACGCTGTCACGGAATGCGGAATCCTAACGGCTGTTTTTTTGCCGATAGCTACGTTTCTGAAACAGTTACGTAGTTATCTATGCGCCTGTTTGAGCACCTTGCTTTCGACAAAAAACAGCTCGCTATCAATTCCTCACCCGTGACAGCGTGAAGTATAGCCCTGTTAAATTTGATTTTTTATACTTACAAAAAAGAGTAAATTTTAAGTCACGGGTCTTAATACTTGCGTAATTTCGTGGTTAAAGGCCACTCTTAATTTGATACAACAACGCCTCGCCACAGATTTTCTCTGTGGCGAGGCGTTTTCCATTATTAAAATGGAGTGTTACGACTTATTTTTTCTCGTCGTCTTTCACTTCTTCAAATTCCGCATCAACAACACTATCATCAGCTTCGTCAGCTGGTTGCTGAGCAGCACCGTCCATATCTGGTGCACCTTCAGCGCCTGCTTGCTGTGCATAGGCACGTTCAGCCAGTTTGCCTGACAACTCAGTTAGCGCAGTTGTTTTTGCTTCGATAGCTTCTTTATCGTCACCTTTAACGACTTCTTTTAGCTCTTCGACAGCAGCGTCAATTGCAGCTTTTTCTTCTTCAGTGACTTGCTCGCCTAATTCTTCTATCGATTTTTCAGTCGCGTTGATCATGCTTTCCGCTGTATTACGCACAGAAACTAGTTCAGTGACTTTCTTATCTTCTTCTGCGTGAGCTTCAGCATCTTTTACCATACGCTCAACTTCTTCGTCTGATAAACCACTCGATGCTTTAATGATGATAGATTGCTCTTTACCCGTTGTTTTATCTTTTGCCGAAACATTCAGGATACCATTGGCATCAATATCAAATGCAACTTCAATTTGAGGTGCTCCACGACGTGCTGGTGGAATATCTGCTAAATCAAAACGGCCTAATGACTTGTTACCTGTAGCGACTTCACGCTCACCTTGTAAGACATGCACAGTTACCGCAGTCTGGTTGTCGTCAGCAGTAGAGAATACCTGTGATGCATTGGTCGGAATAGTGGTGTTTTTTTCGATCAGCTTAGTCATTACACCGCCCATAGTCTCAATGCCTAAAGATAGAGGTGTCACATCTAATAACAAGACATCTGTAACATCACCACCTAAAACACCGGCCTGAATCGCAGCACCTAAGGCAACCGCTTCGTCAGGGTTGACATCTTTACGAGGCTCTTTACCGAAAATGCTCTGTACGATTTGCTGTACTTTCGGCATACGTGTCTGGCCACCAACAATAATAACATCGCTGATTTCACTTGTAGATAGACCCGCATCTTTCAATGCTGTTTCACAAGGGCCTTTAGTACGCTGAATTAAATCTTCAACTAAAGACTCTAATTTGGCGCGCGTTAACTTAACATTTAAATGCTTGGGACCTGAGGCATCCGCTGTTACATAAGGCAGGTTAATATCTGTTTGTTCTGCAGAAGATAATTCGATTTTTGCTTTTTCTGCCGCTTCTTTTAAGCGTTGTAAAGCTAATGGATCATTGTGTAAGTCAATGCCATTGTCTTTTTTAAACTCAGATGCCAGATAATCAATGATACGTAAGTCGAAATCTTCTCCACCTAGGAATGTATCACCGTTAGTCGCTAATACTTCAAACTGGTGCTCGCCTTCAACTTCTGCGATTTCAATAATGGAAATATCAAATGTTCCACCACCTAAGTCATACACAGCTATTGTAGAGTCACCTGGTGTCTGATCCATACCAAATGCTAATGCTGCTGCAGTTGGCTCATTGATAATACGTTTAACATCGAGTCCTGCAACACGGCCCGCATCTTTAGTTGCCTGACGCTGAGAATCATTAAAGTAGGCAGGAACAGTAATTACTGCTTCTTTTACTTCTTCACCTAAAAATGCTTCTGCATCTTTTTTTAGTTTCATCAAAATACGAGATGAAATTTCAGGTGCAGCCATTTTTTTACCATGACACTCAACCCAGGCATCACCATTTTCTGCTTCGATAATGTTATAAGGCACCATCTTGATGTCTTTTTGTACCACATCCTCTTTAAAACGACGACCGATTAAACGCTTAATCGCGAATAATGTATTTTCCGGGTTAGTTACCGCCTGACGTTTAGCAGACTGACCGACTAATACTTCGTCATCTTTAGTAAATGCAATAATTGAAGGTGTTGTTCTAGCACCTTCGCTGTTTTCTATAACGCGTGCTTTACCGTTTTCCAGTACCGCAACACATGAATTAGTTGTACCTAAATCAATTCCAATCATTTTAGCCATTGAATGCTCCAAAAAGGTTTATATATTTAAAAAGTTAAATCTGATATGTGGTTGTTAATTTTTTTTTCAAGCCCTGTTTTCTTTGCGCTTTGAAAATAACCTGCTTTAGGTTGCTGCCTGAGCGACCACCACCATCGCAGGGCGAATCAAACGGCCGTTCAATACATAACCTTTTTGCATGACATTAATCACCGTATTTGGCTCTGCATCTGCTGTTGGCATCATAGTCATCGCCTGATGGAATTCGGGATTAAACGGCTGATCGATAGGGTCGATTGCTTCAATATTAAATTTAGCGAATACAGACTCAAACTGCTTAACGGTTAATTCACTGCCTTCTTTCAGTTTAATTACTTCAGGTACATCACTGGTAGCGGCTTGCAAGCCTAATTCCAGTGAATCAATGACGCTGAGTAATTCTTTGGCAAATTTTTCCAGACCAAATTTGTGCGCACTATCCAGGTCTTTTTGTGTGCGCCTTTTTAGGTTATCCATTTCCGCCTGAATACGTAGGACTTTATCCCAGTTCTCAGTAGCTTTTTTTTCTGCCTTTGCCAATTGCTGTTGCAATGCTTCGATAGTAATCTCACCATCAGGCTCTACAGGCTCAACTATTTCTATGTCGTCACTGTTCAAGTCTTCCACTTGCTCAAGAATGTCCTCATCCAAATCGTTATCAGATTGAGACTCCGGGGGTAGCTGGTCTTTACTCATTTGTTGTTGCTCCAAAAAAATATAGCTATTACATAAAAAAATGTCATTAATCAATTAGCTATCAACCTAGCAAAAGATA
This sequence comes from Methyloprofundus sp., assembly GCA_012960135.1. GTDB lineage: Bacteria > Pseudomonadota > Gammaproteobacteria > Methylococcales > Methylomonadaceae > Methyloprofundus. The sequence goes on from DUBW01000074.1 coordinate 45,881, forward strand.
AAGCCAGGGTATGGCTTTATCTTTTAGCTAAACACTTTTTTTGTGGATACAGGCGGGTTGATACCACGCCTTACGTAAGACAAATACAAGTAAGCACTGATTAATTACAAAAAATATGCACTTATGATGGGGATGCTTAATCTTTATTCAAGACTTTGCATTCAAGGCGGCACCTAATAATTTTGCAGTCACATCGACATAAGGAATAATTTTCTCATAAGCCATGCGTGTCGGGCCTATGACCCCCAGGACACCGACTACTTCATCATTGATAGAATAGGGCGAAGTCACCAGGCTACAATGCTCAAAAGCCTGATAACCGGATTCTTCACCAATATAGATTTGTACGCCATCGGCTTCCAGGCACTTGTCTAACAAATGGATAATACCGCGCTTCTGGCTAAAGGCGTCGAACAAACCTTTTAAACGATCCATATCCGACAACTCGGAAAAGCCCATTAGATTGGTTTCTCCAGACAAAATATAATCATCCTTTTTTGCCTCATCAGTAAATGCCAGTTGCGCCATACTGACCGCATCGTACATGGTTTGATTAACCTGCTGCTGATCTAATTGTAATTCTTTAACCACCGCTTCACGCACAGCAGCAAGGCTATGACCAGAATATAATGAAGTCAGATAATTGGCCGCTTGCTGTAATTCTGCAGCAGAAAACTTTTTCGCCGTATGAATAATCCGGTTATGCACTTCTTGCTCGTTTGTGACAAAGATAACCAGTACACGCGTATTGGATAAAGGTAAAAATTCTATATGCCGTAAACAAACTAGATCTTTGCGCGGTAAAGTGACCACACCAGCCATGTGAGATGTTTCAGATAATAATTTTGATGCTATACCCACGACATCTTCATTTGCCTGATTAGTTAAACCATCGTGCAACAAGCCCAGTTCCTGCTCTTGCAAAGGTTTAACCGATAATAAAGTATCAACAAAAAAACGATAGCCACTCACAGTCGGTACGCGCCCTGCCGAGGTATGTGGCGAATGAATCAAACCCAGGTCTTCAAGGTCTGCCATAACATTACGAATAGTGGCAGGACTCAGGTGTAAATCAGAATCTTTTGATAAAGCACGCGAACCGACGGGTTGACCATCATGGATATAGCGTTCTACCAGCGTCTTTAATAATTGTTGCGAGCGTTCGTTTAGTTCAGGAGTTAATGCCACATCTGCCTCAAATAGTTATTAATAGCACAGCACTAGGCTCCCTTGAGGTATAGATGCATTTCAGATTTCGACTTAATATTAAGAACTGTATTCATCTATCTAACAGGGGGCTGCGCAAGTGACAGCAAAGGAAAATAACAGTTTATTGCATAAGAAGCAATACTGTCGCAACTTGTGTTATACGCAAGTCGGTATTTGCTGTCATATAAAAATACGACAACAAACATTAGGTTTACTGGACTACTAAATTTCAGAAGCCAGCTTTTCGGCATAACCCGTATAACTGCGTGGTGTTAATTTAATAAGCTCTTGTTTAGCTGCAGCGGGGATATCCAGTTTTTCAATAAACACCTGCATATCAGCAGCAGTAATACGCTGACCACGAGTGAGCTCTTTTAATTTTTCGTACGGCTTTTCTATGCCATAGCGGCGCATTAGCGTTTGTACCGGCTCAGCTAATACTTCCCAGTTAGCATCCAGGTCAGCTTCAATTGCATCCGCATTAATTTCTAATTTGGATATCCCTTTTAAGGTCGACTGAATTGCAATACTGGTATGTGCAATACCAACGCCAAGATTTCGTAATACCGTAGAATCCGTTAAATCTCGCTGCCAGCGCGAGACGGGGAGTTTTTCAGCTAGGTGATGGAATAAGGCATTGGCTAAGCCAATATTACCCTCTGAATTTTCAAAATCGATCGGGTTGACTTTGTGCGGCATCGTGGATGAACCAATCTCACCGGCGATGGTTTTTTGTTTAAAGAAGCCCATGGATATATATGCCCAGATATCTCGGTCAAAGTCCAGAAGAATGGAGTTGAAACGCGATAGTGACTGGAAAAATTCGGCTATATAATCATGCGGCTCAATCTGTATCGTATAGGCATTCCAGAATAGTCCTAAGGACTGCACAAAGTTTTTGGAAAAATCCTCCCAGTCGATTTCGGGGTAGGCAACGGCATGGGCATTATAATTTCCAACTGCGCCATTAATTTTTCCTAATATTTCCACTGCTTCGAATTGGTCTTTTTGACGCAACATGCGTGCGACTACATTGGCAAATTCCTTACCTGCTGTTGTGGGACTGGCTGATTGGCCATGCGTGCGTGACAGCATAGGCTGCGCAGCATGTTCATGCGCTAGATTTCTAAGTGCTTCTATACAGTCGGTAATCTGCGGCAGAATGGCGACACGACCAGCTTTTAGCATCAGTGCATAAGACAGGTTATTAATATCTTCGGAAGTACAGGCAAAGTGGATAAATTCGCTGACTGCATTAAGCTCGGCATTATCGGCAATTTTCTCCTTTAAAAAATACTCAACTGCTTTGACATCATGGTTAGTGGTACTTTCTATATCTTTAACGCGCTGCGCATCGACCTCTGAAAAATCATTGATAATATTATCCAGCACTTGATTTGCAGTGGCCGTAAACTCTGGCACTTCGTTTATCTGATTATGTTGTGCCAAAGCTTGTAACCAGCGTACTTCAACCTGGACACGAAAACGAATTAACCCATATTCACTGAAAATAGGGCGTAATGCATCGACTTTATTTGCATAGCGTCCGTCGATTGGAGAAAGAGCGGTAAGAGAGAAATTCGTCATGGTTTTATAGTGGTAATGTGAGCTAGAATGATACGTGCTATTTTAACAAAAGATTGATCATACGGGTGTAAAAATAAGTGTTCTGTTTTTCAGTGACAGATTAAATGACCTGCAAGCAGAGTTTACTTTTGCAGCATTTCATTTTTAAGTAATACATGCAATTTACTGGAAATAATCTCATCTTCATGCAATTCCTTTAAAGTATCAGCCTGAGTCATTTGTAATAGGGCTTTCGCCGATTGTTCATTCATATCATCAACCAGACCTCTATTAGACAGGATTTCATGTTCCATTTGCTGCACGCTATTTTTCTTTAAGCCTTGATAAATGTTGCTAACATTATGTATCGCTTGGGAATCGTCAAAAATCTCTACCAAAGGCGAATTTTCAATGACCGATAATTCATCCAGCACTTTGTTAATTAATTTGTATTGTGTACGATAATAAAGATAAAGTTCATGGGGTTCATTTTTGCTAGAAGGTAAAATGAAAACACACCGTAGAAATCCAATCAGGCTGGAGATAGTTTTATAAGAACTCAAGTAAGCATTGAGTGATTGTAATTTGGGCCGGTCCTGTTTTACTTTTTCAGTTTGGGTATCTAAAATCAGTATATTTTTTTTATAGATACTTTCATTAATTTCATCACGCCTGAATAGCTCTTTTAATTCACCTTTTTGTATTGCCAGTGTATAGATTCGCAACATGTTTTCACCGATATGGCTAAGGCCTTTAGTCTGATCCTTACATTGCTGGCAAACCTGTTGATACTGAGTTTGATATGCACTGCTTAAAGCGTTGTACTGTGCTTCACTAATGTCACGATTGTCAAACAGATCTTTACTTTTAGCGCATAGAGTCTGATAAATAAGAGCTTTACTCTTAAAGTAACTCATTTGTTCATGCGGTAACAAGGCATCAATTTTCAACCAGCGAATGACCTTGCCTATGGTTGTTGCTTTAACCAGTAAAGTGAAATAAATACTACCAATCGTAATCGCAATGATAAATTCTTTAATCGAAAAATCGTATTGCCAGTCTGGCAGGCTCAACTCATCGGGTATTAAAAGCACCATAATCACAGCAATTGAGCCGCGTAGACTCCCCCAGGAAAGTAAATGCTGCCAATTTGCCGGAATACTTTCTTCAGCGGTAAGCAGGTTAGCAAAACCAATAGAACTATATATTGAGACTGCTCTGGCGATGATGACCACTAAAATCATTGTGAAGATAGGCAAAATGGCAATATCTAAGGAGATCGAAAGACTGGTAAATAATAAGCCCATCAACATAAATACCAGTGAGTTGGAAATAAAGGCGAAATAGCCCCAGAATTTTTCCATATACTGTTCTACGCCGGCAGACATTTTATAGCGTCCGAAATTACCTATGACCAGTGAAGAAACCAAGGTGGCAATGATTGAAGAAAAATGAATAGGGTGGCCGTAAATCACTAATTTCTCGGAGAGTAGCTCCGCGATCAAAAAGGTAAAGTGTGCTACCAATAACGTCAAGGTGATTTCTAAGTGTTCATTGCCCTTAACCCATTCGATAAGTTTAGAAAACAACAGTCCCATAAACAAACCGAATAAGCCACCACCGAGGATCATGGTGCTAAAGGAGAACAATCCGTGTAATAGTGTTGTACTGCCATGATAGCCATGAAGCATGATATCCAGGATAACCAGGAAAATCGCAAAAGCGGTACCATCGTTAAACAGACTCTCGCCTTCAAATATCAAGGTCAGGCGGTGTGGTGCGCCATATTCTTTAAACAGCGAAAGCACGGCAACGGGGTCGGTTGCCGAAATAATGGCACCAAATAACAAGGTGACCAATAGTGGCATGTCGAAACCTAAAAGATGAAAAGCCCAGCGCCCGACAAAACCGATAAAGAAGGTGGAAATGAGCAAACCTACAATGGCTAAAATGCTAATAGCATATTTATTTTCCTTTATATTACGAATCTTGATGTTATAGGCAGATTCAAAAATCAGGATCGGCAGGAAAATAAAAAATAACAGCTCAGGGGTTAACTGGAAACTAGTGATAAACGAGAAAAAATCGATCCTGGACAGTGGAACTAACAGTGATCCACCAATAACCAGGAGTACTGTATAAGGGATACGTGTTTTCAGTGAAACGATATTTATACCCAGAGAGAATAGCATCAGGGTGAAAACTGATAAATAAACGTCGAGTGTCATACCTGTTCCTTTAGTAACCGTAAGTGTCTGAATTATGGCGTTGTTGTTCGCTTTTATTATACACTCAGCGAGCTTTGCTGAAGGGGTTTTTTGTCTGTTGAGAATTTATTCAGGCAATGCATCGCGTGTTTTTGTCAATGCTGTAAGTGCACTGCAGTTTTGACTACGAACTAGACATCTTTCTGGTTATCATCATTACTATCAGACCAGTCATGGCGTATCTTTTTGAAATTCTTGCGCCAGTCCTCAATGTCACCGTAATCAACAAACATAAGTGTACGGTCATGTTCATCCTTGCGCCGCTGAGCATGTTTGATTGGACACCAGTACTGTTCTGTACGGGCAATCACTTCACGCGTATAGGCAATCAGTCCATTGCCATAGCCACAATAAACACAATTTAGCGATTCGATAGCGTTTAGATAGGGTAAACGGTGGCGATCAATCACTATGTGCTGGGAGCGATTTACACGAGGAATGCCATAGATACGAAAGCAGATATGCTGATAGATGCTGATAGAAATGTCCAGCAGCAACAGTGGTCCAATTAAACTGTAGATAACCGGTGAGGATAGAATATGGGCGATAGGTGCCTTACGTAAATAGCTCCATAATCCCGCTCGTTGCTGGCGTTGCAAGCGACGAATACTGCGCTCAAAAACGACTTTTCCACGGCGTAAACTATAATGAAACAATTCGCGTTTATCTTTTAATAAGCGCTCAATTTCAGCTTCCAGTTCCTGTTGAGTTATCCGCAGGCGATCAAGTATTTCGTCTAATTTAGTCTTAACCATAGTTTGTTCCAATGATTTAATTGATTGGCATCAAAGCCAATAAGCAACAACGCTGGTCTTGTTGAAAGTAGGCTGGTTCTGGAGCAGATAAAACCAGTAGCAAGTTGAGCTAATACTCGATTGGGTTGATCTCGCCTACGCTTCTGTGCCAATGGAAAACTTGCCGGTAAACAACTGAGTACGGGCAATTTTGTTAATGACATTGACTTGCAGTAGTTTAACGACACTGCAAGTTCGACCATAGTTTAACTGAGTATTAAACCATAAAGGCAGGGGCATGACATATTATTTACCTTGCAAATACTGCTGAATATTTTCCTGACAACTGATAGATACTACATTGATTTGTTTATTTACGCTGATATAAACATGATAAGGCACCTGGAAATAAATAACCGTCCAATATTTAGGCAGGATGTTTGTTTATCATCAGTGCTCTAGCAAGAGGCGCATAGCTAGCTACGTAACTATTGCTACAGTGCTGATGACAGAAAAAAGACCAGCAAGGATGGATGATGTGTGTTTCCAGGTGCCTAAGCATATATTTAAACCTGTGCAGTAAATCTGCACAGGTTTAAAGCGGTAAGAATATCCGTCAAGTCATTCTGCTGAGTGATAATTTCAATGCGGTTTTGATTAGCAGGAGTAGTCGGAAGATAATTAATACTTTGATCAGTACCGTTAATAATAAACCAGCCACTATTAGTGTTGATAATGCCTTTTATACGTTCTGCGTTAAGCTGGCCTAAAAAATCGCTTAAGCGCTGATAATCAAAGCACACTTGCGCAGGGAAGATATGCCCCATACTTTGGTAACCATCTGCGCTATTGCTGAATGAATGATCAGGTTGATTAATGGCAGAAAGTTTACTGACCTTATGTGCATCTGGGTAGGTAGCTAGCCTATGTGGGTTTCTAGGTATATCCAGCCAGGCTACATCTAATTGCCCTTGTTGCGTCTGTGCAATCATTGCTTTTTCTGGATGACTATTATCGCTCCACTGATGAAATAAATTAATTGCCTCGTTACCCGCTAAATCCATTTTATTGGCCACTAACACATCAGACATAGCGATTTGATCAATGAAATTTCCATGGGTCGTGTAACGACTGTCTTTTAATTTCTCAGGATCAACTAGACAAACACTTGCGCGTACATCCAGTACTTCTTTAAACGAATTATTCACCAGCATATCCAATACTTTTTTGGGATGCCCCAATCCAGTAGGCTCAATCAGTAAACGGTCTGGTTTGATTTCTTTTAATAGACGATTAAGACTCACCTGAAAGGGCAATCCGACCGCACAGCATAGGCAGCCGCCTGCGATTTCTTTTACTGTCACACCCGCAGCAGAATAAATTGCACCATCCATGCCTATTTTTCCGAACTCATTAACCAACACCGCCCAGTTTTCATTTTTAGGTTTTTGATTGAGTAAATCCAGGATAGCAGTGGTCTTACCCACTCCGAGAAAGCCCATCACCAGATTGGTGGGGGTATTGTTTATTTGTAGTTTGCTAGTCATTGTTAACCTACGCAACAGGAAAGCTCTTTTATATCTTTATGAAAGGCTTGAGCGCACAGCGTAATGCCTTCTACCATGGTTAAATAAGAAAATAATTACCCCCAGGTTCTTCTATAGTTATTTGATTATAGATGGCGAATACGGCTGTTTGGGCCATTTTAGCTGCCTTCTTCGATCACTAGCTTGACAAATTCTCGGGCTTCGTAAATAGCTAGTGCGGTCTGTTACCATTTCTAATGGTAACAGACCGCACTAGGTTTCAATATTTTTATGATGCGCTTCTGCCTTGGTTAAACCGACAGTCGCCATCCGTGGTTCGGTAAACATCACAGCAGGCATGGCGGGAAAATTAATCGCAGCATTACCACCTGTCATTAAGGTTACGAAAACTTTATTTTTAAATGCCCTGAGAGGCGAATATAGCAATATGTTTGATTTGAGCGGAAATTGCTGACACTTGTAATGTATCTTTCGAGGAAATATTGACTACCTTGCATGATGACAGCCATTTCCTAATAGGTCCAGTTGGTTTGTTTATAGGCCCACTCATTAATTTAGCAACTGTGAAATTATGTATAAAAGATCAGTGATAAACATTTTTTAAAGCCTCAGGATGTAAAGCAATATGCATAGCTTGTTTTATTTTTTTCAAACGCGCACGATTGGCACCAAAATCATAATAGCCAGTGCGTGATGCAGAGCGCAAATGGATTTGCCTACTTTTCAAGTCGAGGCGTGCCTGAACATCATCGACAAACTCCAGCAGCGGCGTGGTAAATACTGCGTGTAAATAATCGCTTTGCAGATTTTTTATCTGTCCGCCCTGGGTGATTATGGTTTTCTGTAGTTTTAACCAGGCTTGCTGCCCTTCCATTTTACTGAAATCAATGGCTGTAATCATGCCTTGTTCACTACTAATACAGTTAGGCGAAGTAGGGCAAAGTGGTAACTTACCCTCCTGTAAGCTATCATTAAATTCAGCAGAAAAGACTACTTGGGTGCTAAATAATGCTAAAAAAAGCAACCCATGCATATGCTTATTATATTTTGTGTACCAGGCTTTCATTTTATAACTCCCCATTTGTTATCAAGATAATCTCTACTCGTATCAAATATTTGTTGTAACTTTTTTGCAATCAATAAACTATAGCTCACTTTACAAGAACTTATGCAACAATTAATATTTTCCGGCTTTTTTAAATTCATATTCCTGATTAGCCTAAAAATAATTTATTAACCTTGTATTTTCAAAGAATCTAATGATCGATGATAAACATGAAATAAAAGTAGGTATTAGCAGTTGCCTGCTAGGTAATGAAGTACGCTATGACGGTGGGCATAAGAGCAATGACTATATTCGTCAAACTTTAAGTCAGTATTTCGAATTTAAGCCCTTTTGCCCTGAGCTCGAAAGCGGTATGAGCGTACCACGACCCCCTATTCAGCTCAGACATACAGAGCAAGGTATTCGCTGTGTAGTTGTAAAAGATCACGAGCGCGATGTTACCGAGCAACTGCAATCGTGCAATCAAAAACAAGATCACTGGTTGGGTGATTTATGTGGCTATATATTAAAAAATGGCTCACCTAGTTGTGGTATGGAAAGAGTTAAAGTGTACCGAAACGAACATCCGGATCGTAGCGGTACGGGGATTTTTGCGCAATATCTTAAAGACCACTACCCTTTACTGCCTATAGAGGAGGAAGGTCGCCTTGGAGATGCTAAATTACGCGAAAATTTTATTCAACGCGTGTATGTTTACCACCGCTGGAAACAATTCAGTCAGGAAATAATAACCCCTAGCAGGTTGCAGACCTTTCACTCGCAGCATAAGTTGATTGCCATGAGCCATGAACAAAATATGGCCAGAAGTCTAAGTCAGCAGGTAGCAAATGCTACTAAAAAAATATCGAGGAAGTAGCGCAAAGCTATGTACTCTGGTTGATACGCTGCCTGAAAATTACTGCGACCCGGGGTAATCATGTCAACACTCTGCAACATATTCAGGGGTATCTGAAGAAAACGCTCGATGTTGATGATAAAGCGGAATTGATAGAAACTATTGAACGCTATCGCTTAGATCAATTGCCGTTGATTGTACCGATTACCTTGTTGCGCCATCATTTTCGCAAACAGCCGGATCCGTTTATTGATCAATCCTATTATATGAAGCCTTACCCGCAAGAGTAGTCGGTATTAAATGATATTTAATTGTTAACTTAAGTGTAAAAAGTGAGTACACATTTATGATAAAAATAATAGAAAATGAATTTTATTTAAGAACAAAAAAAATTACACACTATCCTCATATCAATTAAATCCTCTTTATTACACTGATAGTGCTGTGTTTTATTGGGGCTTTGATAATAGATCAATTAAGCATATTTCAGCTTCAATTTTAATCTTTTCCCCATAGTTCATCTAAACGACGCCTTTCATATACAGGTATACCGATAAAAATCGTATCGAATTGGATTTTTTTTACATAGCTTTGCTTGCTTTTATCTCTGATTTTTGGAACCTGAACATCAATATCCCCTAGGATCTTGTCCAAGAATACGAAACTTAAAAGGAATTATCTAAGGCCGAAATTAATTTTTTTTATTTTTATATTTCAATGCTGCCTTTTTCATCACATTAGCGATTAGATGATGTTTATATAATGTAAACTTTAGGTTTATACATTAAAAACTAAAAGTTTATAATGTCTTCTTAGTTTCGTAATAAAATAGTCAGTGGAGATAACAAGACCCTAGTGTGTTAGATTCGTTCTAAAGACAGGTAGAATTATTCATATAGAACATGGTTATGATTTATATTGAAAGATATAAAAACGTATGAATATTTATATTATATTTAACGATAGATTTAACACTCTAGCATCATGTGATAATTGGGTGTTTCTGATTATTAATGACGAAATGAATTCCTAAAAGGGTTTGTTTAGTTTCCATTAAAAAGTTTCAAGCGTATGATGTCTAAGCGGCTTCAATAGTGCGAATAGACCATATGAATAATAATGAGGTTATTGGTTAATATATTTTAATTTGAGGAGAACTCATGGCTAACGTGAACACAGATCAACTTTTAGAAAATAATAAACAGTATGCGAGTGGTGAGCAGGTACATAAAGCATCCCATCCTGGACAACAACCCATTAATCCAGCCAGGCATGTAGCTGTTGTTGCCTGTATGGATGCGCGGCTTGATGTTGAGGATTTGCTCGGCTTACAAACCGGAGACGCACATATCATTCGTAACGCCGGGGGCGTAGTAACAGATGATGCCATTCGTTGTCTGATCATTTCGCACCACTTGCTTAATACCAATGAAATCATATTGATTCATCACACTCGCTGTGGCATGTTGGCCTTTACCGACGATCTGCTTAAAGCTGGACTGGAAGGTGATCGAGCATCTGAGAGACTATTGGGACAAGCTACGGGGCGCGATTTCACAAGTTGTCACCAAAGCGCTTCAACACCTACTCAGTTTCATGCCTTCCGTGGTCCGCTTGAGGCGCTTGATTCGCCTAGCAGTGAACAGCAAACCGAACGCCTCTCGTGGGATGTCAGACGTTCAATATCCAGAGTCATGAATCATCCATGGATTCCTACCGAAGGACCTGATGCTTCGACAGTGCGAGGATTTATCTACGATGTAGATACAGGAATGCTTGAGGAAGTGAGCTATCCTGGGCCGATGGGAACCTTCGGCTTATAGTCTGACTGGATATTAACAGTTCAGATAAGCAAAAAAAGAGTGCCAACGGGGGGTAAGGAGATTTTTAGCCCCTCCGTTGTTGCGCTCATCGCCTATATGGTAAATTTATCGCATCCCTGCGATCTTATCATTACCAATACACTGTAATTCTCCAGACGAACCGATAGTATCTTTCAATAGCCCGTTTTATGTTTTACATAAAAGCATATGGGGCTTCTGTTTTTCCTCATAAAAAAACTCACCCAACTCTTTTTATTCCTTTGTCGTCGAATAAACTAAGGTTCAGATAGGCTGGTCCTATCAAAATGTGCTATAAATAAAAATTGAAGGCTGCTATTATCAATCATGATATGGCTGATTTGATAAAATCGCTTCCAAGTTATTCAAGTGTGTCATGCGCATTCCTTACCTTTTTTCTGTAAAGCAGGAATACAGCCATTAAGAAAATCCTAAGTTGACTTTTACTGTACCTGATTTGATATTGGAAAGGTTTGTAATTGTCTGTTTTTTTTAAAGGAGAGTAGTTAAATGTTGAATGATCCATTCAGGCAAATACGTTCTTTCTCATTTAGTCGAGAAATCAGCATTGCCTTGATCATTAAATTTTTGTTATTAATCAGCTTGTGGTGGTTTTTTTTCGCTGGAAAAAAGCAAGTCATTGATGAAACGGATATAGCAGGAAAAATATATGGCGAAGTTCGTTCGGAAAATATTATTGGAAAAAAACATGGAGAAACAAAATGATTTCTAATGAAGTTGTGGAGCTTTCCAGGCTCCAGTTTGGACTGACTGCGATGTATCATTTTCTATTTGTACCGCTGACAATGGGATTGGCCTTTTTATTGGCGATCATGGAATCAGTGTACGTTATGTCCAATAAATTAATTTATAAGGATATGACTCAGTTCTGGGGTAAGCTATTTGGTATTAATGTCGCTATGGGTATCACAACTGGCATTACACTTGAATTTCAGTTTGGGACCAATTGGGCCTATTACTCACATTATGTTGGCGATATTTTCGGACCACTCCTAGCCATAGAAGGAATGCTTGCATTTTTTCTGGAGTCTACCTTTATTGGATTATTCTTTTTTGGCTGGCAGCAGCTTAGTAAAATGCAGCATTTGATAGTGACCTGGCTACTTGCCTTAGGCTCTAGTTTGTCCGCGATGTGGATATTGATTGCAAATGGTTGGATGCAACACCCTGTTGGGGCTGAGTTTAACTACGAAACTATGCGCATGGAATTGACTAGTCTTGCGGATATATTCTTTAACCCAATCGCACAGGTCAAGTTTGTGCATACTGTTGCAGCGGGGTATACAACCGGATCGATGTTCGTGCTTGGCATCAGTGCTTTCTATCTATTACAAAACAGAGATGTCGCTTTTGCACGAAGGTCATTTAGAATTGCGGCTGGTTTCGGTTTAGCATCCGTACTGTCAGTGATCGTACTGGGCGATGAGAGTGGTTATACTGTCGGCGAGGTGCAAAAAGCCAAACTCGCAACCATTGAAGCAGAATGGGAGACTGAAAAGCCGCCTGCTTCGTTTACTGTTTTTGGTATTCCAAATGAGCAGACCATGACAACTGATTATGCCATTAAAATTCCCTGGTTGATGGGGTTGGTCGCTACTCGGTCAATAGATGAAGAAGTGGGGGGTATCAAAGAAATACTGAAAAACAATCGCAAGCGCATAAAACGCGGCATGATTGCTTATGATAATTTGCAAAAAATTCGCCAGGATAAAAATGATGCTCAGGCAAAATCAGTGTTTGAAGAGTATAAGGGTGACTTAGGTTATGGTTTGCTGCTAAAGCGCTATACCGATAATGTTATTGATGCTACTCCGGCACAAATAGACGCGGCTACCCGTCATTCGATACCTAAGGTTGCGCCCATGTTCTGGGCATTTCGTGGCATGGTGTTAGCTGGCTTTTTGATGCTGTTTATTTTTGCTGCCTCATTCTACTATAATGCTAAACGGACAGCGCATAAACAACGCTGGTTATTGCGCCTAGCTGTCTATGGTATTCCTCTTCCCTGGATTGCTAGTGAACTTGGTTGGGTGGTTGCTGAATATGGCCGCCAACCCTGGACAATTGCTGGCATTTTACCGACTCACTTAAGTGTTTCCAGCGTTGATGCTGGGCAGTTATATTTAAGTTTGGCAGGTTTTTTCGTGTTCTACTCTGTATTACTCGTTATTGAACTGTTTATGATGACAAAATATATACGTTTAGGGCCGAGTAGTTTGCATACCGGACGCTATCATTTCGAACAGGAAGGAGGCGAACATGTTTGATTTTGAAACAATTCGTATTATTTGGTGGGGACTATTAATCTTTGTTATTTGTGGCTTCCTGGTAACGGACGGATTCGATTTTGGAATTGCTATGTTACTCCCTTTTCTGGGTAAAACAGATGATGAGCGACGCGTCATGTTGAATTCCATAGGCCCCACCTGGGAAGGCAACCAGGTTTGGCTGGTAGTATTGGGTGGTATTGCATTTGGTGCCTGGGCACTGGTATATGCCGTGTTATTTTCAGGTCTGTATACCGCTATGCTGGTATTGTTATTTGGACTTTTTTTGCGCCCGGTTGGCTTTGATTACCGCAGTAAACTGCCAAATCCTCGCTGGCGTTCTGCCTGGGATTGGGCGTTATTTGCCGGTGGTGCGGTTCCAGTAGTCGTGCTGAGTCTGGTGGCAGGAAATTTAATCCTTGGTCTGCCTTTTCAACTTGATGCAGATCTACGTTCTACCTATAGCGGTGGCTTCATTGATTTATTTCAACCGTTTGCGTTGCTTTCCGTAGTCATCGGTGTTGCCTTGTTGTGTCTACATGGCGCTGTATTCCTCCTTTGGCGAACTGAAGCGGCATTAGCTGAACGCGCACGAAAGGTTATTTTCTGGAGCAGCCTGGTATTTTCAGTGAGTTTTATTATTGCGGGTGTGTGGGTTGCCATAGGTCTGGATGGATATCATATTATTTCAGGAATAGATACCACTAGCATTAACAATCCATTAGCTAAAACTGTAGAAAAAGCTAACGGTTTATGGCTCGACAACTATAGTCAATATCCAGGCTTATGCTTAGTTCCATTACACGCGATTATAGGGGCCTGGTCAGTCGTCTGGTTATCCGCTAAACATTATCAAGGGCTGTCGTTTTTAACCAGTAGCCTGGTCGTTATTTGTGTCATATTAACAGCGGCAGGTTCCATGTTTCCATTTCTTGCGCCTTCCAGTACTTTTCCCACAAGTAGCCTTACAATTTGGGATTCCAGCGCTAGTCATTATGCTTTGCAATTATTGTTTGTTGCTACCGTAATATTAATGCCGATCGTCATGGCCTATACCACATGGGTTTACCGTGTGTTACGTGGGAAGATCACGGTTGCAGATATTAAGAAAAATAACAACATATTGTATTAAGGAGAAAGTGTATGTGGTATTTTACCTGGATTTTAGGCGTTGGATTAGCTTGTTCAATGGCCATTATTAATGCCTTATGGCTGGAAATTAATGAAGACCCTGATGAAGATTAAGGTAACTCACAATAAATAAACTACCTGAAATGGTATAAACCGACTGAATGTGTAGCTGCCCGCGCTCCCAAATTTTGTTTGGGAACGCATGGAAAGTAAGCTCTACTTACAAGCGCGCACGCAATAATTTAAGCAACTGACTTGCCTTTTTATCCGTGATGTAGAAACAGTTACGTAGCTAGCTATGTTCCTGTTTCTATGCCTTGAATACGAATAAAAATCGTGCACCAGATGCTCACTTTATTACGTGCGCGTTCCTTACTTGAACTGGCTAGTATTTTAAGACGAGACACCTCGGTGGGAAGTAGGCTTTAGCCTACACGTAAAATCTGCGCGTTACACATGTAGGCTAAAGGCCTACTCCCCTCGATACATTCCGTCTTAAGGTTGCGACACAGCAGAGCTTGGGAACAATTGTTTCTTGCCATTTTTTTAATGGGTGGGTTATTATTTGCGAGTGACCTAAAAGATGAAGTTGCTGGTTTTTACCTAATTCGCCATTATCCATCCCTACTTCGCGCGGTTACAGATGTGGAATTTATAACGCACTAATTTTTGTCGTAAGCATTTATTTCGGTACTTTATCTAGCAGAGTAAGGCCACCGATCAGTCCGAGAGTGGCAGCAATTAAAAAATAGGGACCAAAAAACCACAAGACAATTGGCAGGCTAAAAAAGAAGGAGCGAATACCAATCGTATAATAACTGCCAGCCTTATTTAAATAAGCACTGGTTTGTTCATACAAGTTGTTATCAGTAGCGGGGTCTTCAGGCAAATTAATCATATAACCAACATGATTAAATAATCGAACTGCCATGGAAAAACAGAAAAATGCCATTGAAAAAACCAGTAATAATAACCCCAGCTTTAGTTGCCATATTTCAGGAGAAAATGAATGTGTAAAACCAAAAGGGTGCCACTTTAACGCCCATTGACCAATTTTGTCACTGATATTTAGGGTGCCGATGGTAAGTAATATAGAGGTCGATGCCATGAAGTTGGCTGCTAATACTGAGTTGCGTAGGGTTTGAACGGCTAGAATTTCCTTCTTATCGCTGTCCATAATCATCTTGACCCACCGCTTTCGCACCCTCGCGTTCAGAATGTGTGTGCTCGAATCTGGTGCATTACGGTTTTTTCTTGCCAAGTATAGATAATAACTTAACACCAATAGGCAACTGACGATGATAGCAACGATATCGTAATTCAAAGCAGATATTTCCTTTTTGCAATATATAGATCTATTAGGTTAATCATTCTACGCAAGCCCTCTACAAAATAAAATAGTTAAATAGAGAGATACACAGGGCAGGGTGTAGTTAACAACAAAACATTTACCTTTAGAACGTGACTTCTTGTTCAACTGTACGCGATCAAGTGAGTTTATAATTTTGTTAAATAATCAGGAATTTGAATCTTTCTGATCAGAAAGCGCATCGATCAGGGAGCAGTGATGCGTGGAATCATCTAGTTGACAGCCTTTTATGAGGGTTGGCCGGTATTACGGTTATTTTCGCAGAAAGTTAGTTAAATGAATGATTTGTAAGTAGTATTGTAATTTATATGTTGCTTATTTTAAGATTGAATCAGCACCTTATGCAAAGCAGTCACTGAAAACTATTAATTCGAAGCCAGTTGATTGACTCCACCCGACCCATAGCGGGCATTGGAACTTTAAATATTTTCAATCGAGGCCCTTTTGGTTCTCTTTTGGTTTTTGTTTGTGCAAGTCCAGAATAGCGGTGGTTTTACCTACGCCTAAAAATCCCATCACAAAATTTGTTGGGGTATTAGTTATCATTGGTGCAACATCCCTCCTGTTTACCGAAGATACCTGCATAGTTTGTTTGCCATGCTAGACGCTTAGTAAAATAGTCTTGATCCTGATTAAATACATCCAGACAATGAGGACAGTGGCAAAAATTGAATAACGTCCCATTGAATATATGCTCAACTGTCATGTTAACGGGTTTTTCTGCAAGGCAAACCGGGCAAACGACCAGCTCTGATGTCTCATTCAAACATTTTTCAGGGTTGCTGTTAAAGAGTTTCAGACATCCATCACAACAGAACCAGTATAGCTTTTGTTGATAATGTAGGGAAACAGCCATTTTTTGACTGATGCCTAAGCGAACTAAGGAACAGCCACAGCAAGGGCAGATGGGCGTTTGCATTCTCAACCTCATTTTCTGAACAACTATTTAGCAAGTCGAAGCTTACAAGCAGAATTTAGCAGGAATGAGGTTCACTTTTTTAGCCACGAAAATTACCCACAAAAAATAGACCTAACCCTATATAAATCAGCAAGGATGCCAGGCCTATACCTGCGACTGATAGCAATAAGCCTAAAATACTGATTGCTCCACCCATTGCCGCTAATTTAAAGGGACTCATTGATTCAGTAGTATTGGCCTCCTGTGCATTGAAAGCGTGCTGTAATAGCCATAAATTGAAACCAATAAAGCCGATAAATAAGGGTATCAGTATTGCATCATTAATTAAAAACCCCAGTCCAATCGCTGTCAATGCACTTAGGACAACGGGAAGTCCAAGGCAACAAGCCGCAGTAATGGCCGTGCCGATTAAACTGGTCATTTGTTTGCTTTTTTCTTTCATGGTGTTACCTCTCACTTATTGTTTGATGACGTTGAATGTCAATAGACTTTGTTCAAATGCACTGACTTTAAAGCGCTTATCTTCAATATATTGATTCAGTTCCAGTAGTTCTAAGCTGGTTCTCTCATTATCGCCGTTATCATGGGTAGATAATAAACAGGCTATTTTGGCTAAGGGGACTTCTGCATCTCTAGCCGTTTTAATAAAACGTAAGCGTTTAATGGCCACTTCATCAAACAACAATAGCCCGCCCTGTGTTCTATCACTGACCAGGATCAATCCTTGATCCATATACGTTCTAATGCAATGCACACTGATACCCGTTTTTTCAGCCAGTGTTGAGAGCCTGATTAAACTGTCCTTGTTGTGTTCGCTAGTCATTATTAACCCGCGCAACAGGACAGCTCTTTGATATCTTTGTTAAAGGTTTGAGCGCACAGTTTAATGCCTTCTACCATGGTTAAATAAGGAAATAATTGCCCTGCCAGGTCTTCTATGGTCATTTGATTATGAATGGCCAATACCGCTGTCTGGATTAATTCCCCCGCTTCGGGTGCTAATATTTGTGCGCCAATTAAACGACCACTACCCTCTTCCATCACCAACTTAACAAAACCACGGGTTTCAAAGTTAGCGAGGGCTCGCGGTACATTTTCCAAAGGCAATAGCCGACTATCGGTTTCGATATTATTATGATGCGCTTCTGCTTCGGTTAAGCCTACTGTTGCCATTTGCGGCTCGGTAAACATGACTGCGGGCATAGCGGATAAATTAATGGCTGCATCACCGCCGGTCATATTGATAGCGGCACGGGTACCAGCTGCCGCTGCCACATAAACAAACTGTGGCTGATTAGTACAATCACCTGCAGCATAAATATGTTCGACATTGGTACGCATATGGTCATCAATGCTAATAGCACCACCTTTGCCCATATCAACCCCCGCTTTTTCTAATGCCAGACTGCGGGTATTAGGTGGACGACCTGTAGCAATCAATAATTGATCACTTTTCAATGTTTGTCCTTTGCTGGTTTTAATCGTGAATTTACCTGACGAAAACATGCCTTTTTTGTAAGAAACGGCTTCTGCCTGGGTATCTGCAAAAATGGTCATGCCCTCTGCTTCCAAAATTTTATGTAACTCGGCACCAATATCAGGATCTTCATTAAATAATAGGGAGTGTCGCGCTAATAGTGTCACTTTGCTGCCTAGTCTCAAATAAGCCTGTGCTAATTCCAGAGCAACGATAGAAGAGCCAATCACGATCAAATGCTCGGGGAGCGACTCTGCTTCCAGGGCTTCGGTTGATGTCCAATAGGGCGATTCTGCCAAGCCAGGAATCGGTGGAATACTGGAAGATGCACCTGTCGCAATCAGAAAGCGATCCGCCTTGATTTCTGTAAAATCGCCGTGTTCCTGGTCGACAATCAAAGTTTTGTTATCTTTAAATCGAGCATCACCTTTCACTAAAGCAATATCTGGATTAGACTCTAAAATACTTTCATATTTAGCCGCTCTCAGTTCATCCACTCTGGCTTGTTGCTGGGCAAGTAATTGTTTACGATCAATAACAGGTTTATGTTTTTTAATCCCTTCAAAAGCATGATCTTGCTGTAAATGTGCAATATGTGCTGCTCGAATCATGATTTTAGACGGCACACAACCAATATTAACGCAAGTCCCGCCGATGATAGGTTTACGCTCTATCAAGGTCACTTTAGCGCCATTCTCTACGGCTTTAAGAGCGCAGGCAAAAGCCCCTGATCCTGTACCAATAATAGCCACACGGAGTTGTTTGCCATTGTTTGCAGCAGGAGTTGCTGAACTATTTGAATTTTCTTGCGCTTTATCCAGCTCTGATACTTGATAACCTTTGTCTTCAATCTGCTTGATTAAGGACTTCAATTTGGCTTTACCTGTTACCGTCAGATGGCCTATATTTTCAGGGTAAGACACTTTTATCTCTACACCCTTTTGTGTATTTAGTTTTTTTTCGATACCCTCGGCACAGCTAGGACAAGTCATACCGTCAATTTTTAACTGTGTAGTCCACATCATTCTCTCCCTGTGTTATTTGTCAGTACGAAGTGAGGAAGGATAACCCACATCGGTCGTGGATTTAATCAAGGCTTCTATATTGGTTTTTTTAGGATCAAATGTCACATTCGCTGTTTTGCTATCAAAGTCCACTTTGGCACTTTGCACCCCATCCACTTTTTTTAATGCCGCTTTAACAGTAATGGGGCACATACCACAGGTCATGTTTTGCACATCAAGCTGAACCGTTTGACTACTATTCTGCGTTTGTTCTGTGGATTTAGCCTGGGCTGTTTGTAAGCTAACAAAACCTGCGAATAAAATTAATACGAGTAATAAAATTTTAATATTTTTCATCTCTTTTCTCCGTTACATAAAATAAGGGGCGACCCAAGGAAAGCTGAGTAATAATAAAATAGCGATTGAACCAGTCCAGAAAATGATTCTTTGATTGCGCTGCACTTTGGGTGAAACGCAAATATCACCCTCTTTGCAATCCTCTTCGGATAAATACAGCCTCATAAATCCCAGCCAGATAAAGAGTAAGGTCAATACAAAAAAGAAAGGTCTAACCGCTGTCATTGAGGTCAAGGTGCTCATCCAGGCACCGCCTACCCCTAAAGACAACAGCAGTAAAGGGCCCACGCAGCAGGCTGATGCGCCGATTGCTGCCAGCACTGCGCCTATGCCCAGCCAGGGTGTTGTTTTTTGGGTGGTTTGTTGTTCTTGTGCCATGATGCTCTCCATAAAAGAAATAGTTGTATGTAAATTAATGTTCAAGGTAAATCTTTTTAGCTTGTGAGAGAATATACCCCCCGTTCCTTAGAACGTAGTCAAGTATTGTTCTTGTTTTATGGGGTATAATTAAGGAGCGCGCACTGAATAAGTTGTGACTTAAGATTTGGCTATGTCACCGC
>DUBW01000075.1 GCA_012960135.1 Methyloprofundus sp.
GACTTCGGCATTAATACGCCCCGTGATATCAGTTGTAAATAACTTTAGATTATCTCTTAGCGTTTGCAGGCGATAGTTTTTGTCATCGAAGATACCTTGCCCCAGCATCATTCTCAGTGTTCTATGTTCATTGGTCAGTGCTAGCGTAAGGATCCTAAGACCAAAATATTCCACTGCTCCATGCCGGGCAACCTTTGTTTGATACCACAGGAACCTTTTATCACTATCCTTTTTGCTCTGGTGCAGAATGACTTCTTGAAGAATTTTAAAAACAGCTTCTTTCAAAGATTTTGTTGTAATCCAAATAGCATGAGTGGAATATCATCACGTGATGACACATCAATGACGATACTGGCAATATCTACTTGTCCTATTTCTAGTTGTGACGAGATGATATTCCTTATGTCTTTTTTGCTCGAAGTTTTGGTAAGTTAGGGATGATATTGAAGACTCAAGATTTTCCAGCGCACTTTTAGGATATTAGGTCACATTTAAAAACAATGACTTATCTGTTTTTAATGAAAAATACTAAAATGGTGGTTTTTGAATCTTCAATCGTTTTATTAGCCATCATTACAACATAGCGCGATGATTTTAAAGGAAAACATTTATTTCCGTTCAAGCACTAAGTAGTTCGTACGCGCAAATAGATAGAGATGCATTGGTAAAACAAAGCGTTGCTTCCATACTAGATATCACTCAACAAAGTAATTAACTCGCAATTTTTTGATAAGCAGAATTGAAATATAGTAATGGCTCACCAACATTGCACCGGGTTTGTTGAATTTCACCAATAACCACCCAATGTGTTCCCGCCTTAAACTGATTCACGACGATACATTCCATAATCGCAAGCGCTTCATCTAAAACCGGCACCCCTACTTCGCCTTTATGCCAGGCTACATTTTTAAAGCGTTCATCCATGCTAGTGCCACCGGCGAATTGATTCGAAACTTGCTCCTGCGCACTGGTTAAAATATTCACTGCGAATTTTTTATTTTCCAGAATCGCATCGCCAGTTTCCGTTGTCTCATTAAGGCACACTAAAATTTGCGGCGGGTCCATGGAAACACTGGTAAATGAAGTTGCCGTCATACCTAACTCACCGTCTTTAGATTGCGCGGTAACAACCGACACACCACTTGCCCACAGCTTAAGCGTGTTCTTAAATTCCTGATTATCAATAGCCATCATTTACCTCAATTTTATTTCTAGCTGGATTTCGAATTCACTCATTGATTCGATCAATGAGTGAATATGCAGGCTTAATTTAATCACAAGACAGAGTTAAGGTATAATATTTTTTATTCAGTACTAGATTTACTCACTGTTTTAAATCTAGTCCCATCGTTATTAACACTTAGGAGCAAGGATTTAATAAAATCCGGAAGTTTGACGCAGAAAACGGGCAAAAGGACACGTCAAGACCCGGATATTATTAAATCCTCACTCCTTAATTAATTAATTTATTTATTTACACTTCACCACGGAGACAGCAATGCCAGTAAAAAAAATGGCTGATTTAGATTTAAATGGTAAACGGATTTTAATCCGCCAGGACCTTAACGTACCCGTTAAAGATGGCGAGATTACCAGTGATATCCGCATACGTGCCAGTTTGCCAGCAATCAAACTTGGCCTCGATTCAGGTGCTGCCGTTATGCTCATGTCGCATCTAGGTCGCCCAACTGAAGGTGAATTTGACTCAACAGCATCATTACAATCCGTTGCAAAGCGTTTGTCAGAACTACTAAGCTTGCCGGTTCGTCTGGAAAAAGACTGGATCGATGGCATAGAAATTCAGCCCGGCGAAGTCGTTTTATGTGAAAACGTGCGTTTTAATGTTGGTGAGAAAACAAATAGCCCCGAGTTAGGCAAAAAAATGGCGGCGTTATGTGATATTTTTGTGATGGATGCCTTTGGTACTGCGCATAGAGCACAAGCATCCACTCATAGCGTTATTGAGCATGCGAAGATCGCCTGCGCTGGGCCTTTATTATCTGCAGAATTAGAAGCGTTGGGTAAGTCCCTAAATAATCCAGTAAGCCCTGTTGTCGCCATTGTTGGCGGCTCGAAAGTTTCCACCAAATTAACCGCATTAGAATCCCTATCTAAGAAAGTTGACCAATTGATTGTCGGCGGTGGTATTGCTAACACATTTATCGCTGCTGCTGGCTATTCAGTCGGCAAGTCTCTATATGAAGCAGACTTAATTGACGATGCAAAAGCATTAATTGCAGCAGCTAAAGCTAATAATTCTGATATCCCTATTCCCGTTGACGTAGTTTGCGCAAAAGAATTTTCTGAAACTGCAGAAGCAACCGTCAAAAATGTAGCTGATATTGCTGATGATGATATGGTGCTGGATATAGGCCCTGAAACGGCTAAGCAATATGCCGCAATGTTAAATTCTGCTAAAACCATCGTATGGAATGGACCTGTCGGTGTTTTTGAAATAGACCAGTTTGCAGCAGGTACAAAAACATTAGCTTGTGCAATCGCCGATAGTGCAGCCTTTTCTATCGCTGGTGGTGGCGACACGCTGGCCGCTATTGATAAGTATGCCATCAAAGATAAAATCTCTTATACCTCTACCGGCGGTGGCGCTTTTCTGGAGTTCTTGGAAGGCAAAGAACTCCCTGCTATTACAGCCCTTGAAGCCAAGAGTTAGTCAGTAAATAAGGACATAAGTTTGTTCCTAACAATAATTATGTAGAAAAAAACTTTCCTTGAAACTTATTTTTCTAAAGGAAAGTTTTCTAAGAAGTTAAAAGTCCAATATAATAGACTGTTAAGTTATATTACAATTAAATATCCACAAAAGGTTTAAAAATGGCACGTGTTACCGTTGAAGATTGTTTAGATAATGTTGAAAACCGCTTTGAACTAGTTTTATTAGCATCACAAAGAGCACGCCAGTTAGAAAAAGGTGCTGATGAATTTGTTACTCGCGGAAAAGATAAAGATACTGTTGTTGCATTGCGCGAGATCGCTGAAGGGCATGTCACTAAAGAAAATATTGACGCCCTACACCAGGTAGGTGATCCTGCTGATGCTTTCCAGAACGCACTAAGCTAGGATATGAGTGCTCAGGCTCTCACTGCGATTGGTGAAAGACCTGAGCAGCTTCTATTTGACGAACTCAATACCTTACTGAGTAAATATTTAGATGCACCCCATTTAGACCAGGTTTTCCAGGCTTATCAATATGGTGCCGAACACCATAATGGCCAATTTCGTAAAACTGGCGAGCCTTATATATGCCACCCTCTTGCAGTCGCTATATCTCTTGCGAAAATGCGTATGGATGTGCATGGAATTATGGCGGCCATTCTTCATGATCTTATTGAAGATACCGATGTCAGCAAAGAAAATATCCTCGAATTATTTGGTGAAGACGTCGCAGAATTAGTCGATGGTGTTACCAAACTTACCCAGCTAAACTGTAAAACCAAAGCTGAAGCACAAGCGGAAAATGTACGCAAGATGTGTCTAGCTATGGCTAAAGACATGCGCGTTATCATCGTTAAGCTGGGTGATCGTTTGCATAATATGAAGACTTTAGGCGTTATGCGTCCGGAAAAAAAACGCCGTATTGCTAAAGAAACCATAGACATCTATACGCCTATTGCTAACCGCTTGGGCATGAACAATATCCGCCACCAACTGGAGTCATTGTGTTTTGAAGCAATGTACCCCATGCGTTACAGAATACTAGACGGTGCGGTAAAAAAAGCACGCGGCAATCGCAAGGAAATTATTGAGAAAATCACTAATTCCCTGAAAACAAGGCTACATCAGGAACATGTTAGCTGCGATATCCAAGGAAGAGAAAAGTACTTATACAGCATCTATAAGAAAATGCTGGCTAAGAACCTCTCTTTCTCAGATATTTTTGATGTCTACGCCTTTCGAATTCAATGCGCTGATGTGGGTACCTGCTATCGTGTCTTGGGCATAGTACACAACCTATTTAAGCCTATCCCGGGTAAATTCAAAGACTATATCGCCCTACCCAAGGCAAATGGCTACCAGTCTTTACACACTATTTTAATTGGCCCTTACGGAGTACCAATTGAAATCCAGATACGTACACACCAGATGCATCGCATGTCCGAATCCGGTATTGCCGCGCACTGGCTATATAAATCGGATGATGAAGAACACATCAACTCTAAAACCCGCGCGAATGAGTGGGTACGTGATTTACTGGAAATCCAGAAAACAGCCGGTAATTCGCTGGAATTTCTTGATAACTTAAAAATCGATTTATTCCCTCAGGAAATTTTCGTTTTCACCCCTCAAGGCACTATTATAAAACTACCACGCAATTCCAGTGTGGTTGATTTTGCCTATGCTGTACATACAGATATAGGCAACTCCTGCGTCTCTGCCCGTATCGATAAACGCTTAGTCCCCTTACAAGCCAAGTTAGAAAATGGAGTCACTATTGAAGTGATTACTGCTACCTGGGCACGACCGAATCCGCTTTGGTTAAACTATGTTGTTACCACTAAAGCCCGCACAGGCATACGCTCTTACCTTAAGCACTTTAAGCAGCAAGAAGCGATCAACCTGGGACGTCGTCTACTAGAAAAAGAACTTCAAGATATTGGCATGTCTCTTGATGATGTCTCTGAGATTATGCAGCAGCAACTATTACAGGCAATCAAGCTGGAGAAGATAGATGCGCTGTATGAAGAAATTGGCCTGGGCAATAAAATGCCATTTTTAATTGCCAAACAACTCAGTCAGGATGATGTAAGCGCCCCTATAAAACTGGAAGACACAGAAATACGCAAAGAAACCCCATTGACAATCAAAGGCTCAGAAGGCATGGTTGTCACTATTGCAAAGTGTTGCCGACCGATACCGGGTGATCCGATCGTGGGTTATTTCAACCCAGGCAAAGGAATTGTTGTGCATCATCATGAATGCCCAAATAGCACTAATGAACGTAAAAAATCAACTAACTGGCTCGAAGTTGAGTGGAGTCATGATGCATCAGGTGAATACCCAACTGAAATACGCCTGGAGTTACTCAACCAACCCGGAACCCTGGCAACCATTGCTTCGACTATTTCAAAAATGGACTCCAATATAGAGAGTGTCATTATTTCCGATCAGGATACACGGGTTTCTGTTGATTACATTACCTTGACTGTCAAAGATAGGTTACATTTAGCAAATATAATGCGTCAGCTTAAAAAGTTATTTATCGTTTTAAAAATTACCCGCACAAGAGGCTAAGACTATTTATGCAAAAAGAGAGCATTCACACTGACTCTGCTCCAGAGGCAATTGGCACTTATTCACAAGCTATTAAAGTAGGTACGACTGTCTATCTATCTGGACAAATCCCACTCGACCCGAAGACCATGCAAATTGTTAACGGTGATATCAGCGCCCATATCAAACAAGTATTTGATAATTTAACGGCTGTTGCCCAGGCAGCTGGCGGTGACTTACAAGATATTGTTAAATTGAATATTTTCCTCACCGACTTATCACATTTCCCGATTGTTAATGAAATAATGGGGCACTATTTTAATCAGCCCTACCCTGCCCGCGCAGCAGTTGGCGTAGCTGCTTTGCCAAAAGGTGTCGAGGTAGAAATGGATGCCATTATGGAATTACAGTCTTCGGAATATAATTATTAATGATCAGCTAATACAACCCTCCGACTTTTCATGCGCTCAGGGGTGATTTAGCAGCCGTTGACATTACATCTAGGTTAATCATCACCTACTTATTAATCTCTTAACATGGATTCACAGACCCTTCTTAAGCAATCTGTTGTGTCATTAAAAGGCATTGGTGGACAAACGGTAAGCCGCCTGGAAAAGCTGGATATCCGCCAGCTTAGAGATTTCATTTTTCACCTCCCTTTACGTTACGAAGATCGCACCCGCGTGCAAACGATCAATAAATTAATACCCGGTAGCACAGCATTAATTTGTGCACGCGTTGTTAGCAGCTCTATCCTCAATCGCGGGCGGCGCAGCTTGATTTGCCAGATCAGTGATACTACCGGTCATCTCAGTCTGCGCTTTTTTCATTTTACAGCCAGCCAACACAATAGCCTAAGTGCCGGCACATTAATCAGCTGCTTCGGTGAGATTAAAGATGGTTACTCAGGCTATGAAATGATTCACCCCGAATACAAAGTGATTCAGCAAGAATCAGATTGCATAACTAGCGATAGCTTAACGGCAGTTTACCCATTAACTGAAGGACTACGCCAGGCTACGTTACGAAAAGCAGTGCAACAGACATTAACTCTCTACAATAACAACCCGGACTCGTTGCCTGATTTATTACCTGTCGCCGTATTATCGAGATTTCAATACCCCTGTCTAAATGACGCGTTAAAAGCACTACATACACCCGCACCTGGCATATCGGTTAACGCATTACTCAATATTCCTAATCCTGCTTTAAAGCGCCTTGCCTTTGAAGAGTTAATCGCTCATCAATTAAGTCAATTGCAACGTAAATTGGCCGATAAGCAATGGCAAGCCCCCCCTTTAAAGAGTAGTGCTAAACAGACACAGCAGTTTCTGGATAATCTAAGTTTTCAATTAACTCATGCACAGCAACGTGTTATTAATGAAATCAAGATGGACTGTGCAAACAACTCGCCTATGCTACGTCTTATTCAAGGCGATGTCGGATCCGGAAAAACAGTAGTTTCTGCTTATGCCGCCCTACTCGCTCTGAGTAGCAATTTTCAAGTCGCCATTATGGCACCGACTGAACTACTCGCAGAACAGCATTTACGTAACTTCAGCCTCTGGTTTGAGCCGTTTGATGTGCAAATCATCTTCTTAACCGGACAACTAAAAGGTAAGCAGCAGCGGCAGCAGGCACTAGAAGCTATTGCTGATGGCAGTGCCGGCATTATTATTGGTACCCATGCGCTATTTCAGGATGCTGTCACATTTGCCCGTTTAGGGCTCGTTATCATTGATGAGCAACACCGCTTCGGTGTCAATCAACGTATGGCACTCAGAGATAAAGGTCAGCATAACAACAGCAAACCCCATCAATTAATCATGACCGCGACGCCCATTCCGAGAACACTGGCGATGCTTAATTATGCAGATTTGGATATTTCAATAATTGATGAACTGCCACCGGGTAGAATTCCAGTCGTTACTCGTGCCATTTCTGCTGATCGTCGTAACGAGGTCATCGCCAAAATCAGCAACTGGGTACAGCAAGGCAGGCAAAGCTACTGGGTATGTACCCTGATCGAAGAATCCGAAGTTTTACAATGTGAAGCCGCCGAGAAAACTGCCGTGCTGTTAACTGAAACATTAGCCGATGTACGCATCGGCCTGGTACATGGCCGTATGAAAGCAGCAGACAAAGACCAGGTCATGCAGGCTTTTAAAGAACACCAGCTAGATTTACTGGTTGCTACAACGGTGATTGAAGTCGGTGTTGACGTCCCCAATGCAGGCTTAATGATTATTGAAAATCCCGAACGACTTGGGCTCTCCCAGTTACATCAGTTACGTGGACGTGTGGGCCGGGGAAGCGATAACAGCTTTTGTCTGCTGATGTATCAATCACCCCTATCCAATACCGCAGGAGAGCGGCTTAATATCTTACGCGAAACCAGCGACGGCTTTATTATTGCCGAAAAAGACTTAGAATTACGCGGACCCGGTGAGATGATGGGCACCCGGCAAACAGGACAAATGCACTTTAAAATTGCCAACCTGGAGCGCGATACTGATTTATTAGATCAGGTCTCAGAAGCCGTCAATATTATCCAGCAGAGCTCTCCTAAAAACATACAACCATTGATTGATCGCTGGTTAGGTACAACAACAAAATATGCAGAGGTTTAACTACATTGAGCAATAAGAGCAGCTTATATCCCAAAGAGCCTACCTGGTTTTGCAACCGTTTAAAAAGCCGCTTAAATATTCCTAACAGCGCAGCTTCATGGATTTATGAAACCGGCTCTATTACTCAGAGGCTCAGGGATTACTATGGCCCAAGAGTAAGGGTTCAGATTCTAAATAACCAATGGCAAAGGTCTTTTATCTCAGAAAGCAGACTGCTTAACACCCCTACTGAAAAATATACCCTAACCCGCGAAGTACTGCTTTATGCAGATGACACCCCCTTAATACTTGCGCGCACCATTATTCCCCAGCACACCATCAGTAGCGCGCATCGGAATCTGTCACATCTAGGCAACCGCCCTCTGGGCGAAGTTATTTTTTCTTACCCCAGACTGGAAAGACTTGCACTGGAAATAACCCAGGTTCAGTGTCATCAGTGGAAGCATTCTATACAACAAACAACCCAGATCGACCAAGCCTTATGGGGTCGTAGAACAGTTTATGCCATTCACCACCACCCCCTATTGGTCAGCGAATTTTTCTTACCGGTCATTTTTCAGCATTAAAAGTACATTTAATTATAATCACCTATTACACCCTAGAAAATAAGGAATAATATGCGCTATCTACATACTATGGTCAGAGTACAAGACCTGGACGCTTCACTACATTTTTACTGTCAGCAACTAGGCTTACAAGAATCACATCGCTTTGATGATAAAGCCGGACGCTATACGCTAGTGTATCTAAATGCTCCTGCCGATGCTGATCAAGCAAGAAATACCGAGGCTCCATTGCTCGAGTTAACCTATAACTGGGATACTGAAGCGTATGCCGGTGGACGAAACTTTGGTCATTTAGCTTTTGAAGTGGATGATATTTACGCTACTTGTCGACAACTTGTGGATAGTGGAGTCACTATTAGCCGGCCTCCCAGCGATGGTCATATGGCATTTATTCGCTCACCCGATCTAATCTCTATCGAGCTCTTGCAAAAAGGCGAAGCACTAAGTCCCGCTGAACCCTGGATTTCTATGCAAAATATCGGAGCTTGGTAAAAACATCCAGGCAAAAAAAACGCCTGTTACCGGACCGTAACAGGCGTTATAAAGAATAAACTGGATAACGAGGAGAAATCAAGTTTATTGGTACTGCCATAAGGGTACTACATGAAAAATCTATACATACTTAGCCGTGTAAACGAGCACTTTGTTGGACATTACTAATAATAGCCGAAGCTGCAAACACAACTGCCGAGACAATAAATGCACCGGAAATAAAACTATAAAGGCCAGTTAAAAATAATACACCGACTACAATATCTTTTTGTAAATCTGTCATTGTTTGCTTCATTAGATCGTTCAAATATTAAGTATTTAATACACACTATACATTCATATAAGAAAATAACAATATAGCAATTAATTATCAATTTATTTCCCAAAAAGAAACAATAGATCTATTTCTACAACCTCGCTCCTCATTGATAATAAGCAATAAGTCTAATACCTTTATACTAAGACCCGCATTCTAGTGTACCCAGCACGGGCCAAAACTAATTACCTTAATGGAGGTAATCAGAAGTAGTAACGACAACCCCAGCGAAACGCAAGGAGAAAACCGTTAGGCCAGCCTTAAAGAAGCACGTAGCAAATGCACGACCGTAGGAACACGAACAAGAAGTGAGGCAGAGTGGGGGCGATGAATGCGCTAAAAAACACCAAATCCAACAGTTACCAAAAGACACATCAACTAGCTCTTAGCGGCGCGGGCAGAAAGTTTTAGTACCTTACCTGGGGAGGTCTTTGATATGAGAGTATTAAAGAACTAAGCAAAAACCATGGTAGTGAAAAAACCGCTGTAATGGAGGTGAAGTGAAGGACTGAAGAATCTAGTTCATTAATCCAAATGAGGCTAGTTAGACGCGTGCGGTAAACTACCTCCTTAGTAGAAAATCAAGTATCAAAATAAATTCTTGAAGAACGAAATCTTCTCAGATGTGAGACAAAACTAACGATGACAGGAGAAAGAAAGTGACGAATGAATT
Organism: Methyloprofundus sp.; assembly: GCA_012960135.1. Taxonomy (GTDB): domain Bacteria; phylum Pseudomonadota; class Gammaproteobacteria; order Methylococcales; family Methylomonadaceae; genus Methyloprofundus. Next base: position 9,907 of record DUBW01000075.1, read on the forward strand.
ATAAGATATCATAATTCACAACAGCGTCAATTGTTGGATTCAACCGCCGTATGCGGAAAACCCCACGTACGGCGGTGTGGGAGAGAACACGGGCGCAATCCCGTTTTCCCGAGCGCTCTATGCTGTACTGAAGACCCCACTTCCGAATTTAGTTGTTTACTTTAGTTCGTGCTCGTTCCTTAGTGAATAACATATTTAAAATATTCGTCCTGATCCTACTTATGTGATAATAAGCGGTTTTTAGGTTTTACTGCGTATTATCGCTTATTAGTTTTTTACATTATGTTAGTACATCTGAGGACTCTAGGTTGTCGTCTTAACGAAGCCGAACTGGAAAGCTGGGCGCAAGCCTTTCAAAATGCAGGGCATAAAATCACCCGCGAACAAAATAAAGCACAGCTAATTATCGTCAACTCTTGTGCTGTCACTCAAGATGCCGTGCGCAAATCTCGTCAATTGATACGCCGAATTCATCGAGATAATCCCGCCGCAAAAATTGTTGCCAGTGGCTGTTACGTCACCTTACAAGCAGATGAAGCCGCAGAATTACTCGGAGTCGATTTAATCGTTAGTAACCAGGATAAAGACCGCCTGGTAGAACTTGCCATTGCAGAATTAGACCTCCCAACAATGCCTGCCATGTCGACCGAACCCGCTGAAATATCCTTATTTAGCCGGGGTAGACAACGCGCGTTTATTAAAGTCCAGGATGGCTGTCGTTATCGCTGCACCTTTTGTATCGTAACAGTTGCACGGGGTGAAGAAAAAAGCACTCCCATAGAGAAAATTGTTCAGGAAATTAATAATTTTGTTGTTCAAGGGGTTAAAGAAGTGATACTAACCGGCGTCCATTTAGGCGGTTATGGATCCGATATCAATCAAAACCTTGCCGAGTTAATCCAGGCAATCCTTGATCAAACCCAAGTTCCCCGTCTGCGCTTAGGTTCGTTAGAACCCTGGGACCTACCCGAAAATTTCTTTGCTTTATTTAATAACCCACGCCTAATGCCGCATCTTCACCTGCCGCTACAAAGTGGCTCAGACAGTGTATTAAAACGTATGGCCAGGCGTTGTAAAACAGCAGAATTTAGTCAGATTATCCATCAGGCACGTCGTCAAGTACCCAATATCAATATTACCACTGATATCATCGTCGGTTTCCCGGGAGAAACAGAGCACGAGTGGCAAGATAGTTATAATTTCATTAAACAGACCGGCTTCGGTCATATACATATTTTTACTTACTCTACTCGCAGTGGAACAAAAGCAGCAGCACTGCCAGACCCAGTGCTAAACACGATTAAAAAACAGCGTAGTCAGGAATTACACCAGCTCGCCGAGCAAATGAAGCAAAGCTTTATGCAGCAAAACCTCGGAGAATCGGTAGATATTTTATGGGAAGGGCAAAAAGAAGAAATTAACGAGACTCAACACAGGGTCTTTGGCTACACTCCAAATTACATACGTGTAGCAACTATGATTAGTGATGGTGAATCAATAGAAAATCAAATTATCCCTGCCCTATCAAGGGAGATTAATGAAAATTATCTGCTAACAGAACGGGTATAGAATTTGTTTGTTTAAATCATGTTTTTACCATGAAGAGCATGAGAGCATAAAGAAAGATACCAATCGAGGCCGAGTAGACAGACTCTCCTAACACGACATAATGGAGTAACAGGGTAGGTCTTCTGTTGCTCTCGAATAACAACATACTTTACTCAACTTATTTCGTAAAGAAGACCGCTGCCTTTTTTAATATTTCGGGTTCCATATGTAATTGCACAACTTACTTACGTAGCCTGACTCATTCAGTCTGACCAGATAAGCTAGGCGTTGATTTTGTTTCGACTGTGGATCCTCGTTCTGCTCTAACCCAACGCTCAATCGCACTTAAGTATACACCTAAGCTATCTACGGCTTGTTAATGGGTATATCCTTTCTCAATCACTAATTTGGCTGCATCTTGTTTGAATTCAATATTATAGCCAGGTCTTTTTGGTTTTGTTTGCTTACGCATCTTCACCTCTAATGGACATGATAAATCTGTCTTTTGAAGTGTCCTGTTTTGTTAAACCATTTCAATCCACGGTGGCATTGGCTTGTTGCAGTATTTCTAAAGCACCGGCAGGAGTGCTTGATTGCTGTGTTTCTCTATCTTAATGTTCTCATGACTTTATTATTTCCAGATTAATTGTGTTCAGATGCGCTTACTGACGAGTCGTAAACAGTAGATTGATTGTTATTTTTGCCCAATAAGGCTTTGTCGACCGGCTCCAGACTCCCGTAACCATTAAGATTGATAATCTTTAACTGAATATCTTTACGTTTAGCCTCTGCCTTGAAGTTATTAATGATCTCGTAAACATCATAATCGATATATCTTGAATCCGAGGCATCGATAACGACTTTGGAATGGTCGGGAATTCGACCCAGAGTCTTCAAAATATTTGCCTTGTTCAGAAACGAAACCTGTTCCGATAGGCGGATAATAAAGGTTTTGTCTTCATGTTCCTCGTGGTAATAACCCGACACTTTGTAATTTTCCAGCAGTACACACAGCAGTGCTATGACTAGACCAATTCCTATGCCTAATAATAGATTGGTAAATACCAGACCAAGGATTGTCGCTAGAAAGGGGATGAAATGATACATGCCTGTTTTGTACATTTTTACAAACAGTGCTGGCTTAGCCAGTTTGTAACCGACTACAAACAGAATAGCGGCCAGACAGGCCAATGGAATCAGGTTAAGTAATGCCGGAATTAACATGACTGTGATCAGTAGCAATAAGCCATGCACGAATGCAGAGGCTTTAGTTTTAGCACCTGCCTGAATATTGGCAGAACTACGCACTATGACCTGAGTGATTGGTAGTCCTCCAATTAGACCTGATGCACTATTAGCGAGCCCTTGCGCAATCAGTTCACGATTGGTCGGTGTCACTCTTTTGTCAACATCCAGTTTGTCAGCGGCTTCGACGCAGAGCAAGGTTTCCAGACTGGCAACGATAGCTAGGGTTAAAGCGGTCAGATAAACCTGTGGATTGTTAAACTGAGAAAAATCAGGAAAAATAAACTGGCTCAATAGGTCAGCACTGGTCTCAGCAACAGGAATACTAACCAAATGCTCTGTTTCCAATGTTAGCTCTGGATAAAATATTCGTAGCAGCTGGCTGATCAGTATGCCAACAAACACAGCGATTAATGACCCAGGGAACAACTTGAAGATCCGGTTGGTTTTCATCACAGGTAGTTCCCAGAGAATCAGGATTACCAGTGATATGATCGAGATAATTATTGCACCGGGCGTGATAAAATTGAGTATATGAGATAATTCGTTGAAAGAATTATAGCCGTCGCCCTGAAAAAACGACAAATCCCCCTCGTAGTCTCGGTCATAACCCAGAGCATGAGGAACCTGCTTAATAAAAATGATAATGCCGATACCGGCTAACATACCGCTGATCACCGAGGAAGGGAAAAAATAGCCTATGATACCCGCTTTGGCTATACCCATACCCGCCTGAATGATACCCGCCACCACGAGCGCCAACAGAAAAGTCTCGAATCCAAGATCCTGAATCGCGGTTAATACGATGACTGCAAGACCTGCGGCAGGGCCACTAACTCCCAAGGCTGACCGGCTCACCAGAGGGACCAGAATTCCTCCCATGATGCCGGCTATTAACCCCGAGAACAGTGGTGCACCTGAAGCCATCGCAATCCCTAAGCATAGCGGAACGGCAACCAGAAACACAGCTATACCCGCGGGTATATCATGGCGAAGATTCGACAAAACGCCTAAATCTGAACGGTGTGGTTGAGTCGCTTTCATCATTTAACCCTCTTATTTATCTTTTCATATTGAAAAAAACGTGTTGAAGCCTTGAATAGCTATTTGTGTATGCTAAAGCCTACGCCCCTCACCCTGTCATTTGCAAAATGAATTGTTTCTGGGTTGAAAACACCTCAATATACTTCGCGTGGCTGCGCGAAGTATATATCCAGATATTGTCCGTTTAGCTTCATTTTAGTGCCGCGCCTATTTTGAATTGTCTGATGATCCGATTCAATTACTAGAATGCGCACGGAATAAACTGGGCCATCTAGCACAGGATTTTTATTCATATTCAAGGCGCAGAAATAGTTACATAGCTTGCTACGTAACTATTTCTGCAACGAAAAAGATGGATAAAAAGACCCGTGTGTAAGTGTGTCGTCCTCGTTGCTTAATTAACCCGTGTTACGCAAACCCGCCGCTATAGCATTGATGCTGTTAAGAAGCTCAGGCAACCAGAGCGCTTTTTCTTCCTCGGAGCCCTTTTCTGACTTGTAGCGCCTTAGCAGAGCAATCTGAATATTATTCAAAGGCACTAGATAGGGATTTCGACGGCTTAGTGAAAGTGCAATGCTGGGTGTGTCAGCCATTAAGGCTTGATTGCCACTGATTTCAAGAATGCGTTGTTCGGAACGCGTGTATTCATCAGCAATCAGGGTATAAACCGTTTGTGCAATTTCCTGGTTCTGTCCCAATAGGCTGTACTGTGCACCTATATCAAGATCAGTTTTAAATAGCGCCATCTGGATATTGCTAACCAATGCCCTAAAGAAAGGCCAGTCCTGATACATTTCTTTGAGTTGCGCATCACCATGTTGTTTAGTCCAGTTATCTAAAGCATACCCCGTACCTTGCCAGGCAGGGAAAGTGAGCCGCGCTTGAGCCCAGCCAAAAATCCATGGAATGGCGCGGATAGATGATTTAGATAAATTTCCCTTTTTGCGGTGTGACGGGCGAGAGCCTATATTCAATAATCCTATCTCGTTCACCGGCGTTGCTTCGTAGAAAAAGTTAAAGAACCCTGGAGTATCATCAGTTAGTTTTCTAAAACAGGCTTCGCCATCTTTCGCCAGTTTTTGCATGATCTCAAGGTACTCTGGATTATCCTGCTCTTGACTTTGCACAATTCCTTTACTAGCTTTCATCAAGCCAGTTACCCCCAGAGAGAGTTCATACATTGCCGTTTCAGTATTACTATATTTGTAGGACAGTACTTCACCCTGTTCAGTGAATTTAATGGAGCCGCGGACTGTCCCCGTAGGCTGTGACAGGATGGCAAAGTGTGTTGGCCCGCCACCACGACCAACGGTTCCACCGCGCCCGTGAAATAAACGACAATCTACTTCGTGCTCATCGGCTAATACCATGATTTGCTGCTGCGCCAGGTAGAGTCCCCAGGCAGAGGATAGGTTCCCACCATCTTTTGCCGAATCAGAATAGCCGAGCATGATTTCCTGCTGGTTGCCAGATGCTTCAAGAAGAGCTTTGTAAGTAGCATTTTCAAAAACTGCCTGCGTTACCGGCACGATGTGTTCTAGGTCTTCGATGGTTTCAAATAAAGGCGCAATGCGAATATCGCAGTAAGCTTTCCCCGCGTTATAACCTGCCAGGCCTGCCTGATGCGCTAAAAACAACACTTCCATGATGTGACTAGCTTCATGCGTCATTGAAATAACGTAGTTATTAAAGGCCTTCTCACTGATTTCTTTACGCATCTCACGCACAACGTTGAACACCGCCATAACTTCTTTAGTCATTGGGTCAAGTGCCAGGTGTTGAATATCGATGATGGTTGCGGATGCAACATGTTGGGCAAGAATTTCCAGCTTTTCTTTTTCGCTCAGGCTTTTATAGGCTACACCTAGATGCGAAAACAGGTCAGCGACCGCATCGGTATGTACAGTAGATTCCTGACGAATATCTAAACGCATCAAATAGAAACCGAAGGTTTTGGCCAGGCGAATCAAATCTTGTAATTCTGCATTCGCTACTTTTTCATCGCCATGACTGCATAGTGAGTGATGAATCAATTCCAGGTCTTCCAAAAAGTCCGACTCACTGTGATAGGCAAACAGACTTTTATCAATTGGGGCATCGTTAATACGTGCTTCAAGGTATTCGATATTCTGCTGCAGTCTGCCGTTTATGAGAGCTAGTAAACGACGGTATGGCTCATCTTTAAATCGCTCAAGACGTTTTTTAAAAACAGCGGCAATTAAATCAACATCTGCACTATCTGAGCGCTTAATCACGTCCTGTGAAATAGGACTGATAAAGCGAGAGTGCGTTAGCTTACAACCCAGATCAAGTACTCGTTTCTGATATTCATAGAATACAGCCCGAGACTGTAATAGTAGGGCCTGAACTGTTGTGTTATGCGTTACAAATGGATTACCATCTCTATCCCCCCCAATCCATGAACCAAAAGTCAGGAAGTTTGGTGTTTCAATGCTATCGTCAGGGTAGTGTTTAGCAATAGCACGTTCCATGTAGCGATAAACCTCTGGAACAGCATCAAATAACGACTGGCGAAAGTAGTATATTCCATTACGAATTTCATCTTCAACCGTTGGCTTCTGGCGACGCACTTCATCAGTCTGCCAAAGCACTTGAATTTGCATCTCAAGATTTTGATAAATGGAATCTTTTACATACTTATTATTGTAAGTATCCGCTTCATTCAAGGCTCCGATATCCAGGAATATTCGCCTTAAATTATCCATTACTGCGCGTCGTTTTGATTCAGTTGGGTGAGCAGTGAATACAGGAATATAGTGCAATTTGTTTAATAGCGTTTGCACCTGTTCAGCATTTAGGCCTTGTGCTTTAAATTCACCTAGGGTATTGAGCACAGAACCTGTCCAGAATGGCCCATCTGATTTAAGCTGGCTTTGTCTTTCGTGATACTGATGCTCTTCTTCTGCTAGATTGACTAAACTAAAATACAAGTTGAATGCGCGAATAATCGGAGCAAGTTCTTTTGCAGACAGAGATTCGATAAACTCGGTTAATTCAGCTTGTAATGCTGGGTTTTCTGCTTGCTCAAGCTGCAAGTAACCCGTACGCAGCTTTTCAACAGCATCATAAGCGGGCTTGCCAACTTGTGATTTAATCACTTTACCAAGGATGTTGCCTAGTAATTTAATACGTGCTCTGAGTTGCTTATCTCTAATTTCGCTATCAGCGGCTATGGAGTTTTGAATAGCGTTAATGGCAATTTCAGCATCTGTATTAGATTGACTATCCTTAGCTGTGCTTGTTAGCAAAGTCTCGTTTTCTATATTCATGTATTTACCTGTATGACCGGCAAGTAGGCCGATGGGCTCTATTAAAATTACTAGTTTCGCAAAGTAACTGAAGTTACGTTCTGTCGACAAACTCAAATCATAAGAAATAAGGATAAAATATTTATTGCACATTGCCAAGAATTTTTCTGACAGGTTCCAGGCTTCCGTATCCAGTGAGATTAGCAATCTGCAAAAGAAGAGCTGGATATTATTCCTGCTAAAGTGCGTGTTCTTGAATACATGCAAGAAAAAACGGGCTTTGTCGAACTCGTTGAAGGCGAAAAACAACGTCAAGTTAAGTCCGCACAAAGGGCCAAACATCCTATTGCCAGAGCAATGGGATGCATTATTTTAATGTGTTTTATCATTATTGCCAAGTATGCTGACGGCTTACCTTTATATCGGTAAGAAGGCACCTTGTTACGTTATGGCAGAGAACTCTCCAGAGCAACATTAGAAAACTGGATGATCGCACTGGCTAAACCACTTCAGCCCCTGATTAACCTGATGCGAGAGCATCAACATGCAGGGGCAGTGATACGGGGCGATGAAACACGGGGGCAGGTATAAAAAAGCCTGAGCGGGCCACCCGGTGAAAAAAGCGCTTTGTTTGAGCATGATCCATCCCGAAGTCAGAAGGTGCCCATGCGCCTGCTTGATGGTTTTAGTGCCTACCTGCAAACCGATGGTTGTGCGAGCTATAGTGCCGTCAGTATCATTCAACCAGGGTGCTGGGATCACGCGCGTCGTTATTTTAAAGATGCCCAGAACGCTCAGCCCAAAGCCAAAAAGAGAAAAAATAACAAACCCTCAAAAGCAGGTAAAGTGCTGAGCCTGATTAACAAGCTGTATATCATTGAACGAGAAATTAAAGAATGGTCAGTAGATGAAAAATATCAGCAACGACAGGAGAAGAGTATTCCAATGCTGAATCAGCTCAAAACTATCTGGAAGAAAGCCAACATAAAGTACCTAAAGATAGCCTGACAGGTAAGGAAATGACTTATCTGAGTAACCACTGGAAAAAACTCAATGTGTATTGCACCCATGGAAAATTCAATATTAGCAATATCCTGGCGGAAAATGCGATTCGCCCGTTTGTGATAGGGCGTAAAGCCAGGTTATTTTCTAATACACCCGCACAGGTGCTCACTGCTTTACCTTATGCTGATACTGTTGATAACAGTCGAAGCTTTGTTGCCTTGGAATATTAAAAACCTGATATTTCTGAATAGGGATAGTACGCGCTCTATTGAGCGCGTACTACTGATGTTAATTTCAATGCAAGCTATAGCAGACTGTTACCACGAAGAACAAGCCTATATTCTTGGTTTTCTTCATTGCGGGACTAATGGATACTAGCATCCTAAGTAGAAGACGTTATTTAGATTATTGCTGACAAGAAAGAAGAGTAGTGGCAGATTAATCAAAGATCCCTATGAGAAGCGGTTCATACACTACTATTACTTGAATTATTTTTTGACTTCCTTTAACTTTTCAATGCTATGCAAGTGCATTAATAATCGAATTCACCACCGGTACGGCCAGTTCATTGGTCTTGATATTCACCCCCAGGTCAGCTAACTGAGTCACTTGTAAACCCTGATAGCCACAGGGATTAATATAACTAAACGGTTTTAAATCCATATCATTATTTAAGCTCAGCCCATGATAACTGCAGCCTTTTTTAATACGCAAACCAACTGAGCCGATTTTTTTATCCTGTATATAAACGCCTGGTGCATCCGGTTTGGCAATTGCCTGCAAACCATATTGGGATAGCGCTACTATCATCGACTGCTCGATAATTGTTACTAACTGGCGCACACCTAATTCTCTGTGTTTAATATTGACTAAGATATAAACAACTAATTGCCCTGGTGCATGATAGGTAATTTGTCCGCCACGATCGGTATTAACCACTGGTATATCAGATACGTGCAGTAAATTCTCGGGCTTACTATTGAGCCCCTGAGTAAACACAGGGGGATGTTCGACTATCCAGAGTTCATCGGCACTATTTTCATCCCTTGCCAAGGTATAGTCCTGCATTTTTTGCCAGCAACGTTGATAATCTTGCCTCCCTAAGTGACGTAGCTTAATATTCATAGTCGGTCACTTTTTGGATAAAGTCATCCAGGTCATTCACCTTAGAGACTAGATTACTTTGCAACATCGGCAAATCAGGTTTTAGCTTGGTAAGCGTTGCTGCAAAAATGCCTGTACCATTATGCTGCATTTCTCCTGCCGCATTCCATTGCTTACAGTTAGCGACACCGCAGCTAGGTGATTTATCCTTTAAGATCATTCCGGAGATTTTATGACTGCTCAGGAACATCTGTGCGTATGTGTTCATCTGTTCTGTTAAATCTGTAACAGGGTGAATACTCGTTAATAAATGTATCTTCGTACCCTGCTGGTGTAATTCAATTTTCTCACGCGGGACGCCTAGACCTATTTCTACTTCAGGGCAAACGGCAGTGATATTAAAACGATCGGCTAACCGTTGTATGATGATTTTATTTTCCTGATGTGCCCCTTCATAGCGGACTTTATGTCCTAGAAGGCAGGCGCTAATTGCTATAGACTTTTTTTGCGTCATATAGGTCTTTGCGACACAGTCCGCTCTACAGTGTCATTATGATGTCAGGGCACGCCGTTAAGTCCATATAGATAGCATCCAGTTGTGCCTTGCTTTGCGCTTCGACTTCTACGGTAATCGAGATATATTTACCGCCTTTACTGGCACGAGTCTTGACTGCATTTTCACTTAAATTATCCACATGACGGCGGACAAGCGCCACCACGATTGCATCCAGATCGGGGATGTTTTTACCCATTGCCTTGATGGGGAACTGGCAAGGAAACTCAAATAGCGAGTCATGATCTTCGGTTACTGGCTCAGTCATAATACTTCTCGTTTATATTCTTGAAATAATTTCTGCATAGTTTTCCAGACTGGCCCCACCTGCCCATCACCAACTGGCTTATTATCCAGAGTGATGACTGGTAAAATTTCACGCGTAGAACTCGTCAACCAGATTTCACTTGCCCTACGCAAATCTGCTTCTAAAATAAGCCCGACACGCATACTCATTCCATTTACTTTTGCCAAATCAATAATCACATCGCGGGTGATGCCGGGCAATATTTCATTACTATTGGCTGGGGTGATCAAGATATCATCAACCACGGCAAACACATTACTTGCCGCACCCTCTGTTGCATAACCTTCTTTTAATAAAATAGCTTCTGCGCATGCCTGATCAACCGCTTCCTGACGCAATAAAATATTCGCCAGTAAGGTAGTTGCTTTAATACTGCATAACTGCCAACGCATATCGTCCAGGGTAATGGCCTGTACGCCATTTTCCCGGGGGAAAGGCGCAATAGCAGAACACATGGCAAAAACAGTTGGCTTACAATGCTCTGGAAATGCATGATCTCGTTTATCTGCAACGCCGCGCGTAATCTGCAAATATATATATTGCGCATCACCTTCGACTAATAACGGCTGTAGAATATCCAGCCATTGCTGAGTATTTAAAGCGAGTGGCAAACGTATCGCATTTAAACTATTATTCAGCCGCTGCAAATGTGCTTCCAGACAAAACAACTGGCCAAAATAGGCGGGGATGACTTCATAAATCCCATCGCCAAATAAAAATCCCCGGTCTAATACTGAGATCTTTGCCTCTGATAAAGGCAAATACTCGCCATTCAAATAAACTATTTTATCTTGCATAGGTTTATTTAATTAACATTAAAGCTGAGTCATAGGTGCGCTGTAAAAAACTGCCTTTTTCTACAGTATTTAGGGCAACTAAAGGCATAGACCTAACTGTTTCATCGCGCAATGTAACATTAACTACACCGAGCTGGTCACCTTGTTTTACCGGCGCCATAATTTTGACATCAACACTGGTTGCCGCTTTCATTTCCGTATAATGTCGTCTGGATATAGTCACGTATAAATCTTCACCAACGCCTAAACTAACCGTATCACTAGCTCCTTTCCAGACTCGGGCAGTTGTTAGCTCGGTATTTGCTTCATAGAGTTTATGCGTGTCATAAAAGCGGAAACCGTAATTCAATAAGGTCTGGCTTTCATTAGCACGGGCGCTTTTACTTTTAGTACCTAAAACAACTGAGATCAGGCGCATTTGTTCGCGTTTCGCTGAAGCAATCAAACAATAACCTGCTTCTTCAGTATGCCCTGTCTTGACACCATCGACGGATTCATCGCGCCATAATAAAATATTACGATTTTGCTGGGTAATATTGTTATAAGAGAATTCTTTGACTGAATCCCAACGGTAATACTCTGGAAATTCCTTAATAACCGCACGCGTTAAGATGGCTAAGTCTCGTGCAGTTGTGTAATGCTGATCAGGAACAGGCAGTCCGGTGGCATTCATAAAGTGCGTACTGTGCATTCCCAAACGCTGCGCTTGCTGGTTCATCAATTCGGCAAAAGTGTATTCATCGCCGGCAATATGTTCCGCGATGGCAACACTGGCATCATTACCTGATTGAATAATAATGCCTTTTAATAAATCCTCGACCTTGACCTGTTTATTGACCTCAATAAACATTTTAGAGCCTGGTGTGCGCCACGCTTTCTCACTGATAGTTACCATATCATCAAGACTGAGACGATTATTACTTAACTCACGAAAAGCAATATAGACGGTCATGATTTTTGTTAGACTCGCCGGGGGCAGCACTACATCCGCATTTCTCTCTGCCAGAATCCGGCCGCTATCAAAATCCTGTAAGAAATAACTGCTCGCAGCCAGACGTGGAGGTGCCGGGATTTTTATTTCACCTTCCGCATAACTGTGCACTGCAGGTAATAATAAAGAAATAAAAAGAACTAGTTGTATATTTTTCTGTATTTTTAGGAACATAAACAAGGAATATGAACGATAAGTTGAAAAAATTATAACATGCAGGTGATTGATTTTTTTTCATGAAAGAGATAAATTTCTTCCAGCTTTTATGCCCTGCATGGTAAAAATAAATTTTTTAATGCGCTATCCCATCGATAGCAATGGTTTGGTGTTTTATTCAGCAATATAGTAGCAACTTTCCAGGCCTATTGCTTTTAATTTTGCGCTGATAATATCTGCTTCTGTCACCGAAGAAATAGGTCCAATCTGTACTTTAAAAAGTTTGCTTTCCAACTCACCCACAGTCACAACTCTATGTTTTTTCAGCTGCAATGCAGTTAAACTTTCCTGCACTAAAGCCGCATTTTCCTGTGTTGCAAACGCGCCAACCTGATAATAAACCTTTTTGGCAAGTTCTAAGCTGGTAGCCACTTTAACATCACCCGGCTGAATAGCGACGACATCAACAAAACCCGTACCAGCTTTATCTAGTCCTAATTTTGTCGCTGCCGCAAAGGATAAATCAATAATTCGGTGCGCGTGAAAAGGCCCTCGATCATTGACTCTAACAATAATGCTGCGCTGATTATCTAAATTTGTGACTTGGACATAACTGGGTATGGGCAATGTTTTATGCGCAGCTGTCATTGCCCACATATCATAAACGTCCCCTGACGCAGTTGTTTTCTGGTGAAACTTAGTGCCATACCAGGAAGCTACGCCCTGCTGCCTATAGTCTTTATTGGTAGGTAACACATGATAAGTTACACCTAAAACCACATAAGACTCAGGATTAACCGAAGCCGACCAGGGCTCATAGCGAGGCACCGCATCCGGAATAGCACTAACATCAATAGCAATATTTTCCGGGCGTCCATCCTTTACCACAGGTGGCTCAGTCTTTTGTGGCGCTGAACAGGCACTTAGCCATACTACCAAAAAGACTAAACTCGCTCTATTCATTGATAGTCTTGGAATATTGCTGCTTTACTGCCTGACTCAATTGCAAGACTGCCAGGGCATAAAGTGGGCTATGATTATACCGGGTAATAACATAAAAATTTTCTAGGCCTACCCAGAGGTCTTTGCCTTTTTCTTGTTCAAAACTTAATAATTTAAGTAATTCATCATCGGCTATTTGCGCAGGCAACTGAACCTGCAAGGCTTTTAGTTGCACCGCCTTAATATCAGGTTTTAAACCTTTGCTCAATGCCTGCTTATATTGTTCACCCGTCGCAGTTACTGGAAAAGCAATCTCTTTATCTGCCTGCCAGTGGTGTTTGGCAAAATAATTCGCCACACTGGCAATAGCATCTGCCGGATTAGTCCATATATCACGCTTGCCATCACCCTCATAATCAGTGGCAAAATTTCGATAACTGCTAGGCATAAACTGTGGCATGCCCATCGCCCCCGCATAAGAACCAACCGGTTCTAAAGGATTCATTTTTTCTTCGCGACACAATATCAGGAAGTTCTCCAGCTCACTTAGGAAAAACTTGCTGCGCTTTGGATAGTCAAAACCCAGAGTAGCCAGCGCATCAATAACTCTGTGTCCACCAGTACGCTCCCCGTACAAGGTCTCCACGCCGATAATTGCGACAATAATTTCTTCGGGAACGCCGTAAAGCTGTTGCATCGCTGCTAAGCTTTGCTGATTATCCTGCCAGAATTTAACCCCGCCCTGGATGCGCGAGTCGCGGATGAAAATTTTACGATATTTATACCAAGGCATCCCTTCAGCCGGGCGAGTCATGGCTTCGATTATCTTCGGTTGCAACTCGACAGAATCGAATAGTATTGCTAACTCAGCCTGGTCGAATTGATGCTCTTCGACCATTTTGTTAATAAATTTATCAACCGCCACTCTATCTTTAATCTCGGCAACTTTAGTTTCTGCCTGGGTAAATGAACTAATGCTTAAAGATAAAAAAAACAATATTGCAAGTATTCGCTTTTGCATAATATGAGATTTGAGTGAAATAAATTAGGTATGTAGAGCGGACTTATTTTTTTACATACAGATCGGTAATCGTACCGGTCACCATCTCTGCAGCAAAAGCAAAGGTTTCTGAGAGTGTAGGATGCGCATGAATACTTAAGCCAACGTCTTCGGCATCAGCACCCATTTCCAGAGCCAGAACCGCTTCAGCAATAAGTTCTCCGGCATTCGGCCCCACCATACCAGCACCTAGAATACGTCCTGTTTCCGGATCACACAGCACCTTAGTCAAACCTTCACTTCGGCTTAAACATAAAGAACGACCACTTGCAGCCCACGGAAACGCACCTTTATCATAGGCAATACCTTGCTCTTTTGCCTGATTTTCAGTCAGCCCCATCCATGCGACTTCCGGATCTGTATAAGCCACCGAAGGAATCGTTAAGGCATCAAAGCCTGACTTGTGCCCCGCTGTCACCTCGGCTGCTATCTTGCCTTCATAGACCGCTTTATGTGCCAGCATAGGATTGCCGACTATGTCACCGATAGCAAAAATATGTGGGATATTTGTTTTTTGCTGTTTATCAACCGCTATAAAGCCGCGTTCATCAACATTAACGCCCGCCTTATCTGCACCGATTAACAAGCCGTTAGGTTTACGCCCGATAGCGACCAATACTTTTTCAAAGACTTCTGGCTCTGGTGCTTTATCACCGCCAAAAGTCACTTTAAGCCCGTCATCCTGAGGCACAATACTTTCAACTTTCGTTTTTAACCAGATATTCTTATATTGCTTTTTAATATGGCGTTGCAATGGCGTGACTAAATCTTTATCACAGCCCGGGATAATCTGATCCATTAATTCAACCACGCTGATTTCAGAACCCAGTGCATGGTAAACCGTTGCCATCTCCAGGCCGATAATTCCGCCACCGACAATCAGCAGTTTCTTAGGGACATCCTGCATATTCAATGCATCAGTCGAATCCATCAAGCGAGGATCATCATTAGGAAAAACCGGAATTTTATTAACCTGAGATCCTGCAGCAATAATAGCATTTTCAAAGGTGATTTTCTGTGTGCCTGTCTCACTGACAACATCCAGTGAGTTAGCTCCGGTAAACTGCCCTAGCCCCTGCACTACTTTCACTTTACGCTGTTTAGCCAAGCGCGCCAGGCCACCCGTTAAAGTCTTAGTTATGCCTTCTTTCCAGTCTCTGATTTTATCCAGATCAAATTCAGGTTTGCCAAAGCTCAGGCCATGTTGCTCGAAGTGCTCTGCTTCATGCACGATTTGTGCAACATGCAATAAAGCCTTGGAAGGAATACAACCCACATTCAGACATACTCCGCCTAAAACCGGATATTTCTCCACCAAAACAACTTGTTTGCCTAAATCTGCTGCACGAAAAGCTGCTGTATAACCACCAGGACCGCCACCTAATACCAGGACTTCTGCATGTATAGTATCTGCCATATTCTTATCTCCCTATAGTAATAAGCGGCGAATATCGCCTAAATATTTAATCAGTGTAGACATAAATCGAGCCCCTTCTGCGCCATCAATGACCCGATGATCATAGGTCAAATCCAGAGGAAGCATTAATTTAGGTTCAAATTCAGAGCCATTCCACACAGGCTTCATTTCTGAGCGTGTCACACCTAAAATAGCAACTTCAGGCGCGTTGACAATCGGGGTAAACGCTTTACCACCGATCCCACCTAAACTGGAAATTGTGATACAACCACCACGCATATCTGCGGGGAGTAATTTACCATTACGCGCTTTCTCACTCAGTTCAGATAAATCCCGGGTTAATTCGGCAATACCTTTTTTATCCACACCTTTTAACACCGGGACGACTAAACCGTTAGGTGTATCAACCGCAATACCGACATTAAAGTATTTTTTCAAAATCAAAGACTCTCCATCAGGTGATAAAGAACTATTGATTTTTGGAAAGTGTTGCATTGCAGCGACCAGCGCTTTAACGATAAAGATCAAGCCTGTCACTTTTATCTCAGTCGATTTATCTGCATTCAGTGCCTTGCGAAAAGCTTCCATTTCGCTAATATCAGCTTCGTCATGATATGTCACTAGCGGTAAGTTTAACCAGACCCGGCTTAAATTCTGCCCGGTCAGGCGTTGTATTTTACTCAGCTTTTGCTCTTGAATCTCACCGAACTTACTGAAATCTACTGCCGGAATTGGCGGTATTCCCGCGCCACCTTGTAATGGCACACCTGATGTCATTACTTGTTTGATAAAGTTCTTAACATCGTCTTTTAAAATACGCCCCTTGCGCCCACTACCCTGCGTAATCTGGCTAATATCCACGCCCAATTCACGGGCAAATAAACGTACACTTGGGCTGGCATGAGCCGATCTACCTGACTGGCTGACAACAGCTACATTCGAGTTGCTTGCGGCAACGCTTTGTTTAACAGGAGCCGGCGTTGGCGCAGAACTGCTAACAGGCGCTGCTGTTTTTTCTTGTTGATTAACAGCGGCTACGGGTGGCTCTGCGGACTGTACTTCCAGGCTGATAATTAAAGCCCCTTCAGAAACCTTATCGCCAACCTTAATAAACACATCTTTAACAATCCCGGCATCGGTCGACGGCAAATCCATACTCGCCTTATCAGTTTCTAAAACAGCAAGCGTCTGCTCTTTTTCTACCGTGTCGCCCGTTTGAATTAATACCTCGATCACATCAATATCAGCCACATCACCGACATCCGGGACTTTGACTTCAATAATACTAATGCTACCGCTAGCTTCAACTGGCTGCGCAACTGGAACCTCTGCCTGTTCGGGGACATCGATTTTAACATCCTCTACCCCGATTACTTCTTCAGTCGCAACACTTTCACCCGCTTCCAGAATAACCACCAAAGCCCCTTCGGACACCTTATCACCGACACTGAAATGAACCGATTTCACGATTCCTGCCGCACTGGAGGGCAAATCCATACTGGCTTTATCTGTTTCTACCACGGCCAGGGTCTGCTCTACTGCAACAACATCACCCACTTTCACTAATACTTCAATGACATCCATATCAGCAACATCACCGACATCAGGCACTTTTACTTCTGTTAATAGCGTCATAATAAACTTCTTCTGTTAGATTAACCAAGGCGCAATGATATCTGCATTAATATTATATTTTTTAATAGCCTCATCTATTTTCGCAGCATCGAATTCACCTTTATCTGCCAGACTTTTCAGCGCTGCAATAGTAATATGATGGCGATCGACTTCAAAGAAACTGCGTAATTTCTCTCGCGTATCAGAACGGCCAAAGCCATCGGTACCCAGAACCGTATAGTCAGCATTTATAAAAGGTCGAATTTGCTCGGCGAAAGCCCGAATATAGTCAGTTGCGGCAATCGCTGGTATCTCTGTTTTTGTAAGATATTTTTCTACATGAGAAACCCGTGCTTTTGCTGTCGGATGTAAGCGATTCCAACGTTCACAAGCCACACCATCACGAGCCAGCTCAGTAAAACTAGTACAACTCCAGAGGTCTGCTTCAACGCCCCAGTCATCACGTAATAATGCCGCCGCCTCAACGACTTCACAAAAAATCGTACCCGAACCCAGCAGGTTTACCTTAGGTGCTTTTTTACGGCTAATGCCCGACTGGAACAAGTGCATGCCTTTTAGAATATTCTCAGCCGCGCCATCAGGCATCGGTGGTTGATCATAGTTCTCATTCATCACCGTAATATAGTAGAACACATCTTCCTGTTCAGCATACATGCGACGCAAACCATCCTGCACAATAACCGCTAATTCATAACCATAAGTTGGATCGTAAGAAATACAATTAGGAATGGTTGCCGACATTAGATGACTATGGCCATCTTCATGCTGCAAACCTTCGCCATTCAAAGTGGTACGCCCTGCTGTACCGCCGAGTAAAAAGCCCCGAGTACGCTGGTCAGCAGCTGCCCAAATCAAATCACCGACACGTTGAAAGCCAAACATGGAATAGTAAATAAAGAACGGAATCATCGGTACATTGTGCGTGGAATACGAAGTTCCCGCCGCAATCCAGTCGCATAAGCCGCCTGCTTCATTAATTCCCTCTTGCAGCACCTGCCCGGCTTTATCTTCTTTGTAGTACATTAATTGCTCGGCATCTTGCGGTGTATATAGCTGACCGACTTGTGACCAGATACCTAATTGGCGGAACATACCCTCCATACCAAAGGTACGTGATTCATCAGGTACGATTGGTACAATACGCTCGCCAATTTTTTTATCTTTGACCAGAATATTAAGAATTCTGACAAATGCCATGGTAGTGGAAATACCATGGCCTGCTTTAGTACCATCTAGTACTGCTTGAAAAGCGCTTAGTTCAGGAACTTCCAGAGCGTCAGATTTTTGTCTCCGTGCAGGAATATGACCACCCAGTGTAGTTCTGCGCTCCAGCATGTATTTATATTCTTCTGAGTCTTCAGCAAATTTCAAATACGGTAAGCTCTCAATTTCTTTATCCGTCACCGGAAGTTGCCAGCGGTCACGGATATTAATGATTGATTGCAGACTCATTTTTTTCTGCTGATGGCTGGTGTTCTGTGCTTCACCCGAGTCTCCCATACCATAACCTTTAATGGTTTTCGCCAGGATAACGGTAGGCTGATCTTTATGCTCATTAGCGGCCTGGTAAGCGGAAAAGACTTTAATTGGATCATGGCCACCACGATTAAGTGACCATATATCTCTATCGGTATATTCAACAACCAGTGCTTTTAACTCAGGAGTATTAAAGAAATGCTCCCGCACATAAGCGCCATCTTTGGATTTATAAGTTTGATAATCACCATCGACGCACTCCATCATGCGCTTCATAATCAAACCCTCTATATCTTTAGCCAACAACGCATCCCAATGCCGACCCCAGATCACTTTGATTACGTTCCAGCCTGCGCCACGGAAGCTACCTTCTAACTCCTGAATAATCTTGCCATTACCACGCACCGGACCATCCAGGCGCTGCAAATTACAGTTAACCACAAAAATCAGATTATCCAGCTGCTCACGACCCGCCATGGTAATAGCGCCCAGTGTTTCTGGTTCATCGGTTTCACCATCACCCAAAAAGGCCCAGACTTTACGATCTTCTGTTTTAGCAAGTCCCCGACTCTGCATATAGCGCATAAAACGCGCCTGGTAAATCGCCATAATGGGACCCAGCCCCATAGAAACCGTAGGGAATTGCCAGAAATCAGGCATTAACCAGGGATGCGGGTAAGAAGAAAGGCCATTACCACCGACTTCCTTACGAAATTGATCCATTTGCTCTTCAGGAAAACGGCCTAATAAATAAGCCCGTGCATAATCACCAGGACAGGAATGGCCCTGCACGAAAACCATATCAGCGCCTCGCTTTTCTGTTGCGGCATGCCAGAAATGGTTATGCCCAACATCATATAAAGTAGCCGCTGATGCAAAGCTGGCAATATGCCCACCTACATTAGTATGCTTATTGGCTCTTAATACCATCATCATTGCATTCCAGCGCACATACGCGCGAATTTTACGCTCGATAGTGGTCATCCCTGGATACTTGGGTTGTTGTTCCACAGTTATGGTATTGACATAAGCGGTATTCGCGCTAAAGGGAATGGCTGCACCTGAAAGTCTAGCCATTTCGACCAACTGACTAATTATAAACTGGACCCGTTCATTGCCATCCTGCTCTTCAATAGCGCCTAATGCTTCCAACCATTCTTTAGTTTCTTCCGGATCTATATCAAGCTGATCTAGCATATTGGCATTTAAACCATTACTCATCCCATACTCCTGCAATTTTATGTATTGTGCCTATACCGGCCACTCTAAAAACTATTCTCGGCTGGACAACAAGACGGCCCACCCCGCGTTACTTATCTAGGTTTCTGCATTGGCAATCGCTTCTGCAGCCAATGCCGTTACTCTATCCCAATCTTTATTCTTCACTGCACCTGCGGGCACTAACCAGGACCCACCGACACAAGCTACATTTTTAAGTGCCAGATAATCATTATAATTACTCGGCGATATACCACCCGTAGGGCAAAAGGTAATGTGTGGAATCGGTCCTGCAATCCCTTTTAACATGGGAATGCCGCCTGCCGCTTCTGCCGGAAAGAATTTAAAATGATCCAGCCCATATTCCATACCGAGCATCAGTTCTGAAACCGAAGCAATTCCTGGAATTAATGCAATATCACTTTTATTTGCTGCCGCTAAAAACTTCGGGGTGAACCCCGGGCTAATGGCAAAGACAGCACCCGCTTCGCTAACCGCCTGTAATTGTTCCGGCGGGGGAATCTTTATAGGATTCATGCGCAGATAACATATCATTATAAGAAGAGATAATCGCAATATTTGCTTTCTTATCACTGGCTAAATCAGCCTTATCTCCAGTATTACACGCTGCAAAACCGTGCGATAGATTACCACAAGCCAGAGTTGACCGATGCGGTCCTTGCTCGGCAGCCTTATCTATATGTTTTAAATTAAAGATTACGTACGACACGACTACGCTCAATGATTTTTTGAGTGACGTCTTCTACTACTGGATGCATTTAGCCTTTTTCCTCTAAAGTTACGCTAACAGTAACATTTCACAAATGTAACGAGTTCTAATCACGATATTATACAGCAACACCGTACCAACAAAAACCACTGTATACTTCGCGCGGTCACGGATGCGGTTGTTTAGCCTGTAGAGCGGACTAAAGTCCGCCCTACACTATAGCCCTGGCTTTTAAAAAGGCCTGTTCAGATAAAGCACTCCATTGAGAGACCTGAGCTCTAAACTGGCTAAATGAAGTATAAATTTTCTTACTTAACGGGTCTTTATCTGCCAGTTCAAGTACCACCTCATCAGAAAGTTGTTTTAATTTGCGCAACACATCATCAGGCAACGGCATTAGCTTGACACCATGCTTATTAATCAAAGTATCCAGAGCCTGATTATTTTTCGCCGTATAATCAGACAACATATCCATATTGACTGTTTTACATGCTGCCATCACAATACTTTGCAAGTCTACTGGTAATTCATTAAACGCCTGTTTATTTATCATTGCCTCGATGGTGGAACCCGGCTCATGCCAGCCAGGGTAATAATAATATTTAGCCACCTTATAAAAACCAAACGCCAGATCATTATAAGGCCCAACCCATTCCGTAGCATCCAGCGCTCCAGACTGCAAAGACGTAAATAGCTCTCCACCCGGTATATTTACTGTAGTTCCACCCGCTCTGCGCAACACTTCGCCACCTAAGCCAGGAATACGCATTTTCAAACCTTTTAAATCAGCTACGGTTTTTATTTCCCTGTTAAACCAGCCGGCCATTTGCACACCCGTATTACCCGCTGCTGCCGGAATTAAATTAAACGGTTCATAGAGCTCTCGCCATAGTTCGATGCCACCACCATAATACAGCCAAGCATTCATTTCCTGAGCGGTTAAACCAAACGGCACTGAAGAAAAAAATTGCGTAGCTTCATTCTTGCCCTTCCAGTAATAGGCACCCGAATGCCCCATTTGCGCAGTCCCTCTGGAGACTGCATCAAACACTTCAAAAGCGGGAACTAATTCATTTGCGCCGTAGACTTTTACTTTAATACGCCCGCCACTCATCTCGTTAATCTTCTGTGCCAGCTGATTTGCACCTACGCCCAGACCCGGGAAATTCTTCGGCCAGGCAGTGACCATTTTCCATTTATACTGTGCTTTGGCATGCACAACACCGGGTGCAAGCAATGCCCCACCGACCGCTACTGCACCCACACCAGTTTTATTAATAAAATCACGTCTTTTCATATTGGATCACCTCGTTCTTGTTTTTTTATTTTACCGAATTATCCTGCTTGCAATCCTGCCATCAACGAAAAGTTAATTATCAAAACCAGCTACAAAATAAAAAGCCGTATTAATTGTCTATGCAATTAATACGGCACCCTATTGTGATATGTGTTTTTACTTGTGGAGTTTCAGGACAGACACTCTGCAAATAATATAACACGCCAGCAAAACAGCCTGTAAAAAACTTTCCTTACCATTCGACTACACAACATATTAAATTAATACTTAAAAGTGACTTTCCCAGTCTCCATATCATACATTCCACCAACAATCTTGATCTTTCCCTGCTGTTCCATTTCTCTCAGGATGGGGCTATGTTCACGAATATTATCGATGGTATCCGAGACATTCTGCTCTGCAACCATATGTACAAATGATTCATTTTCACTCGTTTTATTACCAGCATAGTGACTGAAATGATTAACAGCCGGCTTAATGTTATCCAGCATAGACGTAATATTGCCCAGTTGCACATCATCAATCGCGCCTTTTATTGCACCGCAATACTCATGCCCCAGCACTAAGACCAACTTTGCCCCCGCCACCTTACAGGCATATTCCATACTCCCGAGTATATCGGTATTTTCAAAATTACCTGCCACACGCGCAACAAAAATATCCCCTATGCCCAATTCAAATATATCTTCAACAGGCACCCGGGAATCAATACAGGATAACACTATCCCTTTAGGATGTTGCCCCATAGCGGCTTGCCGGACCTGCTCGGAATGATTGCGAAAGGTATTAGTATCGGCGACAAAGCGTTGGTTGCCTTCTTTCATTCGTTTGATAACATCATCAGGCGTTAGCTTATCTTGCTGTTCTTGGGTAAATACCTGATTCGCCCAGAATTCTGCATCATGCTTTGCGACTGAAGAAGGTGGCGTTGCGCAGGAATACAGCACCAACACGGAACAGCAGCAAACAACAAACCGACTGGCTTGTTTAATCATCATCAATAAACTCCTAAAAATACCTACACATAGGGAAGAAATTCTGCACTTGGCACAAAACTTCCAAGTACGAATTATGCCGTTGATTCAAAATAAAAAGTTATAAATCGGCTTTAATTCATTGATAATATTACTCCTCCGCAGGTCTATTTCAAAGCAATAGGTGAATAAAAAATCACTGAATGATCTTGTCATGCGCAGTTAACCCAGTACAACAACGCAAGCCATATAGCTTACCTGGAAAAATGAGCTCTAGTGAAGATTTTGACAAGCCTTTTCCTTAGATTTAGTGTCGGTGTTAAGCATACACAGCTAACTGAGGTTTAATAGATGCCGTATCCAACAAAATAAAAATAATAACGCACAAATGGCGTACAGTAAGATACATTATTGGAGACTATCGTATACATTCAACTGAAACTACTAAACAAGAGCGTATGCATATCCGCCTTGATACACTGTCAAAAAAACTGGAAAAAGCAGCTAGCTATAACCATAAAAAGCTTTCTGAGTTTGTGCTTACTCAGTCTCTCGCTGCGGCTGAGTCCATTATTAACGAACATGAGCATATCACTCTATCCAGCAATGACTCGGTGCTATTTTTAGATGCACTGGCAAACCCACCCCAAAAAAATAAAAAATTAAGCTTAGCCACCAAATTACATAAAAAGTCTGTGCTTAGTTAATTATGCCGCTAAATATTACTGCTCTTAACTCAGTACACCAGCGAAAATTATTTTACGTATAAAAAGAGTTGCTTCGACTTTTAGGATGAGAAGTGTATTATTAATTGATTTTAAAGATATTTAATTCTCAATCCAGCGGCTTTACCTAAATGCCGAGGTCAGGTATTCTGAGTATACAGTTATGCGGAACGGATCAGGCTGGAAGTAGAGCAACAGGGAAAAATACTGAGCGGACAATTTCTTGGTCACGAGATCACCATAAACATCCGCCTGTACCATCAAGAGTTTAATAGCTATGATATGATTATCAGCAGAGCTAATACGGCCTTGTATCATAGCTAAACAAAAAGGCTGAAATTGTATAACGGTATCTGACTCTATATTTCTAGGATAATATTCCTACTAAGCGACTTAGGATCGTGCACAAAATAATAATCAGGATAAAACTCATGCTGGATTTTTTGATCAAATATCGCGGGATATTTGTTGTTCTTTTCGTTCTCCCCGCCTCGCTTATTTTTAAAGCGTATATGAGAACCCGCAACCGCCTGGCATTCTGGCAAAATAGCGCCCCTGAAAAGCATGCTGATAGAGTTAAAAAGGTACAGCAACAAGTTAAAGACTGGCAAGAAAAAACCGGTGGCAATATCCCCATGTGTACTGCCAGACCAGGTTGGCAGGCGATGTCTCTGAAGCAGGGAAATTATAAAAAGACCCATTATCAGGTCGATGTCAGTTTGATGGATATTTTAGAAATTGACGCGGAAAAAGGCACCGTTCGCGTTGAGCCTATGGCTAATATGGGCCAGATATCAGCCATGTTAAAACCTTTAGGCTGGTCTTTAGCAGTTGTCCCTGAACTAGATGCTTTAACTGTCGGCGGCTTGATAAATGGCTTTGGTATAGAAGCGAGTTCGCATAAATACGGTCTGTTTCAGCATATCTGTGAGAGCCTGGAAATTGTCACCGCCAATGGCGAGCTAGTTAAATGCTCTAAAGATGCAAACAGCGAACTCTATTATGCAATCCCCTGGTCTTACGGCTCTCTTGGCTTTTTAGTCTGTGCAGAAATAAAAATCGTCCCCTGTAAAGATTATGTGCACCTCACATATATACCCTATACAAGCAAACAGGCCCTGGTAGACAGGTTTACCGAGGAGTCGCTAAAGCCCTTTGATGAAGCCTATGAGTTTATTGAAGGTCTAATGTATTCTGAACAGGAAGGCGTATTAATGCTAGGCAACTTTGCCGACAAAGTGCTCGCAGGTACAACCAGAAATGCACTCAATAACTTCTGGAAACCATGGTTTTATGAGCATGTGCGTAGTATCTTGAAGCAAAACAAGGAACAGGAAGAATATATTCCTTTACGTCATTATTATCACCGCCATACCCGCTCATTTTTCTGGGAAATGGAGCAAATCGTTCCTTTTGGCAATAGCACCTGGTTTCGCTACCTATTAGGCTGGATGTCACCGCCGGAAATTTCGTTAATCAAGCTGACTGAAACAGAAGCCATTCATGAATTATATGATGTCCATCATATGGATCAGGATTTCCTATTACCGATAAGTACATTGGACCAATCACTTTCCTATTTCCATCAGGAAGTGGATTTCTATCCTTTATGGCTCTGCCCTATGCGTGTGTTTGATACGCCTATACGCGGCATGGTAAACCCCTCAGCAAATGAGCAAATGTTTGTTGATGTTGGAATCTATGGAGAGCCTACTGTGCCTAACTATAAAGCTAAAGATACAACTCGCAAGTTAGAAGCCTATATGCGTGAAATCGGGGGGTTTCAAGCTTTATATGCGGATACTTATCAGACGCGTGAAGAATTGCGCGAGATGTTTGATCATAACTTACTGGATAAACTACGCGAGCAGACAGGAGCTTTAAAAGCGTTCCCAGAGCCTTTTGATAAAGTATCACGCGCTGCTAGAACCTAATAACAATTGGGGAGTAGGCTAAAGCCTACTCCCCATATACTATAATAAATACGGCAAAACGGTCTGCAAGTCTGGGCTATCAACAAACACGTCAGCCTGTTCACGCACAATGCCACGCGCTACAACTCCGCCAAAACCGATGCAATAAGCCCCTGCTTTCTTAGCTTCCATATCGGTATTACCATCACCAATCATAGCCATCTTTAAACCCGCTTCATTCAACTGCGCACAAACCTCAGCCTTGCCGCCATTCCTGGCTAAAGGCGATTGCTGGTTAAATTTCAGGTAATCACCATTACTAGCGAATACAACCTCAACAGCATGTACATGGTCAGCATCAACCTGTAACTTTTCAGCTAATGGTAGTATTGCCTGCTTTAGCCCGCCACTAATAATATGTACTTCCTTACCCTGACTATGCAATTGCTGAAAGACCTCTTCTACACCCTGGACCATTTTTTCTATATATAAATCGGCCACCCAGTCTATTGCTTGCTGGTCAGGTTTAATTAAATCCAGTCGCTGCGCATAAACCGACTCAAGAGATACTTCACCATTCATTGCTGCATTGGTTAATGCGGCCATTTCAGCACCACAGCCTGCGCGTTCGGCCAACTCATCGATACCTTCTATCTCGCTTAAGGTACTATCACAATCAAAACAAATAATATCAAAACTCATAACTACTCATATAAAAATGGGGTAAAGCGGACTTGAGTCCGCTAAGGATTGAGGGTTTAATAATAAAGGTAAGTTTGACGCAGAACTTTTGTTCGTTTTCAAGGCATAGCAATAGACGCATAGCAAGCTACGCAACTATTGTTACAACGCAAATACGGGCAAAAGAACAAGTCAAAAACTGGAAATTATTAAATCCTTGCTCCTAAGGGAGGCAAACTTTAATTGCGGGAAACGTCCGTTCTACATTACTATTTGTATGGCTGACTCAACAGCTCCGACTTCACATAGTTCCTGTAACAAGGAATCTTCTAGTTTTTCAGAGACGCTAATCACTGCCATTGCATGTTCGCCATCTTCTGCGACACCAACCTGCATACGCGAGATGTTAACGTTAGCTTTGCCTAATACGGTACTGATAGCCGCAATGACACCGGGTTTATCTGCATGTTGGGTGACCAGTAACACGCCTTCAGGTATGACTTCAATTTCATATTCATTAATATGTACGATACGCGGATGCTTATCGCCAAGTAAAGTACCACATAAGGTAATTTCTTCTTCGCCACAACAGGCTTTAATTTCAACTAACGCCAGATAGCCAGAAATCTCTTCTGTTTTTGCTTCGGTTAAGTTAATTCCCTGGCGTTTGGCAATATTTTCAGCATTGACACTATTGACAGGTGTAGACACATGACTTTCTAGCAAGCCTACTAAAGCGGCCACTGTCACTGAACGTGCCTGTGCTTCTGTGGCTTTGCCAAATAGAGAGACTTTAATGCGCTCAATAGGTTTAGTCGCCAAACCAGCCAACACTTTACCCAGACTGGTAGCTACCTCCATATAAGGTTCAGATGCTCGCAAATCATCAGCAGAAAGTCGCGGTAAATTTAACGCATTAACTGCTTCACCAGTTTTAAGAAAAGTCACTGCCTGACGTGCAATTTCAACACTCACAGCCACCTGAGCTTCTTTAGTCGAAGCACCTAAATGCGGGGTAAAAACGATATTGTCCAGTTCCAGTAAGGGTGAATCCTTCGGTGGCTCATTTTCATAAACATCCAGCGCAGCACCTGCAATATCACCATTTTTTAATGCATTGTATAACGCGGCTTCATCAATTAAACCACCTCTAGCACAGTTAATAATCATGGCTGTTTTTTTCATCATGGCCAATTGTTCCTGACCAATAACACCGCGTGTCTTTTCCAGTAACGGACAATGTAAGGTTAAATAATCTGCCTGTTGTACTAATTCATCCAAATCTACCCTTTGCGCACCACACTCTGCGAAAATATCCGGCGCTACAAAGGGGTCATAAGCGATAACATTCATTCCTAGACCAGCACCGCGTCGGGCAACAATACGTCCGATCGTGCCAAAACCTAAAATAGCCAAGGTCTTATGCGAGACTTCCGCACCCACCAAAGTAGAACGCTCCCACTTGCCTTCACGTATTGATTTATCCGCTTTAGGTAAATTGCGGCTTAAGGAAAACATATGCGCGATGGCCAATTCAGCCGTTGTTGTCGCATTCGCGTCCGGGGTATTCATCACAATCACCCCCCGCTCTGTTGCGGCAGGTATATCGACATTATCCACACCAATACCGGCACGCCCTACTAGCTTCAGGTTTTTACCCGCACGTAGCACTTCCTCTGTCACTTTGGTGTCACTACGGATTAATAAAGCGTCATAATCAGCAATCGTTTCGCATAATTGCGCTGGACTCATGCCGGTATCAATATGAACCTGTATCCCTTCTTGTTCATTTAAAAAGTTGACCCCTGCATCAGCTAATTTATCGGAAATAAGAATCTTTTTCATGCTCTTGTGTCTCGTGACTTGTGCTGCGCTAATGCGCTAAATAAACGCTACAGCTTATCAGTTTTGCTATAATCATAATACTGATAAATCCATTTCTTTGTTTATGTCCGAATACAGCAAATCCTTTTTTTCGTTACAATCCTGGAAACAGCGCCTGGTATTCTGGCTAGGGGCAGTTATCATTGGTTTATTAATCTCGACCATGACCTTGCTGAGCGAATGGGCTTCTGAATTTTATCGCACTGTTTCTTTAGCTTATCCGTGGTTTAATTTTGTCGTGGCCCCTTTTGGCCTGGCTTTAACCGCCTGGATTACCTTTCGTTTTTTCCCGGGCAGTCAAGGTAGTGGCATTCCCCAGGTAAAAACGGCACTAGAGCTTTCTCATACCATGGAAGAGCGCTCTAAACTGGTATCATTTCGCATTGCTATCGGTAAAACTTTTTTACCCATTATGGGCTTGTTATCAGGTGCATCGGTAGGGTTTGGCGGACCAGCTACCCACGTTGGTGCATCACTGATGGCATCACTCGGTAGAGCTTTTAAATTCCCGGCACATTATATGGAAAAGGGATTGCTTCTGGCTGGCAGTGCCGCAGGATTTGCCGCCATGTTTAGCGCCCCTCTAGGCGGCATTATGTTTGCCATCGAAGAAATGGGGCGTACTCTGGAAGAACGAATTGGCACACTGGTGTTAACCGCAATTATTTTTTCCGGTGTGACCACCTACTCGATTTTAAATCATACGATTTATTTTACTGACAATCAATTGAGCCTACCCTGGGGGTATGGCTGGCTGGCTATTCCCCTGTGTGGAATCAGTGGTGGCCTACTCGGTGGAATTTTTAGCAAAATTATCGTTAGCGGTCAGAACCATATAAAAAAACGAGGGTATCCGATTGTTCGGGTCGCCTTTATTTGTGGCTGCGTGATTGCTTTGCTCGGTTATTTATCCCAGGGTGAAAGTTTTGGTACTGGATATCAGCTTGCCAGAAATATTTTGCTTGAACAGGCTACAGTAGATCCACTCTTTCCCATCTATAAAATGTTAGCGACTATCGCGACTTTTTTTAGCGGCATCCCCAGTGGTATCTTTGTTCCTTCCATTGCAACCGGTGCTGGCCTGGGGGCTAATCTGGCAAACTGGTTTCCGATAGCCCCGACATCAGTGATCATCTTACTCAGTGTTACCGCCTATTTCGCGGGTATGCTGCAATCACCACTAACCTCATTTGTCGTAGTGCTGGAAATGACCCATAGCCATGACCTTTCTATCCCTTTAATGGCTGCTGCTTTTTGGGCTTCTGGAACGTCCAAGTTAATTAACCCTCAACCCTTATACCGTGCTTTGTGCACCGCCTATCAAGTACATAATAACAACGTTAGCCCAGATAATGCTAAACAGACCAAAAAATAGCTTACGTCTGGCATTGTTCTATTGCTTTTTATTGGCTGCACTAGGCTTATTTGCCTTCCTGACGCGAACAATGCAGCCCCCTGATGTCAGTATTAAAACCATCACTAATAAAACGATTAACTTAAGCGCTTTACGTGGCCGGGTTGTTTTAATTACTTTCTGGGCCAGTAACTGCCGCAGCTGCCTGAAGGAAATCGTGCACTTTAAGAGCCTATATAATGATTACCATCAAGCTGGTCTGGAAATCATTGCCATTGCCATGCAATATGATCGCCCTGATCATGTTGTTGCTGCCAGCAAATCGATGCAGATACCTTATGATATCGCTCTGGATTTAACCAATAAATTAGCAGTCGCTTTTGGCGATGTCCGTCTAATACCGACAACGATACTCATTAACCCTAATGGGGATATTGTATACAACACGACTGGCATTTTCGATTTAGCAAACATGCAGACTCGAATTGAATCATTAATAACTCAATAAAAAATACCAACTATGCTCTGGCTAAAAGCGTTTCACCTGATATTTATGGTCACCTGGTTTGCAGGCTTATTTTATTTACCTAGGCTCTATGTCTACCACGCAATGAGTGAGGATGAAATCAGTAACGAGCGTTTTAAAATAATGGAACGAAAGTTATTTTACGGCATTATGACACCCGGCATGGTCATCACCTTTGTGTTTGGTATCTGGATGCTGATAGATTACGCCTGGGGAATGTATGCAGCGATGGGCTGGCTACATGTAAAATTAACCTTGCTGACGCTGTTGCTGGTATACCACTATTTTTGCTACCGCTATCTAGTAGATTTTAAATTGGATCGTAACCGCCACAGTCATGTTTTTTATCGCTGGTTTAATGAAATACCCGTTTTATTCTTGCTCGTCATCGTTATTCTGGCAGTGGTTAAGCCGTTCTAGATTGTAAAAATCCGCATAAAAACTCTAACGCATTAAATAATGGGCAGCAGCCAGGATAATCAGCTGAATAAAGTTCAGCACCCAAAAATAGAGTACAAATAATGCCCATTTAACCTGCCGTGATTTATCTGTGTCTTTAAATCGGACTAATAGCCAGCCGCCAAGAATGGCAACTGACAATATCACCGCACCTATCAATGCATAATTCACGCTCAATCCTGCATTGGCGGTGGCGCGAGGACTTGCCGCATGCCGCTGCCTTCAGCAGGGCTAACGACACCGGCCATTTCCATCGCTTCTATCATTGATGCGGCGCGGTTATAGCCGACTTTTAAGCGGCGCTGTACACTAGAAATAGACGCTTTACGCGATTCAGTGACAAATGCCACCGCCTGGTCATACAGGTCGTCCATTTCGGAATCAACAGCATCCTGCCCAGTAACAAAAGGTCCTTCATTGGTTTCTGAATATTCCTGCATAATCTCAATCAGATAATTCGTTGGGCCTGTTTTTTTCAAGAACTCTACCACATGATGCACTTCGTGATCATCGACAAAAGCACCATGCGCACGCATGGGAATATTGATTCCCGAAGGCATAAATAGCATATCGCCGTTACCCAGTAAAAATTCAGCACCGCCCTGATCCAATACAGTCCGAGAATCGATACGCGAAGACACCTGAAATGACAATCGTGAAGGGACATTAGCCTTAATCAAACCGGTTAACACATCGACAGACGGCCGCTGTGTTGCCAGTATCAGATGGATACCCGCCGCACGTGCTTTTTGTGCCAGGCGCGCTATTAATTCTTCTACCTTTTTACCAACGATCATCATCATATCGGCTAATTCATCCACAACGACAACAATATGGGGCAAAGCACTTAATGTTGGTATGCTTTCTCCCTCTGCCAGCTCAGTAGTATAACTATACATAGGATCTTGAATTGGCTCACCTCTTTCCTCGGCATCGCTGACTAATTTATTAAAGCCCGCCAGATTTCTGACACCTACTTTAGACATTAGTTTATAACGTCGCTCCATTTCAGCGACAGCCCAGCGTAAAGCATTGGCAGCGTCCTTC
The DNA here is from genome assembly GCA_012960135.1 of Methyloprofundus sp. Taxonomy (GTDB): domain Bacteria; phylum Pseudomonadota; class Gammaproteobacteria; order Methylococcales; family Methylomonadaceae; genus Methyloprofundus. Next base: position 41,264 of record DUBW01000075.1, read on the forward strand.
ATATCTGTGACGACCGGAGTTAATAAATGTGGAATGCCATCATAGACGGATAGCTCCAGCATTTTCGGGTCTATCATTATCATCCTGACTTCGGCAGGTGTGGCCTTATAGAGCATACTCATAATCATAGTATTAATAGCCACCGACTTACCTGATCCTGTCGTACCTGCCACTAAAAGGTGGGGCATTTTAGCTAAATCAGCTACAACAGGAGCGCCCGCAATATCTTTACCGAGAAAAAGACTCAGTGGAGATTTTGCTTTTATAAACGCTGATGACTCTAGACCCTTCCTAAAAGAAACCATTTCCCGTTCCTGATTCGGAATCTCCAGCCCTATTACCGACTTGCCAGCTATGACTTCAACAACTCTAACACTGGTAACTGATAAAGAACGCGCCAGATCTTTTGCCAAACCAGAAATCCGACTGACCTTGACTCCTGCTGCAGGCTGCATTTCAAAACGGGTAATAACGGGACCCGGTAACACTCCCGTCACTTCAACAATGACATTAAAGTCCTGCAAGGATTGCTCTACGAGGCGCGACATATCTTCTAGTTCATCAGCAGAATAACCGCGAACTTTAACCACCCGTAAATCCAGTAATTCAGTATCCGGCAAAGCTCCGGGCTCTACATCCTTAAATAAATCAGTTTGCACTTTTTTACTGACAACGGGTTGTGCAAACAGTTGCTCAGGCATGATTACTTCCGGTGTCGACGACTCAGAAAAATTCATGACCGGCGCTTGCTTGACCTTAACTTTTGGTTTAGCTGGCTCGGGCATTTCATAACGTTTTACGTCAGATACTTCTTCTGGCTCTACCTCTGTTTGATCGAGATGATATGCATCTTCTTTTCTGGTTGTTAACTTATCCCAAAGCAAAGCGATTTGTCTATAGCAATGCGCGCTGAAAACCAGGGTATTTCTACCCACTATTTCCATCATTGTTACCCAGGAGATATGCGTATACAGGGTTAGTCCTGAGAAAAACACGGCGATCAGCAACAGCGTTGCACCTGAATTACCAAATGTAATAACCGATGCTTCACCCAGTTCCTGGCCAATAATGCCGCCACTATTTCGAGGTAATTCAATCTGACAGCGTAATATATGTAAAAAACAGAAGGTGCTCGCAGACATAATCATTGCCACTAGCCCCAACCAGCGCATATATTTGAAAAAGCCAGCTACATCCGCTATTTTGTGGGTAAAAAACAAATATCCCTGCCAAAAAATTATCACCGGAAAGCTAAAGGCAACCACGCCAAAGAAACTAAATGAAAAATCAGCTAACCATGCGCCTACCATACCACCTGCATTACTGATAGCCATACCTGTGCCGCTATGTGACCAGCCTGCATCCTCATGACTAAAGGATATAAGTGATATTAAATAAAAAAGAGCGACGACGATAAAACCCAGCAGAGCAGTTTCACGTAAACCCCTAACCGATCTTTCTTCCATTACTGCCGCCATAACAGAACACCTAATATCTATAAAAAACAAAACAATAGACCAATCATTACATAATTCACATGAAATAAAAAGGACTATTTCTTTAATTTATACTGCTTATCTGGAGAAGATAAGTATTCTATCTTTGTATTTTCTCTGTTTCTGTTGAGGTCAACAGATTACAACTGTGGTAATATTTGCGTTCTTAAAAAAATAAAAATCTGGAGGATGGTATGTCCAAAATTCGTTCTATTGTTTCTGCAATAGCGCTTGCTAGTTCTGTTTCAGTCGCTTCTGCCTGGGATGCGCTCCCGACAAAAGCACCTGCACCGGCAAATAACCCAACAACTGCTGCAAAAGTTGAATTAGGTCGCATCTTGTATCACGACCCTAGACTTTCATCTACAGGGACTGTGTCATGTGCATCATGTCATAACACCATGTTAGGTGGTGAAGATAATCGTCCTAACTCTATGGGTGTTAATGGACAGACTGGTGGACGTAGTGCTCCGACAGTATGGAACTCAGCATTTAATGAAGTACAATTTTGGGATGGCCGCGCTGCCAGTCTTGAAGATCAAGCTGCTGGCCCAGTGACTAACCCGATAGAAATGGGCATGAAGAGCTGGGATGATGTGGTTGCACGTTTACAATCCATAGATGGCTATGATGCATATTTTGTTAAGGCCTTCGGCGCTAACTCAATTTCTAAAGATAATGCCACTAAAGCAATCGCTGCTTACGAAAGAACGTTAATTACCCCAAACAGCCCATATGACAAGTTTGCCAAAGGTGATAAAAAAGCCTTAACAGCGCAACAAGTACGTGGACTTAATAAAGCTGTTGAACTGGGTTGCGTAGGCTGTCATAGTGGTCCTGCGTTTAACGGCCCAGGCACGTTCCAGAAATTCCCGTTAATTGATAACGCTTATCTGGAAAAACAATACAAACTCAGTGCTGACAAAGGTCTTTATGAAGTCACTGGCAAAAGCGGCGATGAGAACATGTTTAAAGTTCCCACACTACGTAATATTGCTTTAACAGCGCCTTATTTCCATAATGGTTCGGTTAAAACACTGGATAAGGCCGTTAAAATCATGGCGAATGTTCAGTTAGGACAAAAACTAACTGATGCTGAAGTCAATGATATTGTTGCTTTCTTAAACGCTTTAACAGGCCAATTTCCTAAACAAGAAATGCCAGTTTTACCAGGCACACCAGGAACAACGTTTAATTAGACTTATCCTGGAAAGAGGTGACGGCCAGTTATTAATAGACTGGCCGTCACCCCTTTCCTTTATCCGAATAGAAGACTTTGTCGGCTAGGATGGAGTTTACGTAACCCCAGCAATTTCTCTCAAGTCTCAAGCAATAATTTTATCTTATCTGCAGCCCAACACTGCCCTTATTAATAGATAAGGCTTTTATATTCCTTTACTGGGCTTCGTACCTCAACCTCAGGCTACAATCATTCCCGCTTAATCACAATAATGCTCCGCTCAGCTTACATATACTCCTGAGCCGTAAATATGTGTAATTCTGATTGTAAAATTTGTATTATCTGCCCTGCGGACTGTTGCGAACATTGTTTAATAATACGCTCAATTGTTTGTTTGCCAAACTGCTTACGCTGCTCATTCTGAGCACCTGTGACACCATCAGAGCAGAGCACAATAATAGCACCGTGTGCTAGAACAATGCTGCAGACATGAATACCCGTGAAGTTCTTTTATACTGCCAGAGCCTGTTGATATCCAGAGTACTGAGTTAGTTTATCTGCCGAATAATGAAACACATTATTTTGCCCAAGATTCAGGCAATTAAAAGGTGTTGTTAGAACACTCTAGAATAGCTAGACCTAGCTGCACAGGTCCATTTAAGGGTATCCTCCAGAAAATAATCATTCATTTGCTTGGCAATAAAACTTAATGACTTCCCTTGTTTAACAAGCGCACGAAAAATAGCTAGGCTAGCATCTTTATCTGCGAAGCCATCTTGTAAATCAGTCGCTAGCACAAATAGCAGAAAGTCACAGACTTCGCCGCAACTAGCGCCTCCCGCATTACTTCAGGATTGCATTTGATAACCCATTAATTCGATTTCTACATTTTCATTAGCTAATGCATACTGCTTGGTGGCATTATGATCTAGGCAATGTCCTGCAACGACCTTTTTCTGAAATCTAACAGGATGTTTCAGACCCGCTGATAGATTGATTAAAACAGTCGCCACGCCATCTAAAAGGGAGCTGTGCTCCTTATCCGCATCAGAAGTTGGTAATGAATGGTAATACCCGGGTTAGAGCACAGCAGGTATATGCCGATGCCTGGACTGAAGGTCCAGGCTGTTATTTGAGTGAAGCGGAGATTTAAAAAGTTAATCCTAAAATGTGTCTTAATGTAACTTTGCTAGATGCAAATATTATTTTTGCTCTTCAGGCTCAACTAGCTCATCACCATCTGTGTCCAGTTTATCAATGATTTTTTCAGCATCTTGTTCAACACTATCTTCCATGTTCATAATCACTTGATCAATGGCTTTTTGAGACTTTCCTTGCCTCTGCATTTTAATTGCTTTTGCGATCGCATCTTCTCTTAGCTCTACTTCAACTTCATCAGAAGTAATATATCCATCCTTATTCTGATCATACTCAGCAACTGCACTTGCTTTCGTCGTACCAGTATAAGGAATATACCCTGAGTAGCCTGCGTTCGCATCGAATACAGTTAAAGCTAACACAGCAGGTAGTAGACCCATTATTATTTTTTTCATTACGCTATCCGATTAATTTCTTATGAAAACTAATAATAACACGGGAACTTATCAGACGAAAGCATGCAAATATAAAGCTCAAAAAAGAACAGTCACTTAACTATTTATATGCCTATTTTATTAAGACTTGAAGTGTACTGCATATTAAAAGACTCATCTACCAAGTTCTGAAAGCCGTACTGCAAAGCTTGCCTGATTTGTTTTAGCTCCCTGGCAAACTGATTTTCAGCGATTCAAAGTATTTAATGCAGCACAAGTAAATCAATAGGATAGAAAATAGTAAAGAGCAGAGATTAAAAGAGCTTGACCAGACACACGAATATCATGAGGTGATAAAAAGAAAACTAATTTATGTTTAGTGCCGCTACTCCAGCCTTACTGATTCAAGGAGACGGAAAAGTGTGCCTTGTGGAAATGATGGGCATTAACAAGTCCAGCTACCCGAGATACTCTGAATCGATACTGATTTTTTCACGACTTGAAGTGTATCATTATCTATGTCATGATTGACAAATTTTTCCGATAATTTTAACCTTTTAAGAGGCGTTTCAATGGCTGGTCGTAACCACCTGTATATCCCTGGTCCCACTAATTCTCCGCATGAAGTATTAAGTGCCATGCACCTTCCAATGGAAGATCACCGCGCGCCTACATTCCCACTGTTGCTCAAGCCGGTTTTAGAAGACTTAAAAAAAGTATTCAGAACAGAAACAGGACAAGCCTTTATTTTTCCTGCAACGGGAACAGCGGGCTGGGAAATTGCTTTAACTAACACTCTAAACCCAGGTGATAAAGTACTGATCTATCGCTTTGGTCAATTTAGTCATTTGTGGATGAGCATGGCTCAGCGCCTAGGCCTGGATGTAGAAATGCATGAAGTTGAATGGGGTAAAGGCATCCCATTAAATGACCTGGAAGCGCGCTTAAAAGCAGACAGCACACATGAAATCAAGGCTGTACTAGCGACGCATAATGAAACAGCGACGGGTGTAACCAGTGATATGGCTGGTGTGCGTAAAGCAATGGACGCATCCAGTCACCCTGCTCTCTTATTTGTCGATGGTGTCAGCTCTATCGCAAGTCTTGATTTCCGAATGGATGAATGGGGTGTTGATGGTGCAATCAGTGGCTCGCAAAAAGGTTTTATGTTACCTGCCGGCCTTGCTATCCTAGCTTTCAGTCAGAAAGCACTTGCCTTAACAGAAACGGCAACTTTCCCACGCTGCTTTCTAGATCTAAAAGACCAAATGGCGCAGAATGCCTTGGGTTACACTCCTTACACGCCTTCGACACCAATGATACACGGCCTACGCGCAGCACTGGATATTTTATTAGAAGAAGGTATGGAAAATGTTTATGCCCGTCATCACCGCTTAGCCGAAGGGACGCGTAAAGCTATTGCTGCCTGGGGATTAAAGCTTTGTGCCCAGCCAGGATTTGAATCAGATACTGTTTCTGCCATAGTCGTACCAGAAAATAAAGATGCACGCGATGTGATTGCAACAGCATTCAATAAGTACGATATTTCTTTAGGTGCCGGCTTAACAGAAGTGATGGGCAAAGTATTCCGTATTGGCCATATTGGCGATATGAATGATGTTTCTATGCTTGGTGCGATTGCCGGTGTAGAGATGGCATTGCTGGATAATGACTTTGATATTACACCAGGAAGTGGTGTTGCTGCAGCTATCGAGTACTATCGTTCAACTGCCGCATAAGTACTATTTATAAGTTTTTAAGGCATCACTGCGATAAACAGTGGTGCCTTTTTTACGCAATATATAGCCACCGGGTCTTTTACAGCCCCTACGCCTTTCATAAGCGGTTGATTTATAGGAATTAAAATGAGTTTAAACAGCTATCAAAATGTCGATAGAATAGCACTAGCCAAGGACCTTGATGCTATCCATAAAGAAACTTTGTCACGTATTGGCGATCAGGACTTCAAACACTTAAAAAAGATGGAGCGCTGGGGTCAGCTATGCTCATTACTGGGCTATGGTACTGCATGGATTTTCCCTAATCCGGTTTCTGCATTGCTAATTAGCCAGGGCAGCTTTACACGCTGGACACAAATGACACATCCCATAGTGCATAAGGGCTATGACAAGATTACAAATATTCCTGAGAAATATACTAGTAAAAAATTTGCCCAAGGCTGGCGACGATTCTTAGATTGGCCCGACTGGATTACTCCAGCAGGCTGGCATCAGGAACACGATATATTACACCACTACAATCTAGGGGAAAAACTAGATCCTGACCATTTACAAAATAATATGGAATGGTTAAGACAGTCACAAATCCCTATGTGGTTGCGTTTTGGTATCGTTGGTATTTTTACTGCTAGCTGGAAAATTTTATATTACACGCCTAGAGCACATAAAGAGTTACGTATAAGCCAGGCACGTCAAAATGGCGAAACTCCCCCGGAACTAACGCGTAAGGGCGCCTGGAGTTTTTATACTAAACAGGGCCGAGCATTGTGGCTGGAAAGTATTTTGCCTTATATCGGATTTCGCTTTATCTTATTACCCTTGTTATTTCTACCACTAGGCAACTTTGCCGCAATCAGTGTCTTACTGACCTCGATTCTGGCTGAAGTCTTTACCAATATGCATTCATTTCTGGTTATCGTACCTAATCATGCAGGTGATGATGTCATGATGTTTGAAAACAAAGGCAAAGGCAAAGGTCGAGGAGAGTTTTTTCTGCGTCAGATTCTCGGGTCCGTCAATTATCCTACCGGATCAGACTTGAATGACTTTTTTTATGGCTGGTTAAATTATCAGATAGAGCATCACTTATGGCCCGATATTCCATTAAGTCAATATCAACATGTTCAGCCCAAAGTTGTCGAAGTGTGCAAGAAACATGGTATACCCTATCGACAGGACTCCGTATTTAAAAGATTAATGAAAGCTGTTGATATTATGGTGGGGCGTACATCCATGCTAAAGCCTCGGACAGAAGCAAGCGGGTAAAGAACCTCTATGTGGGACGGGATATTCGGAGGGCTGTTTCCTCTAGCGATTCCGGAGAAAATATAACTACCAGCTGTTTTAAAACTGGCAGTAAATAACTATACTTCTGGCAGTCACGGATGCAGTTGCTTATTGCGCTGATTTTTGTTGCGGTTAAGGCGCTAAAGCAGGCGCATAGCAGGCTGCGCAACTACTTTAGCAACGCAGCTATCCGCAAAAGGTCAGTTGAAAGGAATCCGTAACCGTGCGAAGTATAAACGGCAATACTTGGTTTAGAAGCCGCGCTTAACTATCTTGCATTGAACTTCTACATCATGCATATAGCAACGGAATTTTTCCTTACCTTCATAATCGCCGTCACAAGCTTCGCAAACTAATTTTCCATTGTCCAAAACCTTATCCCTACCCCAGCCATAAGCAATATGCTGGCACATTATTTTAGTATATTTTTCAAAGCGATAACTACCAGGAATCGTTTGTTTCTCAGCTTTAGCTTTATCCTTACAACCTGCCGTTGCCTTCAAGTCTCCAGTAACAATTCTCTTCTCCCAGTCACCTTCACGACCCTCACTTGCAGCAAATGATTGATTAGAAAAAACGAATAGCAAAGCAAAGCAAATAAATACATTAAATTTCATAGTTCCCACCTTTTTCATTATTATTTTTAAGTTTATTATTTTATCACTGTCGCAATCAAAATGAAATATACCGGACGGCTAATATTTCTATCATGCTATATTTAATATTGCTTATATTGCAAACAGACGAGAGACTACCGTTGAAAAAACTTTAAAACTATTAACCCTAGCTAGCTTGTTTTTTGCACCCTTAGCGTATGCAGAAAAAACAATTCCACTGGAAGATAATTCGCTAATACTCGGTGAATGGAAACTTTATGCTGAAACACCCGCCTTGCACAAGGAAAAGAAAATGGTGCAAAATAAGTGGAACTTTCGCAAAAATGACACCTTGACGTCTACTGCATATGATCCAAGAATGGATGGCATACAAACGATAGATGTTAAATACTCAGTTGAGGGTGGAGTGATCGTAAAACAACTCCAGCCAGGAAGGTCAAAAACAGAGAACTGTAAGGTAATGATATGATCCTGCATTGTAAATATCTGTACTACTGATTAAAACGCTAGAGATTAAATTGTCTGCACTGTATTCTGAGTTTATTAATACTAAATAAGCCCAGAATACAGAGTGATTCTTAAGTATCAAACCTACCCTACTTTCCAATACCCTCCCCACTTTAATATCTCTTCAACTTGCCATAGCAAATTCATACTCATCTAGCTTTATTCTATAAACTGCTGAACGAGCCGGATTTTGACTCGCTATTGTTTTTTGTTGCAAGCCCATTAAATCAATAATTTGGGGGCTTATCATAGCATCCACACCAAGATATTCATCGTCATTTGAGACTCTATTCACAATCTTTTTTTGTAAAAAATAGGTTGTTTGCATTTACCTTCTCAATTTTATAAAAAAATTTATTATGCTTTGCTAATGTTACATAAAAATGACAAGCCAGACTTAAAACTACTTTTGCAACGCATACCAAAGGATGAACTAATGTCTCCCAAATGCGACCCTTATTATCATGCACTTGCCAATTAAGGGATTTCGGCAATAAACACCTGTTTCAGAAACGTTTATATTCACAATTATTTATAACAATAGTGCCCGTCGTCGCTATAACACGACGCTATAAGTTACATAAAAATCACACTTTCACAAAAAGGTATTACAATAATCAAGCTACTTACTTTGCAAAGGATATAAGCGATTGATTTAACAGTTAATATCTACTTATTTTTCAGTAACAAATCAAACTTGGCATTAAAACTGCTTTAATAATATTAAATTAATACAACCTGTGGATTCCTAGTCTAGCCAAAACCAGGAATTGTTATTTTCTCCACATCTTATATTATTTTTTTTACATGCTTATCAGATCTCTGTCAGATATTACTATTAATTATTTAAGGAATAAAAATATTAAATAAAATCATCTTCGTAAGTTTATTCATATTTAGTGCTCAAAATGCAATGGCATTTGGTCTAGAGGACGTAAATAACGCTGCAAACTCAGCTAGTGCTACAGCTGATTCTGCACAAAACGCATCCGATAAAGTACAAGAAAAATCAGTACCCAATATAGCTAAAGATGTCGCCAAAGAAAGTGCTTCTGGTGGCGTTAATGGTGCAGTTAGCGGCGCAGCAGCAACTAGCTCTATAGTTAAAGGCAGCACTAAGCGCTAAATCTGGATTGAATAAATCATAATTCTCTCTATTTATAGATTAAAGCAAAAAGCCTGACCTCCGCTAGGAGGTCAGGCTTTTTATTGCCTACCTAAATAACACCATCTACCCCTCCCTGTATGACACGGGCTAGACTATACTTTCGCGCAAAAACTTGCCCATCAAGGAGCTCACTCAACACGCATTTACTTAAATCTAGTCGGTTTCAATTGATGCCGCTCCAGTAGTTTATAAAACTCGGTACGGTTACGCTTCGCTAAGCGCGCTGCCTGGGTAACATTGCCATCAACAGATTTCAACAATTTAATAAGGTACTCTTTTTCAAATTGGCATTTTGCTTCTTTTAAACCCTGCAAGGTGTTACTTTTCTCCTGCAAGACTCTTTCCACCAGATTTACCGGGACTATAGGGGTTGTCGCCAGCGCCGATACATGCTCGACTACATTTTGTAACTGCCGGATATTACCTGGCCAATCATAGCTCAGTAACAGCTCCATTGCCTGGTTCGAAAAACCTTTAGCAACATAACCATAAGTGCTCTCAGGGTGAGTAATAAAATAATTAGCTAACAGAGAAATATCTTCGCGGCGTTCAGATAACTTAGGTAATGTCAGTGTCGCTACGTTCAAACGATAATACAAATCCATTCTAAATTCACCGTCATGTGACTTTTGTTCCAGATCATGATGGCTCGCTGAAACAATGCGCACATCAACAGCTATGCTACTATTAGCACCAACAGGCCTAATTTGACGCTCTTGCAAAGCCCGCAATAGTTTGACTTGAAAAGCCGCAGACATATCCCCTATTTCATCCAGAAATAAGGTTCCCGTATCTGCCGCCTGAAATAAACCTTGTCGATGTTCAAAAGCCCCTGAAAATGCACCTTTACGATGACCAAATAATTCAGATTCAAGCAGGTCTTCCGGTATAGCACTACAATTGACGGCAATAAAGGGAGCTTCATGACGTGGGCTTGCTTTATGAATAGCCTGGGCAATTAATTCTTTACCGGTTCCACTTTCACCGTGAATAAACAAACTGGCATCACCTTGAGCAAGGCGTTTAACTTCATTTAATAGATTCTCCATTAATTGACTGCGCGTCAATATTTTAGCTCGCCAGTCCTCCACTTCCTTGCCGTGTGAGTTACCAGAACTAAGCGTTAAAGCTTTAGCAATTTTATCCAGAAGTTCTCCATGATCTATCGGTTTGGTAATAAAGCCAAACACCCCCTCACAAGTAGCGTCAACCGCCTCTTTAATGGTGCCATGCGCACTAATAATAATAATGGGTAAGGTAGGGTAGTTTTGTTGAATTAGCCTACTAAGTTGCACCCCATCCATTTCATCCATACGTAAATCAGTAATAATAAGATCAGGATAACACTGCGGAATAAGACTTAAGGCTTCAATACCACTCCCCGCTGTTATAACTGTCAATCCCACAGCTGTGAATCGTAAAGAGAGTAGTTCCAGTAAACTGGGATCATCATCTACTAACAGGATGCTTTGTTTATTAAATTGATTAGGAAAACTGTTACTCATTGTTTAATCATTCATCTATACTGGTTTCAATAGCTTTCAGCGCGTCAATTTTTCCCACTAGATCTTGTCTTTCTTGCTTTAACTGATTGACTTTCTCCAATCCTTTGAGCCAGCTCAAATGCACATGTGTCAACCATAATAATTCAGGATAAATTTTTTTTTGCTTTTCTAGTGTTGTTAAAATTTGTATTGCTTGTTCACTATTCACACAACTATTATTGGGCTCAGTAACCTGTAATGCTAAAATCCAACCTGAATGCCAGTCACCCTCTTGATATAACTTTGCATAGCTTGCACAGGTTTCTGTTGCTGCATTCTTATATTCAGAGGCGAAATTTGCGCCATATTCAAAAAGCTGTTCAAGGTTTTGAGGTATTTCCTGACCTTTCTCAGTCGAATGGATATATGGAACGTACTGACAAGCAGTCAAGCTGACAAGCAAAGTAGAAAAAATAGGGACCGAGTACTTCATATTGATATATTATTTTGCATAAACTCTTTGGGCTCTAAAGGTAATGTAACTAAAAAGTGAGCACCACAATATTTTTCATCTGATTCCATTAAACTGACCCGACCTTTATGAGCCTCGACATAAGTTCTAACAAGACTAAGTCCTAGTCCGGAGCCTTTTATTTTCCAGTTTTCCGGTACAGGTTGTTTATAAAATTCATTAAAAATATCCACTTGGTGACTTTTTGAAATACCAGGTCCCTGATCAGCAATTAATAGTTGTAAACTATTATTTATAACACTCAGTTTAATCAGAATTCGACCCGCTTGAGGTGAAAACCTAAGTGCATTAGATAGCAGGTTACTCATCACTATTCTAATTTTATCGCGATCAGCCACTAAATCAACCGATTTTTTTTCAAACTCAATACTAACATTTTTACTATCAAGTAGTAACTGATACTCTACACAAACGGACTTTATTAACTGGTTAAGATTGAATTGGGAATAATTCATTGCAGCCAATGTAGACGTCATTTGTTGATATTCAATCAAATTTTCAATCAAACTGCGTAATCTAATATTGGCTATTTTTAACAACTTGATAATCTTATGCTGCTCTGCATTTAATTCGCCAACAACTTCATCTTGAAGCAGATCTGCACCTTCGATAAATATTGCCAATGGTGTTTTTAGTTCATGGGAGATGTTTTTAATAAAGAACTGCTTGCTACTCTCAAGTTGATTGAGCCTTAGTCTAAGCCACTCTAGATGACGCCCTAGTTCACGCAAGTCACTTGGCCCTTCTATACGAATACGCTGATTAAATTGCGTATATCCCAGCTTATGTATTGTCTGCGTAATATTCTTAATGGGTTTATTAATTAGATACGATAATAACAAACCCAGCAAAAAAGCTAGTATGATAGAAATCAATGCCGAATAGGTTACTTGATTTCTGACTAATATTGCTAAAGCTGATAATGACTCGGAAACTATATAAATTTGCTCATTTACTTGGGTTATCAATTGACGTCCATCTTCACGCAATCGGACATATTCTTTAATATCTTCTGTCGACAACGTACCGGTACCTTTTATAAGTAATATTTGATCATATAATTTAAGCTCATCCTGAGTAAGCCTACTTAATAAGGTCTTTATCTCTGGCGGGAGCCGGAGCTGACTTATACGCGCCGCAATATCAACAAATTTCTGATGACTATTTTGAAAGATAGTGAATATTTCTGCATCTTCAAGTATTTTATATTGACGGATACTACGATCCATATCTAATAAATATTTGAGCAGTGCCTCACTACTCTCAGAGACACGCACAGTCTGAAACAATTTAGTATGACTTTGCTCAGTATAATTCTGAATATTGTTGACACTGTAAACTAGCGTTAGAATCAATGGCAATGTTACCGCAAAAAAGATAATGATTGTCCATTGAAAAATAGAGCCTAACTGAAACAGACGGCCCAGTTGCCACCATTTTTGTTTACGACGATTCTGTAACGACTGCTCAGGTACGGGAGAGTTATTTGTGTGCATAAAAATAAAATATCACGAGTCAAGTTGGCACAAATTAGTGCCTTATTTTTAAGGAAAAATCTTCAGAGCTATTATCATCAGATACATACTGATTAATATGAAAATACTCCCTCGCCTCGGGAAAACTTAGCTCAGTGTCAATAACTCCATTTTCATAAAGCATCTGATCCGAATATCCATTCGCAATTATCCGCCAGTCAAACCGGTTTTTTGGCGACGCGATGGCATTAAAATCAGCACGTAGAGTAGTGAAACAATTATGGGTGATAGTATTATAAAATTCGGGCTCCTGATAAAGCTTATTAACTCTAGCCATAATCACTTCAAAAACCTGGCGAATTTTTTGCTTGCTCAGCATGGTTGGATAAAAGTACACATCTTCTGGATCTAATTTACGGAAGTTGGTTCTTAAGCGAATAACATCGCGCTCATCTGCCAGAATATAAATCATCTCATACTGGTTGAAAAAACCCGATATAAGGTTCTGTCGCTCTCCTTTTTCCAAACGTGTTTCAGCTGAAACAGCCAGATAATCGCCATTACTAAACCCAAAACTCAATATCGTATGTGCAAAAGTAGTGCCACCACCCCAATAGGACAGCAGAAAACCCAGGCTTTCCAAATCGTCCAGATCATAGGTTTTAGTATAATAATTTTCAGTAAAATTCGTCTCAGTTCGATAGTCAAAATTGCGTATATCATGCACAGTGACTTGGTTTCCTTGAGTGATCACATAAGGAGATTTAGCGACACTAGGCATCCAGTCACGATTATTTGAAGCTGGCATATTCATCCAGGCAATTGTGACTACAATATATGCCAGAATAATCAGCACTAGCGCCAGGTTTCGCTTGGCAACAAGAAAGAAAACCAGTGGAATAACCAGAGCAAATAACCCGGCAACCATACTAGCTAATAGCTTATCAGGCAGGATAATAAAATAAATGGCAACCGAACACCAAAGCCAGAAAACAAACAGAATGAGATTGAGAAACATATTGGACATAAATTTAAGCATGGCAATTAGTTTATCTTTGTAGCCTAAAATTATTTTGCAAACTGTAAATAATATAGAGCGTGGCTTTAGCCCGCTCATTAAGCGATAGTAGAACAATAACAAGGCGGACTAAAGCCACACCCTACCCGCCAAGAAAATAATCAAACCCGCCCTAACCTGCCTCTGCTTTACTAAAGCGTTCAGAAAGGCTTTGCATAACAGCATAAAAAACCGGCGTAAAAATTAAAGACATACAGACGGCGGCGATCATTCCGCCAACTACTGCCGTACCAATGGCTTGCCGGCTTGCTGCACCAGCACCACTGGCAACCACCAATGGTAAAAAACCTAAAACGGAGGAAAAGGCGGTCATTAAAATTGCCCTAAAGCGGAGTCTTGACGCTTCAACTGCTGAGTCAAAGATAGCCACGCCTTTGGCTCGTTGTTCAGAAGCCAATTCAACAATCAAAATCGCATTTTTACTCGCCAGGCCAATAATCAGTACGATACCAATCTGAGTATAGATATTATTATCAAACTCCCGCATCATTAATGCCGCGACTGTGCCTAATAAGGCCAAGGGAACCACGAGCAATACCGCCAGAGGTAAAGACCAGCTTTCGTATTGTGCGGCTAATACCAGGAACACTAGAACAATCGCCAGAGCAAAAATAACAAATGCCTCATTACCCACTTTTTTCTCTTGATAGGACATCCCCGTCCACTCGAATCCCATAGCAGCAGGAAACTTACTCTTTGCCATTTGCTCCATTAAATTCAAGGCTTCGCCTGAACTAAATCCCTCTGCAGCACTCCCTGTAATAGACGCGGCTGGATACAGATTATAACGTAAAATAGTTTGCGGACCTAAGGTCTCATCTACTCGAATTAAAGTCCCTAAAGGTATCATCTCACCTTTTCGATTGCGCACCTCTAACTGGCGTATATCTTCCGGTTTTGAGCGAAACTCGGAATCAGCTTGCACTTTCACCTGCCAGGTGCGGCCAAACTTATTAAAGTCATTGACATAGGCGGAACCTAAATAAGCCTGTAAAGTACTGAATACATCGTTTAGCGGAATATCTAAAGTCTTGGCCTTGGTTCGATCCACCTCGGCAAATAATTGCGGCACACCGGCTCTAAAGGTTGAATTTAAACCTGCCAGACCCGATTGACTATGGCTATCTGCAATCATTTCATTGGCCATACGTTGTAATTCATCTAGACCCACGTTACCTTTATCCTGGATCTGCATTTGAAATCCTCCAGAAACACCTAAGCCTGGGATAGCTGGTGGCACGAATGTAAATACAATCGCTTCCTGTATGGCTCTAAATTTCTGATTCAGATGTTTTAATATTGCTTCCTGAGTTTCATTCTCAGCCGTGCGTTCATCCCAGGGTTTCATCACCACAAAAATTGTCGCAGCATTCGATGCATTAGTACCATCTATCATCGAAAAACCACCGAGTGACACCCAGTCTTGAAGTCCCGGCGTTGCTTCTAAAATTGCATTAATCTGCTGCAACACTTCATCAGTGCGTTGCTTGGATGCCGCATCGGGTAATTGCACACTGGTAATTACATAACCCTGATCTTCCACTGGCAAGAAAGAGGAAGGGATTTTGCCAAATTGCCAACCACTAACGACGGCAATAGCTAAGGCAATTAGCATCATTAGAAAGCCACGCCGAACTACCCGTTTTAAAAAGTTGGCATAGCCATTGGATGCTTTTTCAAAAAACCGGTCAAACCCTCGAAAAAAAGCATTCTTATCCTTTTTAGTAGGACGTAACAATAAGCCTGCCAATGCAGGGCTTAAAGTTAAGGCATTTAATGAACTAAACACGGTCGAAACCGCAATGGTCAAGGAGAACTGTCGATACATTTCGCCGGTAATGCCGGGTAAAAAAGCGGTCGGCACGAACACCGCCAATAACACCAACGTGGTTGCCACCACAGGCCCCGATACATCTTGCATTGCCTGAATTACTGCCGCTCTTGAACTCATGCCTTGGTCGATATAAGCGGCGGTCGCTTCTACCACCACGATCGAATCATCGACGACAATCCCTATGGCTAATACCAGACCAAACAGAGTCAGCATATTTAAAGAAAAGCCCATCATCGCCATCACGATAAAAGTCGCAATCAGAGAAACAGGAATAGTAACCGCCGGAATCAGTGTTGCACGCCAGTCTTGCAGGAAAATAAATAACACGATAAACACCAATGCCCCCGCCTGATAGAGGGTAACAAAAACTTCATCGATTGAGGCACTGACAAAAAGCGTGGTATCGTACGGAATTTTATACTCTAGGCCCTGCGGAAAATTAGCCGCAAGCTCTTGCATTTTTGCGCGAACCTGATTAGCAACATCCAGCGCATTCGCCCCAGGTAATTGATATATGCTGATACTGGCTGAAGGCGAGCCGGTCATACTGGAACTGATATCGTAAGTTTTACCGCCTAACTCTACGCGTGCGACATCTTTTAAACGGGTAATATTGCCAGTCTCTCCGGTTTTGATAATCATCTCTTCAAACTGGGCTATATCCGTTAATCGACCCAGAACATTAATCGTATATTGAAAATTAATTCCCTCTGGAACCGGAGGCTGGCCAATTTGTCCGGCAGCAACCTGAACATTTTGCTCGCGCATCTCATTCAAGACGTCCTGAGTGGTAATCCCACGAGATTTTAATTGCTCAGGATTTAACCATATGCGCATGCTGTAATCACTGGGAGGAAAAATCAACACATCACCCACCCCTTTGATTCGGCTGATTTGATCACGAATATTCAGAGTGGCATAATTGCTTAAATACAGTTCATCAAAAGTTTCATCGGGTGAAATCAGTGACACAAATAAAATAATATTGGCTGATTTCTTTTTGGTATTAACCCCTTGTCGGTTAACCTCCTCAGGTAGATTCGGCGTCGCCAGAGCCACCCGGTTTTGCACCATGACTTGCGCCATATCCAGATCGGTACCCACTTCAAAGGTAACCGTCAAAGTATAAGAACCATCCCCCGCGCTAGTGGAAGACATATACAGAGAATTTTCCACGCCATTCACCTGCTGTTCTATCGGTGCAGCAACCGTCTCAGCAACAACCTGAGCATTAGCACCGGGGTAAGAGGCTTTCACTTCAACAGTTGGTGGAGTAATTTCAGGATACTGCGCACTGGGCAAGCTAAGTACCGATACAATCCCTGCGATCAGCAAAACAATGGAAATAACGCTGGCAAAAATCGGGCGTTCGATAAAAAATCGAGAGAACATAGTCTTATCCTGCTTTTGAATCTGTTTGAGGGCTAACTACGCTACCAGGCCTGGCTTTTTGCAAACCTTTAATAATAACCTTATCATCTACTTTAACGCCTTTCTCAATAACAACCATGCCATTCAGATGTTGTCCCAAAGTGACAGGTCGCTTCTCTACTTTGTTTTCATTATTTACCACTAATACATAGCGCCCGCTTTGGTCTGCAGCGATAGCTCGCTCGTTTACTAATAAAGCATCTGGTGTTGTTCCTATCGGCAAACGTAAACGAGTAAATAATCCTGGCAATAAGCGAGGTGGCTTTTCAGAATTAGAAAAAACACCGCGTAGTTCTATTGTTCCTGTACTGGTATTTATTGATGACTCACCAAAATCTAAAACCCCTTCGTGCGGATAGCCGTCTTCATCAGCCAGGCCAAGTAAAAGAGGAATATCTAATTCCTGATCCGACATTAAATCCGAATTATGGCCTGCTTGTTTAGATTCTTTTCCCCTTAACGTCATTAGGCTTAATAAATCGCGCTCATTCAAATGAAAATAAACATACATCGGTTTATATTGAGTAATAGTGGTTAATAAAGTGGCATCACCTTCACCAACTAAATTACCTATATCGACCATATTTCTACCAACTCGCCCAGCAATTGGGGCGGTGACTTGTGTATATGCCAGTTGAATTTCTGCACTATGCACCCACGCAGCCTTTAAACCTATGGATGCCTGAGCCACATCACGCTCAGTTTTGCGGCGTAAATAATCGGTTTTGGAAATATAATTTTTCTTGATTAGTTGCTCGGCGCGGTTTAACTCAACCTGAGCCCGATTTAACTCGGCTTTAGCACTGACTAATTCTGCCTGAGCTGCTTCTAGTTCTGCCTGATAGGGTTCCGGGTCAATAATGAATAATAAATCTCCTTGCTTAACCTTAACCCCCGGAGCAAAGTGCATGCTTTGTAAAATACCAGATACTCGTGCCTTTACTTCAGCAAAGCCTACGGATCGTGTTGTGCCGGTAAATTCCAGATATTCTGTGACATTTTTTTGAATAGGCTTGCTAACAGTCACGTCCGGGGCTGGTGGAGCAATATATTCATTTTTTGACTCACAGGCGGCAAGCAATAGCGCTAGCAGCCCGATTAGATATTGGCAAAACCAACGATGCTGAGAAAGGCTCATAAATAAATCTCAAATAAGGGCAATAATAGACAGGATAGACTTATTAAAGCATAAGCCTATAACAAGTAGAATTTTTAATTAGCGAATGCAAATAAACGACTAATTGGCCTGTGATATGTGAGGATGTCGAATGTTTTCTGCATTGCCTCAACTTTATGCGGGTGACACTGGGACTAGGCATTCTTTGTATAAGGAATGCTAAACAATATAGAACTCAATACCGGCACAAAACTCTGTCTTAATACCACTGCAAAGTCCAGCCCGGACAAGCCGTTGATATAATACGAAAAATTAAAGCAGATAGTCTATACATTCCATTTCCCTTTGAGATGAGCTCCATTTTGCCAATGACTGATTAGCAAATAGTAACCACTATAGTCAATTTACTTTAAAAATAAGTATGTTTTCAAATCAACAGCTCATTCCTTTATTGCTCAGTAAAAACTTGCTCCTGGACCTGACGAAGCCCTATAGTTTTTACGCTAGATATAAAACACGGTGTAGTGCAAATATATTGTAGCCAACATTCCTATGGATTCACTAATCCATTTGAGTTAAAGTACCATTTTTAAGCAAACAAATAATGAATCTTATGAAAAAAACACTTTACCCTGTCACATTATTTATTCTAGCCATTTTTCTATCGGCTTGTGCATCTACAACGAAAGATATAGAAGTTGAAACAGCATCTGACCCTAAGGTTAATCTACAAGCTTATAAGACTTATGCCTGGTTAGGATCTGCAGAGATACTAAACGACCCTGAAGGAAAATGGCAGCCGGCAAAATTTGATGTTTCTAGCGATATTAAATTTCTGATCGACAGCCAATTACGCGACAAAGGCCTTACCGAAGTAGCTGACCAAGATGCAGAAATCGCAATGAGCTTCTTTACTGGCGTAGATATGGCAGCCCAGCAGTTACAAGCTAACCCTGATACAAATGTTGAAATCCCAGAAAACGTTCCTAAAGCCGCTTTAATCGTTGCTGCTCTGGATATAAAAACAGGTTATGTCATTTGGATGGGCGTTGCTTCTGGTGATGTCAAAGAAAGTTCTACAGTTGCAGAAAAGAAGGCGCGTATAGCCTATACAGTGAAGAAAATGTTTAACCCACGTTTTTATGATTCGTGGTTCAAATAACACCTATATTGTAGGGTGCGTTAAACGCACCCTATTCACTAAATTTATATAATCAACTGCATCTCGGCACAGTAAGGAGCGGAGCAAGGATATAAATATGTCTATCAAACAAAGCTCCATCCTTATCTCCCTAGCCGCAATATGTATTGTTATTGCCAGCATGAAGGCGGCGGCGCCCATCTTAAACCCCTTATTTCTCTCAATCTTTATTGCTATAATTTGCCTACCCTCGCTGGCATGGTTAGAAAAAAAAGGCCTTTCGTCTACCCCGGCTATACTACTGGTAATAATCGCTTTATTTATAACCATTGGTACCGTGGGAGTTTATATTGTTAGTGCCGTTAATGAATTTTCTCAGCAATTACCTACTTATCAAAATAATCTAAAACTGCAGACGAGCTCTATGATTCAGTGGCTAGGTAAGCTGGGGATAGAACATACTATCAATATTGATTTATTTAAGGAATTTAATGCCGGCAAGGTTATGAAATTTATAGGTGGGTTGATTAGTAGTTTAGGGGCCGTTTTTGCCGATATGTTCCTGATCCAGTTAACAGTCATCTTTATCTTGTTTGAAAGCTACTCATTCCCGCAGAAAATTCAGGCGGCCTTTGGCGATTCTAATCTTAGTTATCATTCTCACGAAATAGTCGCCAGAATCAATCAATACCTTGCCATTAAAGCGATAACCAGCCTAGTAACCGGCCTGATAATAACACTATGGCTATCAATATTGGGCGTTGATTTCCCTATTCTATGGGGTGTGATCGCGTTTATGCTGAATTTTGTACCAACCATCGGCTCTATCATTGCAGCTGTCCCGACAGTACTACTGTGCCTGGTACAACTGGGCGTCAATAGCTCCTTATTAGTGATGTTAGGCTATTTTGTGGTCAATATGGTGGTGGGTAATATTTGGGAGCCGCGTATTATGGGGCGAGGCCTAGGCTTATCTACTCTAGTGGTATTTCTGTCCCTGACCTTCTGGGGCTGGGTATTTGGCAGTGTAGGTATGTTACTCTCTGTGCCTTTTACCATGATAGCAAAGATAGTTCTGGAAAAAAATCCTGATACCCGCTGGATTGCAATATTACTGGGTTCTGGAGATGACTTGCCAGAACCAGAACAGCAAGCGCTATAAAATATCCCGCACTGCTTGTGCCAACAATGTATGCAGATGAATACTGGCGCTAGCATGAGTAATACTATCCGTACTCCAGACCTCCTTTACACCCGACTGTAAAATATGCGCCTCTGCATCACCACAAAACAAAGGGTGGGTGATCGCCGCATAAACCTCAACTGCGCCAGCCGCGTACAGCAAAGTGGTTGCCCTGGCTAAAGTTCGACCCGTACTGGCCATATCGTCAATAATCACTACCGTTTTGTGCTGAAAATCATGATCAGCCAACGTCATTTCCACCTGCGTATCACCCAGACGTATTTTTTCAGCAACCGAATAGTCAAAACCTATTTCTTTAGCAATCGCGGCAACCCATTGTTCCGATTCACTATCCGGTCCCAGTAAAACAGCATGGGAAAACTTCTGTTGCAGAAACCGGGCTATTTCCTCAGTTGCCGTCAGGCTAATCGCATTATCAATTGGAATCGCCTGATTTAATCTCGAAATACGATGTAAATGCGGATCGACCGTAATTACATCATCAAATATATCCGCCAATATTTTCCCGATAATACGCTGACTCACCGCTTCTCCAGGCTGATTCGCAATATCCTGCCGCATATAACATAAATACGGTGCGACTAAGGTCAATCGTTTAACCCCCTGCTCACGTGCTGTTTTAGCACACAACAGCAGTTCGATTAATTTATCGTTGGGTTGATTAAGGCTACGGCAAATAACAATATGTTCTGGCAAATCAACCGGTAAGCGCAACAGGCTTTCACCATCGGGAAACTGGTGCAGGAACACCTCCTGCAATTGCACATTCAGTGCAGCAGCCAGGCGTTGCGCTTGGGGTAGATATTCGGGAAATCCAAGTACCAACATAGTACACCTCTAAAATGCAATTAACGGTTTTAAGATCTGCTCATGCTCACCAATACTGTAGGCATTATTTTGCTCTGCCAGTTTTTTTGCAAAATTAAAATCGGCTGGAAATTCAGCATGAATCTGATACAAAGGCTCACCTTTTACGACCTGATCTCCCAGTTTTTTAAACAGGTCTACCCCCGCTTTTTTAACCATCGGCGCACCAGCAATACCGGCAATTTTTGCCATTTGAAAATTATCAATATGGGTAACGACGCCATCACGATCCGCACCGACCTGATAACATAACTTACCGGGTTGTAAGTCTATTTCCTTTTCACCCTGGGCTTTAATAATATCATTCATCTTTGCACAGGCCCGCCCTGATTCAAGTATATCTCTAGCAATCGCATAACCTTGCCCACCACGCACATCGGGGTCAAATTCGATAATCCGTCCCGCTAGCAAGAGCGATTTCTGACGTAAATCAGCAGGCGCATCCACCTCATTATTCAGTACCTGCATAACATCCCTGGCTTCCAGTACTGGCCCTATACCCTTGCCTATCGGTTGACGACCATCGGTAATCATCACTTCCAGATGAATATTCAGCTGATCTCCAACGAATTCGAATAGCTTACGCAAAGCCAGTGCCTGGCGCATTTGTCTGACTTTAGCCGTTGGGCCCACAGGAATATCAATAATTAAATGCGTCGAACCGGCGGCGAGTTTTTTCGACAAAATAGATGCCACCATCTGCCCTTGTGAATCAATACCCAACGGTCTTTCTACCGAAATCAGCATATCATCAACCGGTGCCAGTTTAGCGGTGCCGCCCCATACCAGACAACCTCGCTGCTGACGTACAAGATCCCGTAACTGTTGCGGTGTAAGATTAATATTCGCCAGTACCTCCATGGTGTCTGCCGTACCCGCAGGTGAAGTAATCGCCCGGCTAGATGTTTTCGGGATTAACATTCCATGCGCGGCAACAATCGGCACCACTAACATCGACGTCCTATTGCCTGGAATACCCCCTATGCAATGCTTATCGGCTACGAGAGACTCGTGCCAATCCATCCTCTCGCCTGATTGCAACATAGCTCGAGTTAAGTAAAGCAGTTCATCACGATCCAGGTTATTTTGCCCAGTGGCAACCAGAAAAGCCGCCATTTCCATTTTAGAGTATCGAGTCTCACCGATATCATTGCAAATATCATCAAAATCAGCCTGACTAAGCCGTTCACCATTAATCTTACGTCGTACCGCATCCATTGATTTTGGCGGTTCAGCATGATTAACTGTCACCAGAGCTCCTTCCTCAGCGTTTAAATGCTCAAACGCTTGTTGCGATAAGCCTAACTCTCCGGGCTGGACAATAGAGCTATCATCGACTACATTTAAAACTGCCAGTAACCTTGTGCCATTAACACTGACTTCAATTTTTGACAGCGCCTGAAAGCCCTCGGCTCGATAGATACTGCACTGACGATTTAAATAAGCAACATTTTCATGGTAGGTATCTATTTCTACCCGATGGATTGTTAAGGTATCAATACTCATAATTTTTTTAGGTTTTATGATTGATGATGCTTAAAAAACGTTATCTTGTCAAATTATCTGACCTGAATTCATACACTCAGTGCAAGCTACCTTTGCCGGCGCTTATATCTTTAGATATACTTCATTTTAATCAATGCATTACACCAGTCAAACTTATCACCCCGTTTGTCAAGCACCGTACAATATTACCTGTGTCTTGGCCTCTATAATCTCATTGAGATTATTCCGCTACTTGTCATTTTAATGTTGTTTACCCTGATTATGGGCAGTAGAAAATTATCTGAGCAAACCGGCCGCTTATTAAAACTTCTCTCTGGCAGCATGATGTTGGGCTTAGGGTTGATCTTACTGCTCAAACCAGAATGGCTTAGCAATATGCTGGTGTCGGTGGGGGTGATTTCAGGAGCCTTGTTAATAACATCATTAGCCGCTTTAATACAAAAACTACGAGCTCAAAAGCGATAGTCCATAACATTAGCTACTTACAAACGAGCACAAAATAAAGTAAACAACTAAATTCGGAAGCGTGTCATGCACATTCCTTACCCGCAATCGTCTGATTCTTTTCCTTTCAGCTTACAATAATGGTCTATCCGCTATTTACCCTATTTGTTGCGTTGTTTGGGTCCTTTTTTTTGACAGACATAAAAAAACCACCCAAACAAATAAATAAATAAACAAATAAATGCCAGGATAGTTTTTTATTCAAAAAAAGTTTTCTGAACTAAAGTTTATTTACAATCAAGTTACCTTATATCTTAACTCTCGATTTTTCAAAAAATCACCCAGGCCAATTAAAGACTGGATGGTTCTTCTTTATTTTTAAAATCAAGCTGGCTGACCCCTGAAAGATAATTAATCGTTAGTATTCAACAACTTAATTAATAACTGATAGCGGCATTAGCGACTGACCCTTTGATTTCTTATCGACACTCTGCAGGTGAATACTTATCTATATTTGTTGTACAATTCCATGTAATAGTGCCATTAGCATTTACAGCAGGTGTAAATGAAAGTGTAACGCTTCCAGCTTTAGCTGTAGTCGTCACAGCAATTACTCCAGTAGCAGTAGTGCAAGTAGAACTAAGAACATTTACAGTGGCAACAGATAGATTGGTGACCCCAGCACAATTCGCTGTACCTATACCACCATTATTAACAATATTTTCAGCTACAGTTGTTTTTTGCGCTGAAGCCATAATTGCTGCTTCTGAAACACGAGCACGAATCATATAATCACTGTAAGCCGGCAACGCAATACTCGCCAAAATACCAATAATCGCGACCACGATCATTAGTTCGATTAGGGTAAAACCCTGTTGTACTTTTTGAATATTTAAATTTTTCATGATTTTTCTACCTTTGTAGTTAGCGCTTGAACGGAAAAAAATATTTCCCTTTAAAATCAGTATTCTATGATGTAATAACGGCTAATAAAACGATTGAAGATTCGAAAGCCGCCATTTTAGTATTTTTCATAAAAAACAGATAAGTCACTGTTTTTAAATGCGACTTAATATCCTAAAAGTGCGCTGAAAAACCCTGAGC